>JBBRCW010000316.1:0-8035 GCA_038204535.1 Chitinophagales bacterium | reverse complement strand
CATAGCATGCTCCCTGATACCGAAATGGAAATTTCTGCCATTGTAATTAGTGGGGCTGAACGCCTGGTATTTATTAAGCCATGTGTCAGTAGACGGGGACAGATCGGCAGAACCGCCAATTAAACCGGGCAGCAAATCAGCAATTGCGTTCAATGTGTTTCCTGAAGCTTTACGTGTGGCAATTGAGCCATCGGCGGCTTTAAATACAGGCAGTTTATCCTTCCAGCCATCAGGCAGTTTACCGCTGCTCATTGTTTCGTATTCGGCTGCCAGGTCAGGATGTTTTGTTTTGTATCCCGCAAACAGTTCGTTCCATTGTTTTTCTTTGTCTACTCCGCGCATCCCTTTCTCTTTGTAATATGCTTCCACTTCTTCGGGCACCTCAAAAAATTTATCGGGGTCGAACCCGAAAAATTCTTTTACCAGTTTAACCTCCGCATCGCCCAGCGGCGAACCATGTACGCTTGCGGTGTCCACCTTATTGGGGCTGCCATAACCAATATGGGTGCGTACTTTTATGAGCGATGGCTTTTGTTTTTCGGCTTGTGCGTTTTTAATGGCTTTCGCAATAGCTTCAATATCGTTTCCGTCTTCTACTATCTGCACATGCCAATCGTACGCCTCAAAGCGTTTAGCCACATCTTCTGTAAATGCAATGCCGGTATCGCCTTCAATAGAAATGTGATTATCGTCGTATAGGTAGATGAGGTTTCCTAATTGCAGATGGCCAGCCAGCGAAGCCGCTTCCGATGTAACGCCTTCCATCATATCGCCATCGCTGCAAATGGCGTAAATGTTATAGTCAAATAAATTAAATCCGGGCTGGTTATACCGGGCGGCCATATGCTTTTGCGCAATGGCAAACCCTACGCCGTTGGCAAATCCCTGCCCCAGGGGACCCGTGGTAACATCTATGCCCGGGCACAATCCGTATTCGGGATGGCCGGCCGTTTTACTGTGTAATTGCCGAAAATTTTTCAGGTCATCCAAAGACACATCGTACCCGGTCAAATGCAGAATACTATATTGTAACATGCAGCCGTGGCCTGCCGATAAAACAAACCGGTCGCGGTTAGGCCAATCCGGATTTTTGGGATTATAATTCATTGCATCCGCCCATAAAACATGCGCCATAGGAGCAGCACCCATTGGCATACCCGGATGGCCGGAATTTGCTTTCTGCACCGCATCCACACTTAAAACTCTTATTGTATTTATGGCCGTTTGTTCGAGACCGTTTTTTGCATTTTTCATAATTTGATATTGTTGTTTTTTATTGAAGAAAAGAATTCCAATGTTTAATGCCTGCCCCAAAAAATACCTACGGACCGGGATAGCTATTGAGATTATAATGCGAACCCTTGCCGTCTTAAACTATATAAAGCGTAAAAAAGTTCCCTTTTCTTTAAGGGAATGGTAAAATAAGAAATAACATTTAGAAACCATAGCGTGCAAGAAAATTAAGATTTATTTAAAACAAACACGGGAATAGCAATAAGGTATTCTTTGTGCCAAAATCACTTAAGACTCAACTTCCAGCGGGGCTGAAAAATCGGCCTGCCTCCATAACATCGCCCCGCCTAAAATGCCTTCTTTATTAGTAACAATCTCAATATTTTTATCCAGTGTGAAATTAATTTCCGAAGCATTACCTCCGCCCAGGTAAAGATGGTCGTAGTTAAAAACGGTTTTTAAAATTTCTATAACTTTCTTCATCCGCTTGTTCCATTTTTCCACACCTTTTTCATCAAAAGCCTTGTCGCCTATATACTGGTCGTACGTATTTTTTTTTGTTACGGGATGATGTGCCAGTTCGATATGCGGCAGCAGCACACCATCCTGCAGCAGGGCAGTGCCAAAGCCTGTACCAAGCGTGATCATCATTTCAAGGCCTTTTCCCTTAGCTATGCCGAGGGCTTGCATATCGGCATCATTCACTACCCGTGCCGGCACTTTAAATATTTCGCTTAATTGCTGCGCCAGGTTAAAACCCTGCCACGACTTATCATGGAGGTTTGGCGCGGTAAATACAACCCCTTTTTTAAGATATCCCGGAAACCCTGCAGATATTTTATCGAACGGAGGAAAGTCTTTTGTAAGCGTGCTGATGGCTGCTATGACTGTGTCTGGCGTTGCGGGATCGGGCGTTGGCACTTTTTGATAATCAATCATCATATTGCCATTTTCATCCAAAATCGTTGCTTTTACTTTGGATCCGCCAATATCGATAGACAGTATTTTTTGATTTGTAGCCGTTGTAATGGTACTCATTTGTTTTTCTTTTAAACGATCGTATTAATGTAGGTTTATTTTTATAAAAAAGAAATTATGCGGTCTTTAGGCGCTAAAAATCTATTACAATCTTTTATTCACTTGCACTATAAACCGGCCTGGCGATCATGCAATGCCAAATAAATGCTGCCTGGCTAATTCGTCGTAACTCTTACTTTGCCCACACCATTGATCTGCACTCTTTTTTTGTTTTGCGAAACAAGAAGCCCGTAAACAGTCCTGTCTTTTTTCCTGTATTCTTCGGTTGCTTCTTCACATTCCTGTTGGGTGGCAAAAGGGCCGATATAAACGTTAAAAAATTCCGCACCGCTTAACGAAGCATAATCAGGAATCCAAAGATAGTCAGCAGGTTTGCCCATGCTTTTTAATTTATTTGCTAATTGATAAGCTTCTCTCTGCGTCTTGGTCGCCTTTATCATAATTGCATAGAAAGGCGTTTTCTTTAATGGAAATTTATTTGCAGGACGCGTTGTTAAAACGGGTGGTTCAATCGTTGCCGCACCAGGCCTGGCAGTATCGGTTTGCAAAGCAGGATTTTCACCCGCTACCGAAGGTGTAACTTCAGCAGCCTTTTTAAATGAATCGATCTTTTGTATGGCCTGCTGGTAATATTGTCCCTTTGGAAAATCAGCGAGGTATCGCACATAAGAAGCACTGTCGTTATTTTCCAGCGCTTTTTGCCAGGCGAGCTGGTCGGTGTTATCTTTCGTATTATCTTTTTTACTGAATTGCCAGATGGCCACTACTGCTATAACTATAGCTGCAAAAATCAGCAGGTATTTTTTGTAATTGGTTGCAGGTTTTTCAAAGCCTGCTGACTGTTTCTCTTTTTGGTCCGCTCCATATCGGCTGTGTTTGGCTGGTATGCCCACATTGTCGGGCAAATGAACTGCTGCCCGGGCAGAATTAGCGGTTGGCTGCGAAAGAGATTTTATCAAATGCTGTAATGCTGTTTGGTAGTCTCCCGTAAAGTCAATGTGCTGCAGCCTTCTTAATCTGAAGGGCGTAGCGCATTCCTGGTATAAAACAGGTATCACGGTTTTGCCTGATTCCAGCGCAAACGAAACTTCATCCATAACGTTATTGGAAGTAACGGATTCAGGGGAAAGCACCACGATTAGCCGCGATGACTTATTTAGGGCCGCCTCAATGGATGAATCCCAACGGCTGCCTGCTGTTATATCCAACTGGTCAAGCCATAGCTCCTCTCCGGCGCTGCGCAGGTCTTTGGCCAGCTGCAAAACAAAGTCGGAGTCAGAGCGGGAATAACTGAAAAAAGTTGTGTCATTATTCATATTCTTTGGCAGTTAGTTTATTGACTTAAAAGTTTATTTTTCGTCACTTGCCGAAATCGCCCGATTTCTTGATACAATCAGAATCGATTAAATTCTTTGTCTAAACAACCTCAGCCTAAGGTAATCATACTATTTTAAAAATGAAAGTCAATTGTTTTTCAATGATTTGCAAAAGTTGAGGTATAACAGGTAATACAGGAAAATAGTAGCTGCTAATCGCAGTCAGCGCCTGAGGAGGGAAAACGAAGTTTTTGTAAAATTGCGATTCATTAAACACCAGCGAAACGTCCCCTGAGTCGCCAAAGTCCCCTGAGAACAAAAGTAAAAAAAGACACTAATAAGGGTGCCCAACCAAAACAACCCGGCTTTATTGTAACCCATGTCGGCCTAAATGTTTATAAAAAAAACCTAAGAGAGTTTGTAAAAAAAGCCACCGGCTCTTTTTCTAACCAATGGCTGTTATATTTTATAATCTTATACGAGTATTATTACCTTTTACAAAGGCAATAGGTCCAAGACCTCAATTTATTCCTAAGTACAAGGTTTCGCTGCGCTTAAACCTTGTACAATACTGCAATTTTTTATGAACACCAGGGCAGAACGGTGGATTCAGCATCATACAAAATGAGCTTTTTTTGATGGGAAAACCTCATGCGGCCTTCATCGCGCAGCTTTTGTAAGGTAGTCTTGCTTGTGATGCGTAACTTTTGCATGGCCTCCTCCGAGGATATCCATTTGTCCTGGGTAATAACCTGTTTCTCCTTTACTCTTGCTACAACCTCATCTATCAAGGCATAGCAAGCTTTGTCTTGTAGGCAGATTACATTCACGGAAAATTTTTGAAACTTAAATATATTAAAAAGACTTAATCAAAGGATGGCTCCCGGCCAGAGTGTGTATTAGTATTTTATTGCAATTACAATAAAATATTTAATTTACCAGATGCGATTTAATCTGACCCTTCAACCTCAAACCGGAAAATACCTGCCTATAAACTATCACTACCCTTTTTCGGCTGCAATTTATAAGATTATTCAAAAAGCGGATGAAGGCTATGCTTCATTTTTGCATGAAGAAGGTTACAAACATAACGGCAAGTCTTTTAAGCTATTTACCTTCTCCGATATTCGTACACCATTTAGCATTAAAGGCGACAGACTTTTAATGAAAACATCCACTGCAGAACTAACGGTTTGTTTTCATATACCCGATGCTGCCAGTCATTTTATTAAAGGACTATTTATGCACCAGCAATTGCAGGTGGCAGATAAAATTTCAAGGGTTGTATTTACAGTGCAGCAGGTAGAAATGATAAATGATGCGGTAAGCAATGCAGATGAAGTGTTATTGCAACCCATGTCGCCGGTGGTGATTGGTAGAAAAAATGATCGTGGCAACTATGATTACCTGTCTCCTTTAGATGCAGGTTATACCGATCTGCTTATATCAAACCTGCTCGAAAAGTATAAAGCAGTCCACCAGCCAACAGAGGAAGAAATAAAACATTTGAAGGAAAATATAAAGGTTGATTTAGTTTTTACTAATGCTCCCCGGCAAAGATTGTTAACAATAAAAGCAGGTACAGCGGCTGAAACAAAGATCAAAGGGTTTGATAAGTTAAGGCTAAAGATTTCTGCACCGAAAGAAATTTTGGAATTGGGGCTGAATGCAGGGGTGGGATTGCATAATGCGCAGGGGATGGGGTGTATGGGAGTGGTGTGAGCGATCCATTGTTTGAAGTATGGTTAAAAAGAAGATATTGTGTGTGATGGGGAGTTGAAGGCTTGTAAACTGACGTAACTTTATTACCATGAATAATTACAAAGAATATATTACTATTGAACCAGGCAAACGAAGTGGCAAGCCTTGTATCCGGGGAATGCGGATTACGGTTTATGACGTATTAAGTTATCTTGCGGCTGGTATGAGCAGTGAAGAAATTCTGGAAGATTTTCCCGAGTTAACTTCGGATGATATTTTAGCTTGTCTTGCCTATGCTGCGGATGCAGAAAAGAAATCTTTAATTGCTGCATAAAATCAATCTTTTAAGATAGCTATGATAGATAAGAGGAATTGAAATTAGTTGATTGTTTGTGTTGCTTCATTTAATTGTACCATTTGGAATTATAGGGACAGCCTGAAATTCGGGCTTTCTTCTATTTTCTTAATGCAGCGCTGCAGTGGGCTTGAATGCGGGTTTGGGATTGCATAATGCGCAGGGGATGGGATGTTTGGGGATGTTTGGGGAGGTTGAATAAATTTAAATATTAAACAGAATCTTCAAAAATGATCAGAGAGATAGTAAACTTTGTCAATGACCTGCCTACAGAAGTCTTCGGTTATAATCTTAAGCTGGAGGACGGCTTGTACATTGAGATAGAAATTTCAGAGGAAGGAGAAATTCAACTTGTTAATCAGGAAGGGTACAACGTTAAGCCATCCGATAAGGGAGATACTAAGAGAGAAAAGAAAGGCAGCGAAAAAACTGAAAAAAGAAAAGAGCTTTCTGACTTTCTCCAAAAATGTTTAACTCTACAAACTGTTACCAAACACGAATTCCAGATAAATAAGTGTTTTAATTCTTCTGAGAAAATTTTCTTCCAAACCGCTTCACCTTTTATGTTGGGGTTTAAGAAGGAAACTATAGAGGAGAAAATAGAAAAGGAAAATGATAAATTACCGAAAGCGATCAAAAGTTATTTCGGGAGAGCCAATGATTTTATTTCTCTGGAGAATAAGCAACATCTAAAATGGTTGGAACAATTTAAGAAAGTCTGTACCAGTAAGTTGTTGGTTTGGTTAAGGCAACAGAAATATTACACTGAGGCGAACAAGAAAACGGTAATCAGGGTTTTTTATAATACCCCTGCGTTTGAAGATTTTCAGGAGGTGTACAATAACTACCTAAATGAGAACGCACTTTTTGATGCGAAGAATGGATACGGAATTTCAGAAATGCTAAGCAAGTTTCCAGACCAAAAAGTATTCATGCAGCATAAGTCTGCGCCGTTCTTGGTCAATTTCAGATTGCCAACAGAAGATGCCAAAGCTATCTGGCAATTCTTTCAATTAAGGAAGCGTGTTCTTCCAAATCCTCTTCCGGTGTTCATAGACAAAAGGGAATTGAATGGGAAAATGATCCGCATCATCAATGATTATAGAGATGCGAAACCAACCTATTTAGAAATTTTGAAGCGATTGTTTGAAGAAGTGCATGAAAGTGATTTAGGCGGTTATTATCTGCTCTTTTTCCTGAAAGGTGAAATGGTTGATTTAGACTATGTGCCTTCCTTTCGATATAAGTTGAAAGGCATGCGCATCACAGAGGTTTTTCCATTAGGGGGCAAAATGGATGGCACCATTGAAAATGTATTAGAATTTGAAAGTAAAGTAGCAAATAAAATGTTTGACGGGAAACTTATTGTTGAGCAATCAAACTGGCTGAAATACTTTGGCGACGTAGATTTTGATAAATACATTTCACACAATACTTACAATCAATTATTGAAATACCGAAAGTCTTTCTACGACTTCATCTATAAATCTAAACGTGAGGCAATTCAAAACCATTCTTTTCAAGACATCATGAGGCAAGGTATTCATGACTTTATCCGAAGGGATAAAAACATGGAACATGATTACGCTATAAAAGAGAAATTGAACATCTGGTTTAGTCTCTACTATTATTTTGAAATAAATCCACAAAACCACCAAAATATGGTTAACAAAACACAAGACATGCTTGTGCGCATGCGGGAGATAGAGAAAAGCAATGAAAATGCTTTTCTTAACGATGATGAATTTGCATTCGCCTGTGGGCAGCTTATTCGATTTCTGGTTTCTCAGAGTGAAACCGCCACCCGCACTCATTCGTTGCTTGAGCCATTTCTTCAAAAAGTAGAGCCCGAGTTGTTTAAGCTCGCCATTGCACGTGCTTTTGATACTTATAAACATGCCATCCCTTTTTACAAAGGCAATGAGCGATATGCCTTTGACAAGCTGATGAGTATTACCATGGGGCATGAGCCTGCGCCACATACCCACATGAAGAGTCATCTGCCTATGGTATTGGCAGGCTATTTCTCCGAAACTGTTTTTAAGAAAGAAAGCAGCCTTGTCTCCCAAGTGCCATCGGAAACCACAAATGCAAATGCCTAACCACGTAAAATCATCTCCAATGACAACTTTCAACAATAGGGTGTTTGGCTGTGCCATCATCAAATCCATCAACTCCAATTACAATGCTGACTTCAGCCATCAACCGCGAACATTGCCGAATGGTGTAGTGTATGCAACGGACAAGGCGTTGAAATATTCCATCAGAAACTTTCTTTCAAAAACGGAAGATTGCAAAGTTTTTTACTTTAAAAATTATAAGGAGAATCTTCAGCCCAGGACCTTGGATGAAACCTACATCCATCTGTTTAAGGCATTCCCACGTAAAGGGC
>JBBRCW010000315.1:0-8048 GCA_038204535.1 Chitinophagales bacterium | reverse complement strand
CATTTTATTTTCCAAAATTACCAGGCGGGCGACAATATTTTTTTATTTGGTTTTAGCAGGGGAGCTGCCACCGTAAGAAGCCTGTCTGGCTTTATCCATTTATTTGGCATACTGCCTAAATGCCGGGAAGACCTGATAAGGGAAGCATTTAGAATATACCATATAACCGATAGAGAAACCAGGTTAAAAGAGTCACAGGAACTGGTTGAAAAAAATTCAACCATGTGGTGTAAAATAAAGTTCATTGGTGTTTGGGATACCGTTGCTGCTCTGGGCTTTCCCGGTAAATATTTAAGCGTGTTGTTTGAAAAATGGTTTCCGCATAAGTTTCATTCGTTCGATTTAAGTGATAGTGTAGAATATGCCCGGCAAGCATTGTCGATTGATGAGGAGCGCAAAACCTTTAATCCGGTAATATGGAATGCATTGGATGAGAGCCAGCCATCCGGCAGGTTAAAGCAAGTATGGTTCTGCGGCGTGCATACCGATGTAGGCGGAGGGTACAAGGAAGAAGGCCTATCTAACATAACGCTTAAGTGGATGATTAAAGAAGCAACAGATAAAGGCTTATTGCTTTATAAAGAAGGCCGCGCTTACAAAAAATATGAGCAGGCAGTTTTAAACATAGACGATGTAATGCACAATGAACAGGCCAAATTTCCCGGTACACTTTTCAGGCGACTGCAAAGAACCTGGAATGATAAAGACTATGGCATTGCATGCATACATGAAAGCGTGCAAAAACGAACAAAAAACATTTTAAATGGCGATACACCAGGATACGAGCCCTGGATAGTAAAAAACTTTAAAACCACTACTGAGCCCTAATCCTTCCTTTGTTATTCCGCCGCAGGTATTATTTGCATCAATAAAATTTTGAAACCTTACTTGCTGATGAAGTATACCCGAAAGGTGGTCGTGAAAAGACTTGTCTCTTGCAGCAGCCTTTAACAGAAGCTTTTCAAGCTTTTTTATTGAAAGGGTGCCAGGTTGAGAATTATGATAGGATTTACTTTTGCCATAATGTATAAGTTTTTCAAACACTCTTTCCACCATTTTCGAATAGCCAGGGATTTTTCAACAAATCTGCGAATATTTTCGGAAACTCATTCCACGCCAAATCAGCACCCAATTTCTTTATGGCGGATGTTTGACAGCTTTTAGTTCCTGTATCGGGCGGCTACCAGATAGCAGGCACACCGGGTAAGCGCCAATCTCTAATTTCGCGCAGCGAGTCTCTGCCTAAATTAACCATTTTGCCGACATCGGCAAAATGGTCAGAAGTTTTTAATCCTTTCCTATTTTTGTTACCTGGTATATCTCCCTCGAGCCGGTAAGTTCCATGTCGTAATAACCCGCCATAGCTTCCTCCATCTTCTTCATATCTTCTAAGTGTTCCATGTACTTCTGAAAACTTTGCTCGTAAGCTGTAAGGCTTTCTTTACTGTCTAACCATGACCACTTTGTTATACTGGCCTACCACGTCGATCTGTTCGTTAAAAAAAACAAATTAAGTTGATACCAATGCTATATTGATCAGGAAGGAATTCTTCAAAAGAACATCTAATTGGACCTTCATTTTCAGGCATATATAAAAGCGCCATTGTAAATTACCGACCAAGGGAACTTTTAGAAATTGGTTTTCGCGGTTTATTTCCAGCACGAACAAAATGTGCCGATGCTAAGCATCTCGAAAATCGCGTTGTCACTTTCGCCAACGGATTGAAATCTCCCGCTATTCGGGACTACCATATGAGTCGATGCTACGCATCTGCAAATTGGCGGTCAAAATAAAAACGGAAATAGAAGAGCCATTGGACGACCCATGTAGTAGCCTCGTTTTAATCCGCAGAAAAATACAATGAGAGAAATGTAAGAGCTATCGGCTGGATTACCTTTAAAATCCGGTCCCTGCCTGGGGAAAAATATAGGTACACATCCCGCCGAGCCGTAGGCTTGATCAATATGGTAGCCCCGGGTTTTAACCCGGGGAAAAAGCGAAATAAATAATTTGTGAGAGCCGTAGGCTCGATTCATTTGTCCAATAAAAGATAGAGGAAAAACATACACGAATTTTTGTGGTTAATTCACTCCCATTAGTCCAGACCTCCTGATCCCATGCCACAATATCAATGATTTAGGCTGAGTTGTTCGAAAAGCAAAACAATGCATTTAAGGTATAGTAATGCAAAGCGGTGCTGCCGGTTATACCAAAGCCAGGAAGAAGCAGGTTTCAGGAAAAAGGACAACCGTCATTAATCAAAATAGATCATTATAATTAAAAATGCTGTTGTCATTCAGGTCCCAATTTGATCGCATTGGTGTCAACTTTCGGCTTCAACAATTTAGCTAAAACTTTTACCAGGCAATGGTTTGAAACAAAAAGATTGCTTACGATTAATAGAAACCGATAAATGACAAATTATGCGGAAAAGGCCGCCATAAAAAGATGCGGTACAAGGGAGTTCCGATAAACCGGAATTGAAATGACACCCGTCCGAACGGATGTTCATCCCCGCCTGAATGATCAGATCGGGCTGGCGGGCGGGCAACAGAAGCAGAATAAAAGCCTGCCGTTCGTTCAAAAAAAACAAATTAAGTTGACGCCTATGGCCTTTAGCTGGAGGTCTAAATAGGCAATGGAACTATGCGTTGCAAAAAGGGGAATGAGGTATTGAATGCGCATGGTCAAAACAGATCTGACAGTAAAATCAACTAAAACGAAAGATTGGGGCATACTATCCCAGGCATTTTTTACAACCGCTGCTGCAAACGTACTGTCATTTCATTTTTCCAGGAGACAAAATTGCCATTAATAATTTGTTGGCGCGCTTCGCCCACCAGCCACAGGTAAAAGCTTAAGTTTTGTATGCTGGCTAATTGCAGGGCCAATATTTCGTTGGCTACAAACAGGTGGCGCAAGTAGGCTTTGGTATAATAATTACTGACTTCGTTTGGCAGTCCGGTATCGAGCGGACTAAAATCCGTTGACCATTTTTTGTTACTGATATTAATGACCCCATTGGTGGTAAACAGCATGCCGTTTCGGCCATTGCGGGTGGGCATTACGCAATCAAACATATCAATCCCCAGGTGTATGCATTCCAGTATATTCCAGGGGGTACCAACACCCATTAAATATCGCGGCTTTTCGGCCGGCAGGTTTTCGCAGCAAAGGGCGGTGAACTCGTACATCATATCGATTGGTTCGCCCACGCTTAGTCCCCCAATGGCATTGCCCGCCGCGTTTTTACTGGCTATGTATTGGAAGCTTTATGTTCTAAGATCTTTATAAGTTCCACCTTGTACAATAGGAAACAGGTTTTGGGTATAGCCGTATTTATCCGGCGTTCCTTCGAACTGTTTAAAGCACCGGTCGAGCCACCGATGCGTTAGTTCCATACTGTTTTTGGCATAGGCGTATTCGCTGGGATATGGCGGACATTCATCAAACGCCATAATGATATCGGCTCCAATGATCCGTTGAATGTCCATCACCTTTTCGGGGGTAAACAGGTGGCGGCTGCCATCAATATGGCTTTGAAACATGACACCTTCCTCCGTTATCTTTCTGCTGGCTGCCAGGCTAAAAACCTGGTATCCGCCACTGTCGGTCAATATGGGGCGACGAAAGCCATTAAATTCATGCAGCCCACCGGCGGCTTCCAGTACTTCAAGCCCGGGCCGAAGGTATAAATGATAGGTATTGCCCAAAATAATACGGGCATTTATCTCGGTATATAATTGTTGCTGGGTAACCGCTTTTACACTGCCCACTGTGCCAACGGGCATAAAAATCGGGGTAGGAATATCGCCATGACCGGTGGTCATTAGTCCCGCCCGTGCATGGGTATCTTCGGCTTTGGAAGGTTCTAAAGTAAATTGCAAACTGGCCATAGGGCGGCAAAAGTAATTCTTTGAACTATGAAAACAAGTCTTAAGGTATAGGGTGTAAGGCTTAAAGCGAAGGGCTTAAAGGCGGGGGCAGATGAAGTAGGGAGGGTTTAAGAGGGAGGTAAAAGCGAATGACTTTTGCCTGTTGACTAACGACTATATACCCTGCCTTCGTCTAAGCGCTGAGCCACCAGCTTTTCCCCGTTGTTTTAAATACGGCTAAGCACTACATTTGCGCCATGTTTTTACAGCAGTTTTGGAGGGAGACTCTTTTCGCCGCTTTTTGTACGGTTATTGGCATTCAGCTTTTTTACTATTTATGGTTTTTTATGCGGCTCGCCTGGTTTACTCCCAAACCAAAGTTGCACAATCAGCAGCAGCCAGTTTCGGTGGTCATTTGCGCCCGCAACGAAGCCGATAACCTGGTCAAAAATTTACCCGGTGTTTTGGTGCAACATTACCCCAGCAGTCACGAGGTAATTTTGGTAAACGACAATTCGCTAGACGACAGCAAATACCTGATAGAAGAATTGAAACGGACTTTTAAAAAACTGGTGCCCGTACAGCTTACACAGGAAGCTAAAATGATCAGTGGAAAGAAATTTCCGCTAAGTATGGGCATTAAAACCGCCCGGTACGAAACCTTGTTGCTGACCGATGCGGACTGTGTGCCGGCCAGCGAAAACTGGATGAACCTGATGCAAAATGGCTATGGACCTTCTACTGAAATAGTTTTGGGCTACGGCGCCTACTATAAACGGGAAGGTGTGCTAAACAAACTGATCCGGTTCGAGACTTTCCATTCGGCATTGCAATATTTAAGTTATGCCCTCGCAGGCATCCCCTATATGGGCGTAGGCCGCAACCTGAGTTATAAACGCGAGGTTTTCTTTAGGAACAAGGGGTTTTCATCCATCAACCAAATACCCGGCGGCGACGACGATCTGTTTATAAACAAAGTGGCTAATAAGAACAATACTTCCATTGTAATTGAGCACGATGCCCATACGTTAAGCGACCCAAAAAGCACCTGGAAGGAATGGTGGAACCAAAAAACCCGTCATTATACCACCGCCAAATATTATAAGAAAACCCACAAATTTTTGCTGGGTTCCTATAGCGCAACACAATTCCTGGTGTACCCACTCTTAATAGCCGCAGCAATTTTTTTCAATTGGTGGATGGCTTTGGCAGTTTTTGGCATTCGGTTAATTTTACAGGGAATTGTCTATTATAAAACCATGAACCGGCTGAACGAAAAGGACCTCTGGCCCATTTATCCGCTATTGGATATTTGGATGTGTTTGTATTACGTGGCTTTTTTACCGGCCCTTTTTAAAAAACCAAAAAGAAGCTGGGGTTGAATATTGAGGTTTGAGGTAATAGGGTGGAAGGTTTGAGGTAAAAAGTCTAAGTTTTGAGGATCTAAGGAAAGCGACAAAGGGCTACTACCGTCAATCAAAATTCTCTTTTTGCGTTTCACTTGACACGTTTCGCCTCCAACCATTCCATTCACTATCGACAATTCATAATTAACGTTTGTCTCACTCACAACTCACCATTCTCAACTCCCCATTCCCAACTCACCACTCACCACTCACCACTCACAACTCACAACTCACAACTCACAACTCCCCATTCCCAACTCACCACTCACAACTCACCACTCACCATTGCCATGGACGAAATATTAAAATACTTTGATGATTTTTCGGAAAAGCAGCTTAGCCAGTTGACTGCCCTGAAAGCGCTGTACGAAGAATGGAACAATAAGATCAATGTCATAAGCCGCAAGGATATCGATAGCCTATATTTAAAACATGTACTCCATTCTCTTTCTATAGCGGCAGCGGTCAATTTCAGGCCGGGTACCGAGATCATTGACATTGGTACTGGTGGAGGTTTTCCGGGTGTACCGCTGGCTATTTTTTTTCCGGAGGTGGAATTTTTATTGGCAGACAGCATCGCTAAAAAATTAAAGGTGATCGAAGCCGTGTCGTCTGAGATCGGACTAACTAATATAACTACCAAACATACCAGGGCCGAAGAAATAAAGAACCGTCAATTTGATTTTGCGGTTTCAAGAGCGGTGGCACCACTAAAAGATCTTTGGTTTTGGAGTAATAAACTTATTAAAAAAACCAGTAAGAACGAATGGCTCAATGGATTGATTTGTTTAAAAGGCGGTGATCTTGCCCGGGAGATCTCAGAAAGCGGCCTTAAACCAAAAGTCACTCTTATACACGATATTTTTCCTGAGCCCTATTTTGAAGAAAAATACCTGCTGCATGTAGAAAAATAAAAGAATAAAGGCAGTTTGCGGCTTTATTGCAGCCGCTCCTTTGTCCACTCCATGGCCATCTTTAACTGGTCGGTCATGGTGATTTGTGAATTATCTAAAACAATGGCATCTTTGGCCTGTATCAATGGGCTAAACTCGCGGTGGGTGTCAATATAATCGCGTTTCTCCAGGTTTTCCTTTATATCTTCCAGGGTGATGTTGGGATTTTTTGCAAAAATTTCAGCATACCTTCTTTCTACCCTCACCGCCGGGTCGGCAGTCATAAAAATTTTCAATTCAGCGTTGGGAAACACAGTAGTTCCGATGTCGCGGCCATCCATCACAATTCCTTTATCCCTACCGATCTCGCGTTGAGCGGCTACAGCAAATTCCCGAACTTCTTTAAGGGCGCTCACCTCGCTTACTTTCCCGGCAATAACCATATCGCGTATCAGGTATTCTACATTCTCGTTGTTTAAAAACATATCGCACCTGCCGGTATCATCATTATAACCAAAAGACAGACTGATATTTTCCATCGCCTTTACCACTTCTTCCTGATCAGTCCAGTTTATATGGTTCCGCAAAAAGTATAACGTAACGGCCCGGTACATGGCGCCGCTGTCGATAAAAACATACCCCAATTCCGCGGCCAGTTCCCTTGCCAGTGTGCTTTTGCCGCACGAAGAATAACCATCTATTGTAATAATAATCTTTTTCATCTTACTGAGAAACCTGTCGGTCCCGCGCAAATTTGCCTACAATTCAGCAAATAAACCAATCAATCTGTAATAAAGAAAAGACCGCCATGTGTTGGGCGGTCTTTTGTTGTTTAATAAATACTGGTATTATTTTATTATTAATGCTAATCAAGGGTTGAATAGATATGAGTTATGTGGATAACAATGAAAATCAGAAAAAGAAATCCACGTTGTTAGAAAATATAGAAGCAGAGCGTTTTCTTTCAATTTATGACATGGAAAGAAAATCTAATTAAGCTCTACTTCTACATTTGCGAAGATAGGGGCATCCAAAGATATTTATACGGTATGCGAATGAGTAATAATCAGACAGTGAAGTTTACAGACCAAGAGGTAATGACAGTTTATATCTTTGGCATTACTCAAAATTTCAGTAAAGCTAAGCACATATATAAATATACCAAACGCTATTTGTCTGACTGGTTTCCCTTGCTTCCAAGCTATCAGGCCTTCAACGACAGGCTAAATAAACTGCATTGCTGCTTTGAAATACTGGTACAGTCTGTTGGGGTAGAAGCATTACAGAAATTAGAATTTAACACTGAAAAGGTCATAGATTCTGTTCCTGTAATTGTTACCGGTAAGAGCAGAAGTTCATCAGCTAAGGTAGCCCCTGAGTTATGCAGTAAAGGCTATTGCTCTTCAAAGCAAATGTATTATTACGGTGTAAAACTTCATGTAGAAGGGGTTGTTCGCCCTAATAAACTGCCAATTCCAGAAACAAGCTGGATTACGGGGGCAGGTGAGAATGATTTAACTGCTGCAAGGCCCCTGTTTGAATACATGAGTAATTGCAAAATCTATGGAGATAAAATCTATGCAGACAGCAACTTAAATATAAAGATGCAGACTAATCAAAACAGTATTATTCTAACTCCCGTTAAGAAACAAAAAGGTCAGACGATAGTAGATGCTGCTGCTGATATTTATTCTTCTTTAGTGAGTAAGGTTCGCCAACCCATCGAGTCTTTCTTTAACTGGCTTATTGAAAAAACGCAAATTCAATTTGCTCAAAGGGTAAGAAGTGAAAAAGGATTACTTGTACATGTATGGGGCAAATTTGCAGCAGCATTATTCTTATTATCTAACTTTCTAACCCTTGATTAGCATTA
>JBBRCW010000314.1:0-8080 GCA_038204535.1 Chitinophagales bacterium | reverse complement strand
GATAATAAGGAAGCCATACCGGTTGCTGTAGTGTATGAACTGGAGCATATTAGGTAGTCAGTATATAAGTCTACAAAGTTTTCCACAAACAATATTTTTTAAAGGCAAAGTTCAAGCTTTATTTTGCGTAAGGTGAGTAATATACTTTAAGCATTTACATTTACGTTGCAGTTTGAATAATTCTTTTTTATGTTCGCGATCTGGTTAGTATCAATTGTTATTTTGGGCCTTGCTTTTTACAGGCTGATCATTTATCACAATAAAGTAAGGAAATATTATAAGGTTCCCGCTGTGGTAGTGGGCAACGATATAAAAACGGTACACGACGAAATGATGGGCGATAAATATTTTTATGCCGCTATTGTAGAATACGCAGACAAGCAAGGCAATATCCACCAGATGATATCAGGCGAAGATAATCCCAGCCGCCCATTGTACAAGCCCGGCGATAAAATGCAACTGCTGGTGCATCCCACAGACCCAACAAAGTTTTTGGTCAGCGATTTTGTGGGGGGCTACCTCATACCACTCATTTGGATCATTATAGGGGTCGCTGTTGTGGCTATTCCCTTGATGTACCCGGATACTTTTAAGGAATGATGAACTGGTGAATTGGAGTCCGGTCAGGGCTTGGCGCAGGTAGGAAATTCAATGCTCGTCAGTGCTATTACTTGCCGAAGATAAATAGGATTATAAAAGCTTAAAATTTATTTGTCAGCCCTACTTGTGCCTAACCGCTGTAAACTGCCGTGCTGGTTCAATTTGGGTAGTCCCAATTTATTAAACGCCTTTTTTGCTTTAGCAACTTTTTCGGGGAAGAGCACAACATCGCTATACTTGTTCAGGGATTTGTCAACAGGAACTTCGTTTAGTTCAATAATACTTTTCATAATTCAAATTCGTCGCCTATTTCGCCTGTGCAGCATCTTTATCGCCTAAAGCAAGATTGTATAGATCTTCATCGTTCACAAGTGAAAATTGGATAACCTTTTCGATTTTACCCTTTGGTCCTTCGCTAAGAAATTCAAAAGTTGTTTTCGGGCCGTCAGATTTTATCTCGTAGCGGTCAAGTTTCATGCAGCAGGATTGTTGCGATGAAATTAACGTTTTTTGTTTAGCGAAAGTTGTCGGTCAGCATGGCAACTTACCCGTTAATAAACGAACATCCATTTTTCAATGCATGTCTTTCGGTTCCACGTTTTACTTTCCTCCACCCATAATTGCAAACTGAAATTTACAGATCATCCTCCCTCTCCAGCATCAATATGGCGCTTTGCGGAACAATGTAATATTTCTCGCCTTCATAAATTACCTCAGTACCACCGCTTAGCAGAAATATAGCCAGGTCGCCTTCGCGTGCCTGTAGCGGAATATATTTTACGTGCTCATCTTCTCTTTGCCAGGCTTCGGTTTCCACCGGCATGGGAATAACATAACCAGGCCCCGTTTTTATAACATAGCCGGTTTGCACCTTTTCCCTTTCCTGCACGCCCGGCGGCAGGTACAAACCGGTGGACGATCTTTCGTTTGCCTTTGAGGGCCGAATCAACAACCGGTCACCAATTACTATTAATTTTTTCAGCTTATTATCAGAAGTCAATAACATATTTTTCATTTATCCTGCAAAACTAACCACTATAATACTTGTTATAATTTAAAACAAATATCTGGCATGATAGTTTTGTATGTTCTGGCGTGAAAGAAAATGTTATTAATATTTTTTTGGTTTACCTATCCTTCCTAAATTTCGTAGGTTATACGATCAAAGGATAAAAAAACAATTGAGATACGTTTTCAAGGGCTTTAACAAATCATTGCGTGCAGTTATATAGCTTCGAAAAAAATATTTTGATTATATTGTACATCTAAAATTTAAAAAATGGAAGGAAGAAAATACAAAATACTGTTGTGTGAAGATGACACCAACCTGGGTATGGTACTAAAAAATTATCTTGAACTGAACGACTATGATGTGATATTGGAGCGTGACGGAAGACTGGGATTAGCCGCGTTTCAAAGAGAAAAATTTGACATTTGCCTGCTGGATGTAATGATGCCGAATATGGATGGATTTACACTTGCCGAAGAGATCAGAGATGTGGATCCCGATATCCCCCTATTCTTTTTGAGCGCCAAAACAATGAAAGAAGACATTATTCAGGGTTATAAATTGGGTGCGGATGATTATATTACCAAGCCCTTTGACAGCGAAGTATTGCTGATGAAGATCAAAGTAATATTAAAACGCAACGAAGAAGAAAACAAGATCAGCGAGAACATAGAATTCGACCTGGGCAGTTATCATTTTTATCCAAAGCTGCGGCAGTTAAGCCACGCCGGCATTATGCAAACACTTTCTCCCAAAGAAAATGATTTGCTGAAAATGCTTGCCGAACACAAAAATGATCTTTTACCACGCGAACAGGCATTGAAGAAAATATGGGGAAGCGATACGTACTTTAACGGCAGAAGTATGGATGTGTACATAGCCAAGCTTCGTAAATATCTTAAAGACGATACGGAAATAGAAATCGTAAACATACACGGAAACGGTTTCCGATTGGTTGCGCCTTAAATGTTTTGTTATAAAATGAGTAAACCCATGCCATAATAGCATGGGTTTTTTATTTTCACCACTTTGGTACCCGGTTTGATTTAATGTACCGGACAAAATAAATCGTTAAAGCCTATGTTTTTTATAAAGAGAATTATAACCATCGTTTCGGCCATTCTGGGTGCCAGTCTCGGCCTCATCCTGCTTTCATTTATCAATTGGGCGTTTTCTTTGTCCATCACTTTCAGTCATGTTTTTATTGCCGGCGTTGGTTTTGGCGCAGTTGGTGGCGTATTGACCGCTTATTTACTCACCCGTTATTTAATGAACAAGGCACGAAAATTTATTGAGGATAGAAATTCAAAAATGTCTGCCCGTTTTACTACGTTACGAAGTATATAACTAAAAAAGGGCGATTACGTCCGCCACTCCAAACGATCCTGTTCCAAAACATCAGAACAGCAACGTTCCGGGCCTGTTTATCTTTTTTCCCAAATGTTCATAGGCTTTGGCCGTAACCTCGCGGCCGCGGGGCGTACGCTGCATAAATCCCTCCTGGATTAAAAAGGGCTCATAAACCTCTTCCAATGTGCCTGGCTCCTCACCTACCGCTGTTGCAATAGTTGTAAGTCCTACAGGCCCGCCCTTAAATTTTTCGATGATGGCTAGCAGTATCCGGTTGTCCATTTCGTCTAATCCATGTTCGTCCACATTCAGCGCTTTTAATGCATGCTGTGCGATTGCCAGGTCAATTTTGCCATTACCCAGCACTTGCGCAAAGTCTCGTACACGACGCAGCAATCCGTTGGCTATGCGAGGGGTACCGCGGCTCCGGCGGGCAATTTCGAACGATGCCTCGCTGCTTATGCTGGTATTTAAAATTCCGGCACTTCTTTCCACTATGTTTTTTAGCACATCGGCATTATAATACTCCAGCCTCGATTTAATGCCAAACCTCGATAATAATGGGGCGGTCAGCAAACCGCTTCGCGTAGTAGCGCCTACCAAAGTAAAAGGGTTCAATGTAAGCTGAATACTTCTTGCATTGGGGCCGCTATCGATCATAATGTCTATTCGAAAATCTTCCATTGCGGCATACAGGTATTCTTCCACCACCGTACTTAACCGGTGTATTTCATCAATAAACAACACATCGTTGGGCTCCAGGTTGGTTAGCAGTCCGGCCAGGTCGCCGGGTTTTTCTATTACCGGTCCGCTTGTTTCCCTAATTTTAACCCCCAGCTCGTTGGCGACTATCCGGCTTAAGGTAGTTTTACCCAAACCGGGCGGGCCATGAAACAAAATATGGTCCAATGCCTCGCCGCGAAGTTTGGCGGCCTTTATAAAAATGATCAGGTTTTCAATTAACTGTGGCTGGCCGGCAAAATCATCTATTTCTCTGGGCCGGATGTTGTTTTCAAATTCCGCCTCCACTGGATTCATCTGCGTTTTATCGCTGTTTAAATTCGGATTTGCCATGCGGTAAAATTAGCGAAATGGCGGGTTGATAAACCATTCAATTTATAGTTTGGTTAGACGGGCGATTACGACCGAAATACATTTCAATAAAAAAAACACAACTTCCATCTTCTTTATGCGGCCGTCCTCTGGCTGTTCTCTGTGGTCAAATATGATCGGGCGATTTCCTGAATGGCGAATATGGTTTCAGCACCTCATTCTATCCATGTCTTTATATTTTAAACACAAAGAAATACAGGAGATTTTCACAGAGAACGCAAAGAGGCCACTTCCTTCTTCTTTGTGCGGTTTTCCTTTGGCTGTTCTTTGTGGTTAAAACATTAGAAAGCGATAACTCGTAATTGATAATGACCCGATCTTAAAATATCTTGACTTTTAACCCCAAACCTTTCGGCGGTGCAGGCAGAGAGAAATACAAAAGGTTTTCACAGAAAATATCAAGATGCAAACTGCATCATCTGTAAAATAAGGTCGGCATCGGGCGAATTGGCAAGGTATTGTTCGCGTTCCGACACCTTGCATACGCCAGGGTAATCACCTTTCTTTTCATACATATTTTCAATTACCTGAAAGTGCAGATGCGGCGGCCAGTGGCCGTTCTCTGCTGGTCCGCCAAAATGTGCCATTAATTGTCCGCGGTTGATATAGGCCCCTTCGCTCAGCCATGCCAGGTCATTCAACGAAAGGTGCCCATATAATGTACAAAACGACATGCCGTCTAACTGGTGCAGCAAAATAATGGTGGCACCATAATCTCCATAGTTATCATTAAAAGCGAAACTGTGCACCATTCCTCCCAGCGGCGCAAATACCGGTGTGCCTTCTGCTGCCCATATATCCACCCCTAAATGCAGGCGACGGGGTTCTTCTTTATCATCAAAAAAAGCACTGCGTGCATAAACAGTCCGCAATTCGTTGTATCCGCCAATGCCATAAGTATAGCCCTTTAATTTTTGATTTATGTATTGGCTGAAGGTGTTTGTATCACTCGTTATCCCGCTGGTCAGGCTGGTATTTGCCGCGGTAAAATCAAGGTGCAGCAAAGGATCGTTTTCCGGGTTGAATGGTACAACCCTGGCATAAGTATCCGCATGTTTCAGCAATTTATACGATAAGTCCGAAATGATTGAACGTGATGAATCTTGCATGTATCGTGGAAAGTTATTTTGATTGTTAGGCAATATAGAATGAAGATAAACATTGGGATTGATAGAAAACCGCTGAAAAGAAGTTGAATTAAGCGATATAGGTTCAAGGGGTAATAAGCACTCTTCCTGCATCTGAAAAAAATTGAATTTACATGTTACCAGGATCATCCATTGCCTGATTTTTCTTAATGTCTTTCGCTTTTTAAAGTAATAGAACGAAAAACAAATGCCATCAGTTGATATTAGGAAATATTTGAAATACCGCATGGTTCAAAATCGATACAACAATACCTATCTTAGCCGCATACAATCATACACGATCTTGTACTAATTAGAACCTATATGAATAATATAAAAGAAGAAATTTTGAACTGCCTTAAGGATGTAAAAGGCAGTGGCAAGTTTGTAACTGCTCATAAAGTTCCCTTCCTGTTTCCAGGGCTGGAGGCAGAGGGCATAGGCGAAATATCTTATCCCATAACCGAAGTACAGGCCAAAGCCCTGATAGGCCTGGCGCACAAAGCGCCCTTTGGCAAAGGCAGTAAAACGGTTTTAGACAACAACGTTAGAAGCGCATGGGAGATAAATGCGGATAAGCTGACATTTCGCGGTACGCAATGGTCAACCTTTCTGGATAAAATTTTGGGCAATATAAAACCAGACCTCGGCCTTGAAGACTATACAATATCAGCTCACTTATACAAAATGCTCATTTACGAAAAGGGTGATTTTTTTCTACAGCATAAAGATACCGTTAAAGAAAAAGGGATGTTCGGCACACTCATTATCGTATTGCCGTGCAGGCATACAGGAGGGGAACTTGCAGTGAGCTTTGATAATAAAGAGGTAGTGGTAAATTTTGCGAAAGACTCAAACGATTATAATATTAACTATGCTGCTTTTTATGCCGATTGCGATCATGAGATAAAGCCTGTTACTGCCGGTTACAGAGTATGCCTGGTGTATAACCTCGTACAGGAAAAAGCCGGTCCAAAAATAGCACCTGCAACAGTGGAAACGCATGCCATACAGCTTGCGGGCATATTAAAAGCGCAGCAACAAACCGGTGACGCAAAACCTTACATTGTATTGTTAGGCCACCAATACATACCGGAAGATTTTTCTGAACATTCGCTAAAATTGAATGACCGGCATAAAGCCGAAATTCTTTTTAGGGCAGCAAAAAAACTTGGCTTATATTCCAAATTGTGTCTTGTTACCTCGTATCTGTCAGGGATGCCTGACTGTGACGGAAGTTATGATGATGAAGATGAAGATGCACTTATGGAAGAAGTGTACGAGGAGTCGCTTGATATTGAACATTGGGCTGAAAGTGAAGTTCCTGCACTTGATGCGCTTAGGTTTGAAGAAGAGGATCTTTTCGCTTCGTTTGATTTAAAGGATGACGATCCAATCGTAAAAGAATCCACGGGTTATATGGGTAATTATGGCCCAGATCTCATGCACTGGTATCATTATGGGGCAATAATAATTTGGTCCAGGGAAATCAATGCTCAATTGCTGCCCTTGCAAAATGCAGCCACCCAACTGCAATGGATTAACTACTTTAATAACAACTACAGCCAGGTTACCAGTCTTGAAACCAGCGCGGTTGAATTGATATTATCTGAAGGGCTTAGTAAAAACGGTTCCAGGAAAAAAGCAGATTACAATCCTATAGCCGATTGGATAATTAACACGAAAGATGAAACATTTTTTTTGCGGCTGCCTGAGCAACTATGTCAATCTTATTTCACAAAAATTGATGCAGAATATTGGCTGGAACTGATAGCATTTTATACTGTTGAAACAACTAAAAAGATATTTGAACAGCTTACGAAAAATATTACACCGCCTGTTTTAACGCATTTGCTCTCTGTAGTACGTACAATTTCGGCAACAGGGCAGTACCAACATTTGATTACAACGCAAATGGAAAAGCTTCTTCATTATTTATCTGAAATATCAAAAAATGAGAAAGATGAAAAACCGCGTATAAACCAAGACATACTGAATGATATTTTTTACCTGGAGCAGCAAATACCGCAGAACGAAGCATGGGTAACCAATGTGGCCGAAATAATTGCCGGTTATAACCAGCGAGATTATATCAACCATGTACTTACAACATCAATACTTGCTTTACCGGTACTGACTCCCGTTGCTTATAAAGCACTTCTTTTCTGCAAGAAATATATAACGCATCGGGTAGATAATAAACCTCAGCCTCCAGCAGATTGGACAAGGCCGGTGCCTGACACTGGCGGCGATAAAAAGCGATGGACCGTATTAAAGGATTTTTTAGAATCGCCACACCAGCAAGTCTTTGACTATCGTGTTAACCAAAACGTGAGAAATGAAATGGAACATGCCATCAGCCGTGTTGTTATAGACCTGACAACAGAAACTATCAGGAAAGGCTCTCCGCATACCTTAAGAATTACAAAAACACAGGCTGCATATCACCGTCAAATGAAAGACTGGAATGAAGATGTAATGCTATTTGAAAAAATAAATCAAAAAGTAGCAGGTAAGTAGGGTCTGCTGAAAAAGTCTATGCACGTTTTGCATTATAAATATTTATAATATTATTTGTATTTATTTGATAAACTGCATTGTTACTGCCATTCCCTAAAGGCAGGCGTTCCGTACGAGGCTGTAGCAGCGCTTTTAATAAGCATAAAAATGCCCTTTCGGACAGTTTTATCAGGTTCATTATAAAATAGATGCTCATGATCCAGCTTTCGGAAGTCTCCCGCATTCTGGCTTTAATCTTTTGCAAGCCGTAAGCATTTTTTCCTTGCCCAAACTTGCCTTCAATTGCGTTGCGGCCTGCCATTTCTTTCTGGAGTTTTCGTTTTTCTGCAGCGCTTGTTTTAGGGGGGCGTCCTAATTGCTT
>JBBRCW010000313.1:0-8114 GCA_038204535.1 Chitinophagales bacterium | reverse complement strand
GGCACGACTTAAAGATTTTGTACTGGGTTTGGTTCAGCTGTTTACGTCGCGGGTAGATTCCCGCTCTATTAATTGCGATGGTAAATAGATCGTTTCGCTCTTAATATCAAACGAAGGCTTTTCGATACCCTTAAACAATATTTCTGCCGCTGTTTTACCTATATCAAAAGCAGGTTGTGTAATAGTAGTTAAAGACGGATTTAATATAGGCGCAGTTTCAACAGTGGAAAAGGCAAGCACTTTTAATTGGTGCGGAATGCGAATGCCACTTTGGTGACAGGCCAGGTAAACCTGCATAGCCAGTTTTTCCACAGAAGCCACTACCGCATCGGGCGGATTGGGCGAGTTGACCAGTTTGCTGATCTGTTCAAAATTTTCGCTGTCCGTGCCGGTAAGGTTGATAATTTGATCCGATCGGCCGCCTTCCATGCCGTGGGTTTTTAATCCCTCTAAAAAACCGTTTGCTCTTTTATTGCACATTGGCAAAAAACAGGATGCCGTCAGGAATACAGGTTTTTTGCAGTTTTTTTTGACAAGGTGTTCAGCAGCTATAAAACCGCATTCGTAATCATTGGTTAGAACTCTGGCAGTATCAAAATTCTCAAACTCCCGGTCAAAAAATACGATTGGAATATTTTCTGATTGCAGGTTTTGTAAATGGCTATCGGTAGCGGTTTCTTTTGATATGGATATTAAAACGCCATCCACCCGGCCGCTGGTACAATCTTCAACCAGTGTTTTTTCCAATTCAAATTTTTCGTGCGAAAGATAGATCAGCACATGATAACCCTTTGATTCTGCAACGGATTGTATGCCATTAATTGCCAGCGAAAAGAAATTATCAGCCACCTCGGGCAGTATTACCGCGATTGTTTTGCTCTTTTTTTTACGCAGGCTGCTTGCATAGGGATTGGGCGAATAATTAAGCCGTTCCGCTGCCTCCAACACTTTTCTCTTCGTTTTCTCGCTGATTTCATGGCTATCACGAAGCGCTTTTGAAACGGTGGAAATAGAAATATTCAATTGCCGGGCCATTTCTTTTATGTTAACCTTTTGCATGCTTACAACGATGTAATTGTTGTGATAATGACATGCAAATCAATACAAATGCTGCTTTTTAACGAAACCGTTTTCGCAATTAAATGCAGGCTGCCTTGTTAAAAAATGCCAAATTGCATGGGCGATTTCCTCTAATCATTTCAAAAGATTAAACTATATGAAGCCTGCAAACGAAAACGTATTGTCCGTTAATCCAAATCCCTTACACAGCCTTGACGAATGGGAAGACGACGTGCTCATTCGCTATCCCGATCCTGAAAGCATTGCAAAAGATAAATCTAAGGATGCTTACAGAAATTATGAGGAGCCAACCCGCGATACAGTAAAAGAATTCTATCGCCTTAACCATACATATCAAACCTTTGATTTTGTAAAAGAAAAGCGTGCTGATTATTTACAATTCAATAAAAAGAAAATGCCTGTTTGGGATGCCTTCAATTTTCTGAACCAGCTGGTTGACGACTCCGACCCCGACACCGATCTTGACCAGTTTCAGCATTTATTGCAAACATCAGAAGCTATTAGAAGAGACGGACATCCCGACTGGATGGTATTGGTTGGCCTGATGCACGATATGGGTAAGGTGTTATGCCTGTTTAACGAGCCCCAATGGGCTGTTGTAGGCGATACCTTTCCGGTAGGTTGCTCTTATTCTGATAAAGTGGTGTATCCTGAATTTTTTAAGGAAAATTCAGATTATAACAACCCCGGCTTCAATACAAAACTGGGTGTTTACGAGCCTAATTGCGGTTTACGTAACGTAACCATGAGCTGGGGCCACGACGAATATGTGTACCATATGCTAAAAGATTATATTCCCGAAGAAGGTTTGTATATGCTGCGGTATCACTCATTCTACGCCTGGCATAGAGAAGGCGAATACAGCCATTTGCTCGATGATCACGATAAAGAAATGCTGAAGTGGGTATGCCTGTTTAATCCTTACGATCTGTATTCAAAAAACCCTACTCCTCCGGTTTGGAGCGAACTGAAACCCTATTACGAGAACCTGGTCTCCAAATATTTACCTGAGACTTTGCGGTTTTAATAGCCGTTAATTACTATTTATTATTTCTAATTCAACCAAAACCTGTTTGTTATGCAATCGCTTTGCCGCAATTTTCAAAAAATTGCCCTTATTTTCTATTCACGCTGCCGTTTATTGTTTTGGCTCAAACAAAAACTGTTTCGGGCGTTATAACTGATAGTAAAGGCGCGCCGGTACCCAATGTAACCATTACGGTTAAAGGCAGTAAGACAGCCGTATCTACCAATGTAAATGGGGCATTTACTATTAATGCTGCCACAGGCGCAACGCTTATAATTACAGCTATAAATTTTGATCCTTACGAAATTAAGGTGGGCGCTTCAAATAGCTATGAAGTTCAGTTGACCGACAAGCAAGCCGTAATGACGGATGTTGTTGTAGTGGGTTATGGTAAAAGTTCAAGAAAAAACTTATCCAGCGCTATTACAACTATTAAAGCCGAAGACCTTAACAAGGGTGCGATTACCGATGTAGGTCGTTTGTTACAAGGTAAGGTTCCGGGCCTCACCTGAATTAGCAACCGTAAACAGCCAGATAAAAAACTTCTTGGTAAAAAGCGGTGAAGCCCTTGCTACCGGCGGGGTACACACGCCCAATCACCGGTGGGTCATCAGCGCTGCCCTGGCGCGGTTAAATAATTTGTATCCCAATAAGCAATATACCGCCAGGATAGAAGAATGGCTTTCTGAAGGAGTATATAACGACACCGATGGACATTACCCCGAAAGAAGCGGCATTTATTCAAGAATTGAAAACAATGCCTTTATTGCAATCGGGCGGTTAGCCAATAAACCAAATTTGTTTGCGCCGGTTCGCAAAAACCTACAGACCACGTATTATTACATGGAGCCTAATGGCGACCTGGTAACTACTGATTCCAGACGGCAGGATCAATATACCAGCAACAATATTATTGGCTACTATTTGCAATACAGGTTTATGGCCATACACGATAATAACCGGTTTTTCGCGGGTGTGGCTAAGTACATAGAAAACCTGGATGGATTTAAAAAGAACCTGCTGAATATTTCGTTGTTTCATTTTCTGGAAGATCCGATGCTGCTCAAAGAGCTTCCTGTGGAAACGCCCCTGCCGGTTAATTACGAAAAGCTTTTCAATACCTCAAACCTGTTGCGTATTCGTCGCGATAATACAACTACTACCTTGTTTGGCGGTGCCGTCTGGCCAATCATCATAGCCTCCGGCAGGTCAAATAGTCCAAACTTTTTTGCATACCGAAAAGGCAATGCAGTTTTAAAATATGTACGGCTGTCATCAAATTTTTTCTCCATGGGCTATTTTTATAGCGAGGGAATAAAAAAAGCAGGTGAGAAGTATATACTGCACAAAAAGCTGGAGGTGCCTTATTACCAGCCGTTGCCAAAAAACCTGCGTAACAAAACAGGCGATTATAAATTATCGCCCAGTATAGATGATCGTTTCTGGAATAAGATGGACTTTAGTAAAAGGCCCGTTAGTAATGTAAAAACCCAGGATACCACTGTTACGCTTAGCGAAACAAATGGTACCAATGAATTGCTTTTTGAAGTGAACGGTTTGGATGGGGTGCCGGTAACCATTGAGCTCTGTTTTAACGAAGGAGGAAAGTTAACAGGCGTTTCACCGGGTAGTAAAGGGGATAGCTTTCTTGAAAATGGATTTGGCCGTTACGAAGCAGGTGGCGACACTATTCAATTTGGGCCAGGCACATTGGCGGGCCGAACCATAACCGGTTTGGAAGGTGAAAGATACAGCACCCATTTCGGCAGTTTACGAACCGAGGGCATGCATGTTTACCTTACCGGTGTAACGCCATTTAAACATAAGCTCACATTCAGTTAGCCGGCACCTTAACGATTTATTCAATAGCTGTCTGTATTGCATTTCTGCAAAAACCGCATCTTTAAAATTGAAATTTGCTGTATGAAAAATTTAGTTATTCAAATGTTGTTGCTGCTGAGCTGCACCCTGGTTGCATGTAATAAATCAAAAAATTCAGGCAGCTCCGTCATCTCCCTGACAAATACCGCCAATTATGCGTTAACCGATAAGCCGGTCACTATCTTTCGCAGCGATCTTCCAAATATTCCGAAGGGCAAATGGTACCCTTTGCTGATCGGTCAATCGGGCGATACCATTGCCGCACAATTGGATGACCTGAATGGCGACCATCAATGGGATGAATTATTTTTTGTTACCAACCTGGCTGCGAACGAAAAAACAACCCTGCAGTTAACCTGGATGGAAACCGAAATTCCGTTTGAAAAAAAGACCAGCGTACGCTTTGGCGTTAGGGCAACCAGGGAATCAAAAGTAGTGCCCGAAACCGAAAGCGTATTTTATCCCGATCAATTGCCGGGCGTTATCGGCTACCAGCATTATCAGACCGATGGCCCCACCTGGGAAAACGATAAAGTGGGCTTCAGGCTTTATTTAGACGGCAGAAACTCCATTGATGTGTTTGGAAAAAAGGTTTCCTATATGACGCCTGAAAATGTGGGAATAGGAGATTCCGGTGTTACGGAATATAACTACGCCGGCATGCTCGATTGGGGCACCGATATTTTGGGGGTGGGAAATTCGGTAGGTATCGGCGGTATTTCTTTTAAGATAGGAGATAGCCTTGCCCGGCTGGGCGTTACTGAAAAGGATACTTTGAATAATGTAGATAGCACCAGGTTTCAGATAATTACAGAAGGGCCGGTGCGTTCCGAAATAAAATTTTAATACAACCATTGGAAACCTTTGGGGCGTGATTATATGGTTGAAACCAAAACCAGTATCTGGCCGGGTATGTACGCTTTTAAAAACGAGGTTATCTGTAAAGAACTTAAGGGCGATGAAACATTAGTGGTTGGGCTGGTCAATTCAAAAACTGATAAGCCGGTCACCGAAATAAATGTAAACGATCAATGGGTGGTACTGCTTACACACGATAAGCAAACGGTCGATAAAAACTGGTGGCTGGGCCTGGCATTGGTATTGCCAAAAAAGGAATACCTGGGCTATATGAAGGCACCTAAAACAGGCAGTCTTTCCACTACATACCTGGGCCAATTAAAAGTGGAAAACAATAAGCCCATCAGTTATTATGCGATCGCGGGCTGGGAGTTAAGCGATCCCGGATTTGCTGATGCCGGCTATTTTACAAAATACGTAACGGATTTTGTAAACCAGGTTACTGCAGCCGTTACAGTCGATGTTCATTAATTGAATGGATGGTTTAAACGATTTCTATCCATTAATTTCAATGTTTTAACGATAGCCAAATATTATCTTACATCCAAAACCTGTCAATGAACAAATTACAGATTGCCGACTACGTTGTATTTTTTATCTACTTCATATTGGTATCCGGTTATGGCGTGTATGTCTATCGGCGAAAAAAGACGGCAGCCACCAGTTCAAAAGATTTTTTCCTGGCTGAAGGCTCGTTGACCTGGTGGGCAATCGGCGCCTCTCTAATTGCATCTAATATTTCGGCGGAGCATTTTATTGGCATGAGTGGCTCTGGGTTTGCTTTGGGTTTGGCCATATCGTCGTACGAGTGGATGGCTGCAGCCACGTTGATCATAGTAGCGGTGTTCTTTATTCCGCTCTACCTCAAGAATAAGATATACACCATGCCGCAGTTTCTGGCAAAACGCTACAACGGCACGGTCAGCACCATTATGGCTATCATCTGGTTGCTGGTATATGTATTTGTAAATCTTACGTCGATCATATACCTCGGTGCATTGGCCATTTCTTCCATAGCACCCATTAGTTTTGGCTGGTGCGTAGTGGGTCTAAGTTTCTTTTCGGTGATCGTTACTTTAGGTGGTATGAAGGTGATTGGTTATACCGATGTGATACAGGTGCTGGTCTTGATCATCGGTGGCCTCGTGACAACCTACCTCTCACTTACTTTATTATCAGAGCAATTTGGTTTTGGTACCGATGTAATGCAGGGCCTGGCGATCTTACGAAAGGAAGCGCCTGAACACTTTCATATGATCTTTGATGAAAGCAATCCGCATTATAAAGAGTTGCCGGGTATGTCGGTGCTGATAGGTGGTATGCTCATCAACAACCTGGCTTATTGGGGCTGTAACCAGTATATTGTACAAAGGGCATTGGGCGCCGATCTTAAGACTGCCCGCAAAGGCATATTGTTCGCCGCGTTTTTAAAGATGCTGGTGCCTATCATTGCGGTGTTGCCGGGTATCGCCATGTATGTAATGCATAACAATGGCATGTTCCAGGCTGAGATGGCTGATGCTGCCGGTATTGTAAAACCCGACCATGCTTACCCAACCCTCATGAACCTGTTACCCCCGGGATTAAAAGGGGTGGCATTTGCGGCGCTGACTGCCGCCATTGTAGCGTCGCTGGCGGGTAAGGCAAATAGTATCTCCACTATTTTTTCGCTTGATATTTATAAGAATTACGTAAACAAAGAGGCATCGGAAAGAAAGCTGGTATTGACCGGTAGATGGGCGGTTATTATAGCGATGGTGACAGCCGCGATTGTGGCCCCCGCTTTAGAATCATTAGACCAGGCCTACCAGTTTATACAGGAGTATGTGGGTTTTTTCTCACCCGGCGTTTTGGCCATTTTTTTACTGGGTATGTTTTGGAAGAAGACGACAGCCGAAGCAGGTTTGGCCGGTGCTTTACTTACCGTGCCTATCTCTGCGGTGCTGAAGTTTTTACCAACCTGGACCAATGGCGCTTTTCCCGATTATCCTTTCCTGGACAGAATGACGATAGCCTTTTTTGCGGTTGTAGCAATCATGATCGCTATTACGCTGCTGCGGCCTAAAAAAGAAAATGATACCCATGTTATAGAGGTTGACAATTCTATGTTTAAAGTCTCGCCTGGGTTTGTGGTGGGGTCGGTTATTATTTGCGGTATGCTGGCCGCCTTATATACGATATTCTGGTAAGGAGTTATTTTCAGTTGTTTAGAAAATTATGAGTAGAGTAAGTTTGATATTATTGTTGCTGGCAATTAATTTTTACCCGGTTACTGCGTAGTCAATAAAATATGTTCCAGAATTCAAAAACGAAAACCATCCTGAAACTGGTAATTATGCGGGTGATCAAAACAATCCAGGTATTGAAAAGTAAGAATCGTATGAAAGTTGCAAGGCTGGCTTTTATGGTGGTTTTGTTTTTCCTGAACGGTATTGAAACAGCTTTTTCGCAAGGCGAGGCAGACCTATATCCCGGTTTGCGTATGAACCAAATACAGGTAATCGGCAGCCACAATAGTTATAAACCGCATATAGAGCCTGTGTTATGGAACATGTTGTATGCTATTGATTCGAGCGGTGCAAAATCGCTGCAGTATGGCCATATCGGCTTTTCCGATCAATTAAACCTGGGCCTCCGTAACCTCGAAATAGATATCATTTTCGATCCGGGAGGTGGCCGGTATAAGAACCCATTAGGACTGCAATGGATAAAAAATGCAGGCGCTACGCCTGAAGAATGTGATCCCAATGATGATCTTTCAAAACCCGGCTTAAAGGTCTTTCATATTCCCAATAAAGATTTCAGAAGCCACCACCTGCTTTTTGTGGATTGTCTAAAGGAGCTAAAGCAATGGTCGGCAGCTCATCCCGGGCATTTGCCTGTAATCATTACTATGAATTGCAAAGACTCCGACACAAAAGGCAGAAACAAAATGCTGCCATTTACAGAAGCAGCCATGGACAGCATTGATACAGAGATACGCTCGGTTTTTGGAGATCGCGAGCTCATAACGCCCGATCTGATTCGGGGCAATTATTCCACCCTTAACAAGGCGGTTTTGAAGAAAGGCTGGCCATTAGTCAGCCATGTAAAGGGACGTTTTCTTTTTGTATTGGATGAGAAAGATGAAAAAATTCAAACCTATAAGTCAGGGCATCCATCGTTGAAAAACCGGGTACTGTTTGTAAACGAAAAAGAAGGAAGCCCCGAAGCCGCTTTTATGATTAGGAACAATGCAATAAAAGAAGGCGCAGAAATACAGCGGCTG
>JBBRCW010000312.1:0-8161 GCA_038204535.1 Chitinophagales bacterium | reverse complement strand
CCAAAGACCGTAACCCGCAACAAAATCTTGACTCTTTTGGAAGGCTTATTCCCGACACGATTAAATACCCATCGGCCAAAGATGGCGTAGGCTTTAAAGCACTGGCCGATTACATTCACAGTAAGGGATTGAAATTCGGCTTTCACCTGATGCGGGGCATACCATGGAATGCGGTGAGCAACAACACACCCATTAAAGGTACCACTCACTTCGCCTCCGAAATAGCCGATCTGGCAGATACCTGCGAATGGTCGCACGCTATGAAAGGCGTAAATATGCTTAAACCCGGGGCACAGGAATATTATAATTCAGTGTATCAATTATATGCATCGTGGGGCGTGGATTTTGTGAAGGTCGATGATATTTCCCGGCCATACCATAAGGCCGAAATCGAAGGCGTTCATAAGGCCATTCAGCTTTCAGGTGCACCTATTGTGCTCAGTCTTTCGCCAGGGGAAGCGCCCATTGCAGAGTGGGATCACTTAGCCAAAAATGCCCACATGTGGCGTATTTCAGGCGATTTTTGGGACCAATGGAAATGGTTGAAAAAACAATTTGAACTTTGCCACATTTGGGATTCTACGCATACTCCCGGCCATTGGCCCGACGCCGATATGTTACCCATTGGCAAGCTTAGAATAACCGGTGGCGACGATTGGATTGCATCGCAATTAGGAGCTACCAGGGAGGAGGTAAGCAATGAATATTCCCGTTTTACCGATCCCGAAAAATACACGTTGATGACGCTTTGGTGCATGTTCCGCTCGCCATTAATGCTGGGTGGATACCTGCCTGAGAACGACCCGGTGACCACCCAACTTATTACCAACAGCGAAGTGCTGGCCATAGACCAGCACAGTCAAAACAACCGTGAGTTAAAAAATAAGGATGGGTTGGTGATTTGGGTGGCCGACCAACCCGGTACCGGGGCCAAATATGTGGCGTTGTTTAATACCAACGACGGGCAACCAAAACCAGTGTCAGTCTCGTGGGCCGAGCTGGGGCTTTCGGGTAGTTTGCCCGTTCGTGATCTTTGGGGCAAAAAAGATTTGGGAAAGATGGAGGGAACATTTTCTGCTTCCATAGCAGCGCATGGTTGCAGGTTGATAAAAGTGGGCGGCTGATGCTGGAAGCATTCAAATTTGTACGATGAAGCTATAAACAAAAAATCAGGTGATTATGAAATAAAAATAATAGCATTGATGATGAAATTTGAATAAAAGCTGCCTTTGCGTTTCGCAATTTATGGGAAAGGAAAAATGTAGGTATTTTTAAAAATGCGTTATCAACCAGCATCATTCCTCATGGATGTGTATTTTATAGTTTGAAATCCAACTAAACATCAGCCAAAAACCTTCATTATAATGAGTAAAACAATCTTTAAATTCTTTCTGCTCCTATTGCCATTTGCTGCACCAGCGCAGCAGAAGCCATTTCTAAACGACATCTATAGTTACATCGAAAACCCGCAGATGATTGAGCTGAATCAGCAGCCCGGGCATGTGCCGCTTTTGCCTTATCCTTCGCTTGAAAAGGCACTGACTAACAAACATGCCGAATCATCGGGGTTCCTTTCTCTTAATGGGAAATGGAAGTTCTTATACACAGTTAATCCGGATGGAATAAATAAAGCGTTCTTCAGGAATGAATTCAACGTAAAAACAATGCAAGAAATTGAAGTCCCCGGCAACTGGCAGATGCAAGGGTATGGAGAAAAAATATTCCGGAATATAAATCATGCTTTTAAAGTAGATCCACCTCATATACCCAGAGACTATAATCCTGTGGGTTCGTATAGAAAGAGTTTTACCATTCCTGCAAACTGGAAAGAGAAAGAAGTTTTCCTCCATTTTGAAGGTGCTGGATCAGCGTTTTTCGTTTGGGTAAATGGGCAAGAAGTGGGCTACAACCAGGGCAACAACGAACCAGCGGAGTTTAATGTAACCCGTTATCTGAAAAGTGGCACCAATAGCGTTTCGGTGATGGTTTTTATGTATTCCGATGGAACGTACATCGAAGATCAGGACACCTGGCGTATGGCTGGTATTCACCGGAGTGTTTATTTGATGGCCACACCAAAAGTGCATATCCGGGATTATTATGTAACCACCAACCTTGACGAGAAATATGAAAATGCCACCCTACAGGTTCAGGCAGAAATTCAAAACTATGGCAGTTTGGCTGCCGCAGGTTACCAGTTGAAGGTTTCATTGTTCGATGAAAACAATCAACCCATAATCAGCAACCTGCTATCGGATAAACTAAGTTTATCGCAAGGCGAAAAAGTAACGGTAAACCTATCTGCTCCTGTAAAGTCGCCAAAGAAATGGTCCGACGAAAAACCAAATCTTTACCACATCGGTTTTGAATTGCTCGATGCTTCAGGAAAAACCATTGAAGCAACCGCTGATAGAATTGGATTTAAAAAGGTAGAAATCAAACACCAGGTGTTATACGTTAATGGTGTTGCTGTGAAACTTAACGGGGTGAACAGCCACATGCAACATCCCGATTTAGGCCATACAATGGATATGGAAACCATTAGAAAAGACTTATTCCTGATGAAACAGTTTAACATCAACTGTGTACGCACAAGCCATTATCCGCCAGTGAAAGAATACCTTCAAATGGCTGACGAGTATGGAATTTATATTATTGATGAAACCGGCGATGAAGCTCATGCGAGTGAATACATTTCCGACGATACGCTGTGGACTAAATCGTATATAGAACGTGTTGAAAAGATGGTACTACGTGACCGTAGCCACCCTTGCATCATTTTTTGGAGTGCCGGAAATGAAACAGGACATGGCAGGAATATTTGTGAAGTAATTAATGCAGGCAAGAAACTTGATCCAAGCCGCCCGGGATGGATGTATGGTGGAAATGAAATTGACAAACCGGGCTTTGGAAATCCAAATATATGCGAAAACATTATTGGTCCTCGTTATGGAACACCTTATGACCTTAAAGTTTACTTCGCACAATCGGGCGAAGCGGTTGATCCCCGACCTTCTTTTATGGACGAATACCTTGCTGCCACAGGAAATAGCCTCGGCGGTCTTGATGAATACTGGGATTTAATTTACCGCTACCCACGCCTTATCGGAGGTGCACTTTGGGACTGGGTAAGCCCCGGACTTCGTGAAAAATATATTAGTACCCCCGATGCATCAGGGAAAAATAATACAGGTTCTTTAATGGGAATTGCCAATTTGGTTCCTGGCAAAACAGGCAAAGCAGTGCAATTGTCGGGAACCGATTCGTGGGTTGAACTTTACCGTGATCCCTCTCTTGACATAACTGGAAATGCTCTTACCCTATCGCTTTGGGTGAAACCGGCAAAATGGAATGGCAACGGCACTTTTATTTCCAAAGGTTTTTACCAGTTTGGGCTGGAACAGATTAACGAAACCCAACTGGAATTTTATGTAGGGAACCGTGAGAGAAAAAGCGTGAAAGCCAACCTCCCACCAACCTGGACTGATAACTGGCACCAGCTTACAGCCATTTACAACGGAAGCAAATTGCAGCTTTTCATTGACGGAAAAATGGCTGGCGAAAATGATTGCACCTTAAGTATCGAAAATAAACCCTTCCAGGTAAACGTTGGCCGCAACCCTGAAACCGAAGGACAAGAATGGGCGGGGCATTTGAGCAACGCCACATTTGATCAGGTGGCCATCTTCAACAAAGTGGTCAGCCCATCGGAGTTGACAGACGCTTCGGAAGAGCTAAAAAAATCGGCACAGGTTTGGCTCGATTTCGACGAACAAAAGGTGAATGGTGAATACTTCAGTATGGGAATAGGAGGTCGCACCTACGGCATGATTTGGCCCGATCGTAAACCGGAGCCCGAATTGTGGCAGGTGAAAAAATCAGCCCAACCAGTTTCAGTAAGCATGCTTGATGAAGAAAAAGGTGAAATTGAAATTTGGAACCGTTTTCATTTCAACAATGTGAATGAACTGGATGCCGTGTGGCAAATTCAGTGCGAGGGGGCAATTGTGCAACAAGGAACCTTAAATGCCTCGGTGGCAGCACAGCAAAAGGCAGGTTTTACGGTTCCATTTCAACCGCTAAAAAAGGAAGTGGGCAAAGAATATTTTCTGCTTGTCAGTTTCAGGCAAAAGGCCGACAAACCGTGGGTAAAAAAAGGTTTTGAAGTTGCCTGGGACCAGTTTGCTCTAACAGTTCTGCCAAAGTTGAGCAATGTAAAGCCTGCTGCTAGCATACTTCCATCAGTTGCTGAAACCGATTCTATACTTATTGTTTCGGGCGAGAAATTCAGTTATACATTTAGCAAAACAGCAGGCACATTGGTTTCAATAAAATACAGCGGCCAGGAAATGCTAAAAAGAGGAATCGAACTAAACGTTTGGCGTGCACCGCTGGCAAACGATTTAGACAGTTGGACCAATGGGCAAAGTGGCCTCAATGGTAGAGTTGCCGGCATGGGCATTGGCGCTGCAAATGCATGGTTTGCGCTTGGACTTGATCATTTAACCACTTCGCCCGATGACATTAAATGGACTCAAAAAGGGAACGAAATTATTGTCGTCACTAACAGTCATTCTGCAGCTGGCAGTGTCGAAACTACTTTCGATAATCGATTTGTCTATATCATTTCAGGAAATGGGAAGATGAGTTTCGACCACACAGTGACTCCAAATGGAAAAATGCCCGAATGGTTACCACGTGTGGGAATCCAGTTGGTGCTGAATGATTCTCTTCAAAATCTTTCATGGTTTGGGCGTGGGCCTTTCGAAACCTACCCCGATCGAAAAACCGGGGCAAAAATTGGGTTGTATAATAGCGATGTTGACAGCCAATATGTTCCTTACCTTATACCTGAGGAGAATAGCAATAAAACCGATGTGCGTTTTGCGCAACTTCAATCAAAGGCTGGAACAGGAATTAAAGTATCGTCAGAAGTTCCCTTCAATTTTAGTGCATTAAACGTTGCATCAGACAACCTTTCACGTGCGCTTTATCCTTACCAATTGAAGCCTTTCAAGGGGATCACATTAAACCTTGACTACGCCTTGAGTGGTGTGGGTTGCACGGCTATTTCGGTATTGAATAAATATCGGGTTGCACCAACAGAATATCGTTTTAAGCTAACTTTTGAACAGGTTTTGCAGCAATAAAATTTAAACAATAATTACATGAAGCGTTTAATAAAAATCAAGTCATTATGAAAATAAAAATAATCGCATTGATAGGTATGGTTGCACTGATGTACACCAGCCAGGCACAACAGTCTGATTCCAAAACGGTAAACATTACAAAAGGTTGGAAAATATTAGTGGGCGACAATCCGGCCTATGCACAGCCGCTGTTCGAAGATAAAGATTGGAAGCCAATAAGTGTATTGAGCAATTGGGAAGCGCAGGGCTACACGGATATGGATGGTATTGCCTGGTACAGGGTAAAGTTTGCGATGCCCAACAGGTTGCCATCTTGCAATCCTTATCTCAAAGGCGTAGTAATATCGTTGGGTAAAATTGACGACAACGATGTGACCTATCTTAATGGTCATCAAATTGGCGCCACCGAAGGATGGGACATCAACCGTAAATATGTTGCACCCACCGAATGGTTCAACTTTGGAGGCGACAATGTAATTGCTATTCGGGTTACCGATAATAGCGGTGGCGGCGGCATGTATGCAGGCGATCATACATTGGGTATGTGCCCCGGCGACCTTGCCAGTTTTATAAGCTTTGCTTCGCCTGTTACCGAACTGAAAAGCTTTTCACCTGACAATGCTGTTGTTCAAAAAACAGTAACCATCAAAACCTTAAACGTATTGAAGGCCTTACCGGTCACACTTCATATTAAAGTGTACGAAGGCAAGACGGGCAAAGTTATTTTGGATAAATCCGAAGAAATGGAATTGGGTGATCATTCAGATTCAACATTTACTTTTTCTGCCACCATACCCGAAAATGGATTGTATCGTTCTTCATATACTTTGTATTCAAAGTATATGACCGATACGGTAAAAGGTGGTGACCTGTTGGTGTATGCCAAAGGCGATCATTCGAACCCAACAAAAGTAAAACCGGTGGTTCCCAATTTAATTCCCGCTAAAAGTATTTCGTTCGATTTGAACAAAATTCAGTTGACGGGCTACCTGGGCGATCGTGTAGACGCAAACACCATAGAGCGTTTATTAAAGATAGATGAGACCGGCATTCTCGAAGGTTTTTACAACCGACCCGGCAAGCAAACCTGGGTAGGCGAGTACCCTGGAAAATACCTGCATGCAGCGGCAAGGGCCTGGAATTATTCTAACGACCCTCGATTAAAAACCCAGATGGACAGGATAGTGGACATCCTTATTTCCTGTCAAAATCAAGATGGTTATTTGGGCACTTACCTCCCCGCCGACTATTGGACCCACTGGGATGTGTGGGCGCATAAATACGACCTGTTGGGTTTATTAAGTTATTACAGTGTTACCAACTACCAGCCTGCCTTAAAAACCTGCGAACGGATTGGTGACCTTTTATGCCGCACGTTTGGTAACCAACCCGGCCAGTTAGCTATTGAGCAATCGGGTGGCCATGTGGGGATGGCTTCCATGAGCGTGCTGGAATCCATGGTGGAATTGTACAGGTACACCGGTAACAAAAAGTACCTCGATTTTTGCAACTACATTATTGCTGCATACGATGCTCCGAAAGGGCCGCATATTATATCCACCCTCAATACAGTTGGCAAAGTAAACAAGACCGCCAACGCCAAAGCTTATGAAATGATGTCGAACTGCACCGGTATTGTAAAGTTGTACCAGGTTACAGGCAACCCGGTATTGCTATCTGCCATGCAAAAAGGATGGAATGATATAACTGCCAACCGGCTTTACATCACCGGCACCAGTTCAAAGGGTGAACTGTTCCAGGACGAGCATGTGTTTCCCGCAGACAATTCGGTACACATGGGCGAAGGCTGTGTCTCTACAACATGGCTCCAGTTTAGCCAATCCCTGTACAACCTTACCGGTCAGCCCAAATATATTGACGAAATTGAAAAGACGATTTATAACCACTTGTTTGCAGCAGAAAATCCAAACACCGGTTGCGTTGCGTATTATACGGCGTTGCAGGGTGTAAAACCTTATCGTTGTAATATTATGGCGCACTGTTGCCTTGCCAGCGTACCCCGTGGCATAGTCGCCATTCCCGAGTTGGCATTTACCAAAAATTCAACTGGTGGTTACAATATTAACTTGTATTCTTCCGGTAGTTTCGGCGATGATATCATTACAAAAGGAGGTGCTTTACTTCCGCTTAAACTAACCATAGTGTCTGGTTTTCCGGCAAAAGGCAACACAGAAATAACCCTTGATCTTCCGCAACAAGCCAATGTTTCGCTGTCGCTTAGAGTACCGGTTTGGGCAAAAAATTATGTGGCAACCATTGATGGAAAAAAGTACAACGGCATTCCCGGCAAATACCTTGTGTTGAACAGAACATGGAAGAAGCATAGCAAACTTTCTATTACGATGGATATGAATGTACATTCGCTTGATGGGGGCCAAAGCTACCCCGGTTATGTAGCTGTTAAGAGCGGCACACAGGTATTGGCGTTTGATACCGATCTTAATCCGTCTATAAAAAATATCGACGATTTAAAACTCATCAATGCATCCGTGTCACCCTTGCCTAACGCCTCGCTACCTGCCAATTGGTTTGGTAAAGAAGTGTTTGTTACAAAAGCCATGTACGAAGGCAAACCTTTAGAAATAAAACTGGTACCTTTTGCAGAGGCCGGACAGAATGGTGGAGAGGTAAGGGTTTGGATAAAGAAGCAATAGTTTTTAGTGATTGAATTATTAGCGTAAAAAAAATTTAAACAATCGATCGATCCTGGCATAAGTCTGGTTTTATAAACTTTTACAAGGTTTGACATATACACCAGTTTATAATTGCTATTAACGAATATTAAATTGTTTGTTGCCTTTGTATCTTTTCTTTTATTAAACAGTATCAGCGGCTACAACGAACAGGGAGAAGAAATAAATTAAAAATATTACCATGAATAAAATGAAAAAAATTGTGCTGTTATTGCTGGCTTTCTCAACCGCATTCTATGCTCATGCCCAAAATAATATTTCAATAATTATTGAACCCGGGGAACAATGGTGGACAGG
>JBBRCW010000311.1:0-8213 GCA_038204535.1 Chitinophagales bacterium | reverse complement strand
ATATTTCGCAGCCTTATCTACCGGTAAATGGGCCGAAGAAATAGTGGGAGTGGAGATCACTGAGAACAAACAGCCCACCGTAGTTACTATAGATGAACATCCTCGTAAAACAACTATCGAAAGGCTGGCCGGTTTAAAACCTGCATTTAAAAAAGGCGGGAGTGTAACGGCTGGCAATTCGTCTGGTATTAACGATGGAGCCGGCGCTTTATTATTGGCCAGTGAACAGGCTGTTACAAAGTATGGCCTTAAACCAATGGCAAAAATTTTAAGCATGGCCATTGCCGGGGTTGACCCATCTATTATGGGTATAGGGCCTGTGCCTGCTACACGTAAAGCACTGCAGCGGGCGGGTTTGACCATCGGCGATATTGACCTGGTTGAATTAAATGAAGCATTCGCCTCGCAGACTCTTGCCTGCATACATGATTTAGGACTCGATCATTCTAAAGTAAATGTTAACGGTGGCTCTATTGCAATTGGCCACCCATTGGGTGCAAGTGGGGTGCGTATTTCCACAACACTATTATACGAAATGCGGCGCAGAAAGGTGAAATATGGCCTTGCAACCATGTGTGTGGGAGTGGGGCAGGGAGCAGCCATCATTTACGAAAATATTGTGTAATGCGTTTAGCTGAAGCATTGTAAACTATCAAAGAGCATTTTTTATTAAAGAAATAGGGCACCGTTCGGCACCCTATTTCTTTAATATGCAGACACTTGCTATCTGCTCTTAATTTCTCCTTCTATTTTCTTTGGGATTCCACCTATCTGTACGTGGATTGATCGGTTTAACCTTTACACGAGGCGATGCAGGTGTTGAAGGCGATTTTCTAATAATGACCGGTGGCCGTCTCCTGTTATAATAGCGATTATTCTGGTAGGGATTGTAATAGCGCAATCCAGGACGGTAACCATATCCGTAGGGATCATAATATCCCGGACCGTATAGAAAAGGGTCATTGTAATATCCGTTTCGTTGAGATGGACGATCATCAAAAGTTGAATACCTGCCGGTACTGCAACCGGCCAGGGTTATTGCTGAAACAATCAAGATGCCTATGATTAACTTTTTCATGTTACTTTTTTACCAATAAGTAACCAATTTAATGCCAGTAAGTCGGCAGATTTGTTAAACTAAGACTTGTTGTTAAGAGGTATATAATAATTTTTCTAAGCAAATTTTTCTGTAAAAATTTCACTTTGTTTAATACTTCTTTGTTCGCCTTTTTTAAGGTCTTTGATCATGCAGGTTTCTTCCGCTAATTCTTTGCTGCCAATGATAACTGCAAAGGGGATATTCTTTTTGTCAGCGTATTTAAATTGCTTGTCGAATTTTACATTTTCGGGGTAGATCTCGCAGCGGATGTTTAAATTCCTCAATTGCTGCATCAGCTCAAATGCCTTTTTACTTTCTCTTTCGCCCAGGTTAAAAAACAAGACCTGGGTGCCTGTTTGAACCTCTATGGGAAAAATTTTTAATTCTTCCATTACGTCATATATCCTGTCCACGCCAAAACTAATACCGACCCCCGGTACATTCGGAACGCCGAAAGTTCCTGTCAGGTCATCATATCGTCCGCCGCCGCCAATGCTGCCCATCTGTACATTCAGCGCCTTTACTTCAAAAATAATTCCGGTGTAGTAGTTAAGCCCGCGGGCCAATGTAAAGTCAACTGATATTTGACTGGTTATTTCTGGTGACAGAAAATTGAGTATAAATTCTAATTCTTCAATACCGCTGGCGGCAGTTTTATTCCCGCCAAATAGCATTTTGATCTTTTCAAGTTTTGTTTCATTGTTTCCGTCAATCAAAAGATATTGCTCAATTATGGCTATTTGGGGTGCGCTTAATTGTCGGTTGGCCAACTCATCCTTTACCTTCTCCAATCCAATTTTATCTAACTTGTCAATGGCTACAGTTATGTCGGTTAGTTTGTCTGTACTGCCGCATAATTCGGCAAGGCCGACCAATATCTTTCTATTATTAATGCGAATATCAACCGCGATGGCTAATCGCGAAAATGCCATGCTGTAAATACTTGCCAGTTCGGCTTCGTTCAATAAGCTGGTGCTGCCTACAACATCAGCGTCGCACTGATAAAATTCCCGGTACCTGCCTCTTTGTGGCCGGTCGGCGCGCCATACAGGCTGTACCTGGTAGCGTTTAAAAGGCAACGTAAGCTGTCCGTGATTTTGCGCCACATAACGGGCAAAAGGAATCGTAAGATCATACCGCAGCGCTCTTTCTGTAATACCTTTTACAGATTTTCCCTGTAATACTTTGGCAAAATCCTGCGATGCCTGCGCGTGTTTGTCAGGATTATCAAGGCCGTTATTTAATATTTTAAAAATCAGTTTATCACCTTCTTCACCATATTTACCCATCAGGGTGTCGAGGTTTTCCATAGCGGGGGTTTCCAATGGTTGAAAACCGTACAGTTCAAATACATTTTTTATGGTCGAAAAAATAAAATTTCGTTTGCGAACCACCTCGGACGAAAAGTCCCTGGTGCCTTGGGGAAGGGTTGGTTTCATATTTCTTGTTGCGGTTATTTTTTATTGATGAGACGCACTCCTTGGGTCCATAAGTTATAAAGCGTTTAAGAGTTACGTGTTCGAAGTAATCAGATTCTGTAAGCTGTAGCGGGATGATATTTCTTAACAACCATCGTGCAGGCTTCATCAATTAATTGGTAAATATTATGAAAAGCATTTTCACCATTACCAAATGGATCCGGCACATTTCTATTTTCAAAGGGATATAATTCGTTTAGCAGCAGATCGACTTTCTTCGCATCCCAGGCGGATGCGCTAATATGTTTCACATCCTGGTAGTTCATACTATCCATTACATAAATTTTGTCAAAATCAATCATATCCTGCCGAGTAAACTGTCTGCATTGCTGCTTGCAAAGATCAATATTATGTAAACGGGCAACACGCAGAGAAAATTGATGCGGTGGACACCCGGTTTGGTAATGGTTTGTTCCGGCGCTGTCTACCTGCCAGTTTAAACCTGCTTTAATTACTTTATTCTGTAAGATGCCCTCAGCCAGCGGACTTCTGCAGATATTTCCCAGGCAAACCATTAAAATTTTCATCGGGCGAAGATACAATTGATTGATTGCCGGACGAGTCCAATTGCTTTATAAAAATCAAAAACAAGAGTTGGCAAGGTGTTATAAAAATGCGACCATCAATGATGTTTATGGAAATTATTCATGTTTGCATCTTACCCGTTAAAATATGGGGACTGCATGTTATTTTGTTATTTTATCAAAGATTGAGCACATTTGCGTTAAAACATTTTGATTATGTTGCATTATTATAGCAATTACAATGTTTAGTTGCGTATTTTGCGCCAATCTTAAAACTTGTCATGCTTTTTACAACGCCCAAAAAGGCGGATTTGATGGATTTTAATTTTTTGCCAATGAAGAATGAGTTTGAGGAAAAACGAACCCGCCGCTATATTACTACACGTTCAATCATGGATTTTGGCATGGGCTCATTGTATCTTGCTGTCGGCTTATTTATGATTATACCTGAAAAGCTCGGATTTAACCTGGAGGGTTTTGATAAGCTTTTCCGGTATATGTTCGGAGGGTTATGTTTAATTTATGGTTCATGGAGAATTTACAGAGGTTTTAAGAAAGACTACTTTTAATTTTATGAAATATTGGATTTTACTTTTTCTATTTTTGTACTTAGCAAGCGGTTGTGATCAAAAGGCAGGAACTCCCCCGAAAATGGAATCAATATCAAGCGGATACATCAATATTAGTGTTGATGAAAGTTTTGAACCGGTTATAAAAGAACAAATTAAAGTATTTCAATCGTCATATCCTGAAGCGGTGATCAATGCCAGTTTTAAAACCGAAGCAGATTGTTTAAGAGACCTGCAGACTGACAGCACCAGGATGGTCATTGTTTCGCGAGGACTTAATATTGAGGAGCAGGATTTTTATGCGAAAAAATTACAATTTAATGCTTCTTTTGCAAGGGTCGCTTTAGATGCGATAGCAATTGTAGTGAATTCTTCAAGCCCTGATTCTGTTTTTACAATAGAACAGTTAAGACAAATGTTAGCGGGAAAGAGTGAAAAAGATTATAATATTGTGGTAGATGGAAATGGTTTAACCAGTACTGTAAGATATTTAAAGGACACCTTATTGAAAGGGCAACCTTTAGGAAAAAATGTTACTGCAGCTAAAACCAGTGAAGGTGTAATTGACTATATTGCCAACACAACCAATGCAATTGGCTTTGTTGGTATTAGTTGGTTGAACAAATGGAAAGAAAAGAATCCGGCGCTTGCAAGCAAGGTAAGAATGGGTTTAGTTGAATGTAAAAATTGCGAAATTGACACCTATGCCAAACCCTCGCAACAAACTATTTTGTTTCGGCAGTATCCTTTGGTACGGGGATTGTATTATATATTAAAAGAAAATTTTGCAGGCGTTGGTTCTGGATTTTCTAATTTTTTGAGTTTGGAGCGGGGTCAGCTTATTTTTAGCAGGGCAAACCTTGTACCATCATTAATGCAGTTTAACAGGCGACGAAGTCAAATAAAAGAAAGTGAATAACAAACTATAAAAAAACAAACACATGAAGAAACTCTCATTTTTGGTTATTGCCGTATTGTTTGCGGGACAGTTGTTAATGGCTCAAAAAGTTGAAGATGGAGAAAAACTGTTGTATTACAATCGATATACCAGCGCCAAAGAGCTTTTTAAAAGTATTCTTGCAAACAAACCAACCGACGAACAGGCCATTTATTGGCTTGGCCAAGCCTATTTAAGAACAGATAGTTTGGCTGCGGCAAAAGCTTTATATCAAAAAGCTTTGACAGCAGGCGTAAATGAGCCTTTGTTGTGGATAGGTATGGGCCATGTTGAATTATTGGAAGGTAAGAAAAACGAAGCCCGCCAGCGATTTGAGGCCGCAATTACGTCAACCATGAAAAGAAAAAAAGAGAATCCAGAAATTCTGAATGCGATTGGCCGTGCAAATGCCGATGGTGCTTCTGATGTGGGTGATCCTTTGTATGCCATTGAAAAATTAAAGAGAGCAGCCGAACTGCAGGAAGGTGACAAAAACGCAAATCCTGAGATTTATGTAAATCTTGGCATTAATTATCTAAAAGCAGGCGGCGAAAAATCAGGCGGCGATGCCTATGAGGCTTTCAAAAATGCGCTTCGTATCGATCCGAATTATGCGCTGGCCAACTTCCGGTTAGGTAAAATTTTTCAAAGTCAGGATAACAAGGAGAAGTTTGAAGAATTTTTCAATGCCTCAATCCAATCCGATCCTGCATTTGCTCCCACATATATTGAAATGTACGATTATTACAAAAATCGTGATGTAAATAAAGCACGTGAGTATCTTGATAAGTATATCGCTAATTCCGATAAAGATTGCAAGACAGAATTTTTCTATGCTGACTACCTTTTTCGTTCAGGTAAATACCAGGAATCAATTGATAAGGGCATGGCTTTGGAGAATGGAGCTTGCAAAGATCTTCCGCGTTTAAAGGTTTTGTATGCTTATAACTACGACAGGTTGGGACAACCTCAAAAAGCAAAAGAAAATATCACTTCTTACCTTAACACTGCGGCTGCCGATAAAATTCAACCCGATGACTTTATGTTTGCAGCAAGTGTTTTAAAGAATATTGAAGGTGACGAACCTGAGGCTATTACATACCTGAAAAAGGCATTGGATTTTGATACCGCCCGCAAAACCCGTTTTGTCTACATGGATACCATCGCATCTTTGTATAAAAAGATGAATATGATGCCAGAGCGGTTGGAGTGGTTGCAAAAAAGTTATACTACCAATCCTAATCCATCAAATCTTGATACTTATAACATTGGAGATGCAGCATATAATGCAGGCCAGTTAGATTTGGCCGACACAATGTTTGCCAAATACAAAGAAAATTTTCCAGACCAGATTTATGGTTACCTGGGAATTGCAAAAACTGCCATTGCGCGTGATAAGGATACCACCACCGGCTCGGCGGTGCCTGCGGTTATGTCTTACATAGATATATTAACCAAAAAAGATCCTGCCCGGTACAAGGGATTGATTGTTCAGAACTACGGTTACCTGGTATATGTGCATGCCAATGTGGAGAAAAATTATGAGGCAGCAATAAAAGACCTGGAAGGTATACTTTCGGTAGATCCTGAAAATGATTATGCCAAAGGAACAATCGATCAAATTAAAAAAGTAATGGATCAAAACAACAAACCGGCCGCGAAGCCCAAAGGAAAATCTTAAGAATAACTAATATTAGTGCTCAACTCCCCTGCTAAAATGGCAGGGGAGTTTTTATTTATTATTCTTTTAATAAACTCCCTCGCCTTATTTTTGTTTTTCAATTTAAAACAGCTATGTTTTTATTAGAGATCAGCAATGTAAACGACGTAAATTCTGCGTCTAATTATTTTCCCATAGGATTACAATTTTTGTTTGCAATTGGATTTATTGGATTAATGATGGGTTTGACCCATATGCTGGGCCCAAAGCGAAAAACATCTGATAAACTGCAGAATTTTGAAAGTGGTATCGAATCCGTGGGAAATGCCCGGCAGCCAATGGCTGTTAAGTATTTTTTAGTTGCAATTCTGTTTGTTTTATTTGATGTAGAGATCATCTTCTTTTATCCTTACGCAGTTAATTTTAGAGAATTGGGATGGCCGGGTTTTGGTGCCGTGGCCATGTTTGTGGGATTCTTTCTGGTGGGTTTTTATTATATTATAAAAAGAGGTGCCTTAACCTGGGAAGATTAAAGTTTTCCGGAAATAGAGGGTTCAAATTTTCGGATCACCCAAATATTTTACTACGATTGTTTGTCTTTAAGTTGTGCGGATTAATGCAATAAAAGGGGCAATGCAAGTGCCTTTTATTTGTTGGCCCTGCAGCAAATTACATGTAATTGATAGCTAATTATTTGGATTGAAATGATTATTTAAATTTAACAGTCTTGCTGTACTTTTGACGCGCTCCGGGTGGTAAGGTTTTTTTATCACTTTCGTTAGAACAAAAACCCTTTTTATGAGGTTACTTTGTAGTATTAAATTGAAAAAATATGTCACGTCCGGTACGTTTTAATAATAAGATAAAGACAGTTGAGGCTCCAGAAGGGTTTATGGGTGATGGGTATATGGCAACTTCTTTCGACAAAGTTATTGGTCTGGCCCGCCAAAACTCCATTTGGCCGTTGCCTTTTGCCACCAGTTGCTGCGGCATCGAGTTTATGGCAACAATGGCATCTCACTACGATCTCTCCCGTTTTGGCGCCGAAAGGCTGGGTTTCTCGCCGCGCCAATGCGACTTGTTAATGGTAATGGGTACTATAGCAAAAAAGATGGGACCTATTTTGCGCCAGGTTTACCTGCAAATGGCGGAGCCCCGTTGGGTAATGGCAGTTGGTGCATGTGCAAGTTCAGGCGGTATTTTTGATACTTACAGCGTTTTGCAAGGCATAGACCAGGTAATTCCTGTCGATGTGTACGTTCCGGGCTGTCCGCCAAGGCCAGAGGCCATCTTAGATGGTTTTATGCAAATACAAAGCCTGGTAGGCGATGAAAGCCTGAGAAGGAGAAACGGGGAACGGTATCAGGAGTTAATGGATAGTTATGCTATTCAATAACTAATCGCAAATTAACTATTTAAATTTCAGTTGTCTTTAATAATTTCAGAATGCCTCTAACCAACGATCAGATTAAATTACGTTTAACCGAAAAATTTGGAGAGCAGGTTTTCAATATAGAAGAGCCCTACGGAATGCTCACCTTCTCTGCACCAAAGGATTTGAATTTAAAAGTTCTTCAGTTTTTATATGACGATACTGAGCTTAGTTTTCGTTTTTTAACTGACTTATGTGCAGTGCATTATCCTGAAAATAGTGGCGGAGAACTGGCGGTAGTCTATCACTTGCATAACCTTATAGATAATGTGCGCATTCGTTTTAAAGTGTTTACAAATATAAATGAGCCTGACATCTTTACGGCAACCAATATTTTTGAAAGCGCCAATTGGATGGAACGTGAGACCTTCGATTTTTATGGGGTCAATTTTGTTGGTCATCCCAATTTGAAGCGAATTTTAAATGTGGATGAGATGGATTATTTTCCAATGAGAAAGGAATATCCATTAGAAGACCAGACCCGGACTGATAAAGATGATGAAATGTTTGGCCG
>JBBRCW010000310.1:0-8264 GCA_038204535.1 Chitinophagales bacterium | reverse complement strand
TGTTCCTTTGATAACTATCCGATCATAGCAGCCAAGAACACCAACTATATTTTCAGCATATCGGCTTGTTAGAAGTTCCATCGGTTTTTACTAGAAAGTTAGCTATTTTTCCTGTTTGGTTCTGGCTTGTCCAGGTTAGGTTACACACTCAACTTAATGACTTTGCTTGCCATGTCTTTAATCATAGGCATATTGGTGGATGATGCTGTTGTAGTATTGGAAAACATTCAAAGACATTTGGATAAGGGAAAAGAAAAACGCACCGCTTCAATGGACGGGCGAATGGAAATCGGGTTTTCGGCTCTCTCTATAACATTGGTTGACGTGGTGGTGTTTTTACCTATTCTTTTTTTACAAGTCTTTGTAGCCGATATGCTCAAACAATTTTCGGTGGTTGTCATAACTTCTACACTCACAAGTTTGCTGGTTGGTTTTACGTTAACGCCCTGGCTGGCTTCACGAATAGGTAAAAAAGAAGATTTGCAACCCACTAATTTCTTCAATCGCTTTTTGCTTTGGTTTGAACATCAATTGGGAAAATTCATCAATTGGTATGGTAAGCAATTAGAGTGGGTGTTAAATCACAAATTAATTTTCACTGGTATCGTTTTGCTTTTATTTGTTTTTACAGGAGCAATGATGAAACAGGGAATTATCGGAAAAGAGCTTATATCAACAGGTGACCAAGGGAAATTCCGTTTAAACTTAGAGTTTGATAAAACTACATCCATTCAACAAAATAATTTGGTTGCTGAAAAAATTGAAAACTACATTATCCAACAAACCGAAGTAAAAACTGTTTTCAGTAACATTGGCGGACCAAGCACAGGAATTGGAAGTCTGGGTGTGGGTTCTGCCAATAAAACAGAATTTACTATTCAACTCAAAACTTCCGAAGAACGCAATAAACAACCCACCGAAAAATTTATGAAAGAACTCAGGGAAGAATTAAAAATGAAGTTTCCCGGAATAAATTATTCGATGGCAGCCTTAGGTTTAATTCCTAAATCGGCACCTATCGAGATTACATTAAGCGGAAGTAATTTGGATTTAGTAATGAAATCAGGGAACGAATTAAAATCTGTTATTGAAAAAATTCCGGGTGCTGACAATGTGCGTTTATCTGTAGAAGCAGGAAGTCCTGAATACAAAATAATTCCTGACAAAGATAAAATGCAGCGACTTGGACTAACAACGGGTTATGTTGGTTTGAGCATCAGAACTGCCCTTACCGGCAATGATGACGCCACCTTAACCGAAAACGGAACGGAATACCCAATCAGAATTTTGTTAAATGAATTTAATCGGCAAAACTATGAAGATGTAAAGCGACTTTCAATTATAAATCCAATAGGTTTACCCATTGAAGTATCTCAATTTGCAAGCGTTGAGCAAGACAATTCGCCTTCATTGCTGGAAAGAAAGGACCGTCAACCGGCAGTAACACTTACAGCCGATGCCTTAGGCAGACCTTCGGGAACTGTAGCAGATGATGTGGTAACATATCTCAAAAAAAATCCTTTGCCCGATGGCATTCAAATGACCTGGGGTAGCGACATCAAAAGGCAAAACGACAGCTTCGGGGCATTAGGTTCGGTGCTTCTCATTTCATTCCTTTTGATTTACCTGATAATGGTGGCACTCTACGATAGTTTTGTCTATCCTTTTGTAGTTTTATTTTCAATTCCTGTAGCAGCAATCGGGGCATTTTTAGCATTGAATTTATCATTAAGCAATATAAGTTTATTCGCATTGCTTGGCTTGATTATGCTGATGGGTCTGGTAACCAAAAACGCTATTTTGATTGTTGATTTTACCAACCAGTTAAAAGCACAAGGCAAGCATTTTAAAGAAGCGTTAATAATAGCAGGAAAAGAACGTATGCGACCCATATTAATGACCACCCTCGCTATGGTTTTTGGAATGTTACCTATTGCACTTGCAAAAGGAACAGCAAGCGAATGGAAAAACGGATTGGCTTGGGTAATTATAGGTGGACTTCTTTCATCTTTAATATTAACGGTTTATTTGGTGCCGGTGGTTTATTATTTGGTGGACAGTGCAAAAGAAAAAATTGCTAACAGAAAAAAATACAACAAAATGAAAAACTTAATTAAAGCAACAGCAATACTATTTGCAACACTCATACTTTCTTCCTATACTTTTCAAAACGAGAAAACAACTTATTCTCTAACGATAGAAGTAAAAGACCTGCGTAATTCAAAAGGTGTTGTTCAATTTGCATTATATAACAAAGACGGCTCTATTCCTGATGAACACTATACAAAATATTTTAAAAAACTAACTGCAAAAATAGAAAATGGTTCATCATCTGTAACATTTGAGAACCTACCTTTAGGAAAGTATGCTGTAAATATTTTACACGATGAAAATAATGATGGTAAAATAAAAAAAGGATTTATTTTGCCCATAGAAGGAATTGGTTTTTCCAATTATCAATCCATAGGGTTGAGAAATAGACCAAACTTTTCAAAAGCCAGTTTCGAGCTTAAGGAAAATAAATCTATAAATGTTAAGGTAATTTATATGTAAGACAGTTAACCCATCACACAAGTGTAAGCACATTTGCAATTCGCACAAGCAACCGCACAAACCAAAAATTGCAAAAGAGCTTACACCTTTCCCACCAAAGAAAAATTATTTATTAAAATTTCCTCCCCTTCTAAAATTTTTAACCCGCAACCTCACAACCGCCACAAACAGACCAAAACTCAACTTGACAAGGACAGCGAAAACCACAGCAGACCTATACTTCACGACACAGAGGACATGAACGCCAGCTGGTAACATTGGGTTTTGTGCAAGTGGGGCTTGACGGAAGTTCAATCAACATTTTTGCAAATCCAAGCTGTGGTTTGGGCTTGACAAACATCGCTTAACTTTTGCAACTTATCTTGTACATTTGTTTTTAAATCAGCAGCGGTTATGGGCAGACGAAATGCTATTTCCCCACCTGCACAAAGCCCTGTCCGTTATACGCAACACATACACACCATGCTTTTACGACCTTTTGTTTATTGTTTAATCTTCGTTGCTTTTAACTCTTGTAAAAACAACAACGAGAAGTAGAAAGTCCACAATCAAGTCAGGAGCTATCAACACCATTTTCTAATACAGACAATGTTGACAGAGACTTTAGTTCATTTATAGAAAAGTTTAGCGAAGACTCTGCATTTCAACTGATCAGAACAAAATTTCCATTAAAAATAAAGCAATACGATATTGTAAATGATAAAGACACAATCATATATAAACAGGGTTCTGAATTTGAAATGATGGACTTCCGAAAAAAGAAGTCAAACAGTAGATATGACCAATGGAAACAGGAAATTGTTTTGGACAAGGGCGAAACAAAAGCTACCATTGAGATACGGGGAATTGAGAACGGCATTATGGTTGACTACTACTTTGAAAAAAATGATGACCGGTGGATGCTTGTAGGTGTAGATGATAGCTCAACGTGATGCGGCTAACAATCGGTTTGGCATTATGGCGGCTGGACGTTAGAGCAATCAACAGCAGTTCGCTATTCATTGGCAGTTCCAGCTTGATGTTATAAATTAAGCAGTAGTAGAAAACATTAAACTTTATATCTTTAATCGGCTTCAGTTGTCGGCAGATGGAACACAGAATACCGCCACAACGCCAAGCCGTAACGTAAGGAGCAATTTTAAAACCTCACATATGTTCACTACTTACTTAAAATTTAAAACTGTAAAAAAGAATAAGCTGTTTACACTCTGTTTTGCTGTCTTTGCTATATCGCTTGTAAATGCTTACGGGCAAAGTGTAGGTATATCTACTGCACCTATCATTCCCGATGCAAGCTCAATACTCGAAATAAGAACCACCACCAAGGGATTTTTAGGACCACGGATGACTGCCCTTGAGAGGCTTGCGATAACATCGCCTGCAACTGGTTTACTCGTGTACGATACTGATTCATCTGCATTAATGTTGTACAACGGAAGTAGCTGGAAAGCACTTATGCTTACCGGTACAACTACCGGTGGAAGTGGTACAGCGGCAGGGTTTGCTTTTAAAGCAGTGGCAGGCGCTGTTACCAATGGCTCAAGCGCCTACAACGCTTTTCTCAAGCTGCCCTTTATGAATATTAATACACTTGGGTACAATGTCGGAGGCGGTTTATCAAATGATGGCAAAGCCATTTTTACAGTACCTGCAGGCGGAGGTATATTTCATTTTGAAGTGCGCCTGCATTTTAGCACCGACGCTTCCTGTACTACAAATTATGCTATCCGTTTTCTCAGGAATGGTTCCGTTGCTACCGATGCCCAAAAGAGCGGCATACTGCATTTTACCGAAGGCTTCAATATACAGGAAGCTTACTGTAGTAAAGATTACCTGCTGAATTCAGGCGATACAATAGAGGTAGAATATTTTATAGGAGTTCCCTCACCAGTGCCCGGCAGCTTTTGGATGGTCGGCTCCTTAGCAAACATCACATCCTCCTTTTCAGGCAACAGGACTGTTGCTTTTTAATACTGCTGTTAAAAGATTTGATGACCAGTTAATATCCAACTTCATTAAAAATCCCGATGCCCCTGAACTCATGAGCAGTCCCTTTTCACGATGCCCTGCCCTAAAACATGTCGCTGGGAGCTGAGGTGTTGTATGGAACGGTGTTGGAAAATTTGAAGGTTGAATGATGAATATTTTTTTGATAAAGACACCATTGCAAATTGAAAGCTCCAGCTTGTGAAAAGGCAAAACTGCGCCTTACAAACCGTTTGCTGCCAAGTGGGCTGAATGTTGGTTCGTCAGCAGCAGTTTACTATTCAGCTTCAGTATCGGCTGAAAGTACGCTGTTCGACTTTTGTTCTTTACATTTAGCATCCGTTCGCTGTTGGGCGGAAGTCCGGGCAGATGAGCCTTGAATACCCACACGGCGGCAAGCGGGCAATCGTTGTGCGCAACTCTTTCGCTCCGATTAATCTGTCTGTTAACTTGAAACTGTATCGCTCCGAAACGCGACAAAGCCGTTTGGCTATCCCTTCGCAAAATAAAAAGAGAAGCAACCCAACCGCACAGCCCGACCCTTCGTTGCTTCACATTTTTTTGCCGCCACCTACTTCAAGTAAAACACATTCTGCTTTATTTTGATTTTATTATTTTAATAAATACATTTGGTTCCTTATGAAATCTAACAAAGAGTATATTTTTCCAAAAACTCGAACAGGCATTGACGGGCTTGACGAAATAACAGGAGGAGGTTTTCCCACAGGCAGACCTACCCTCATTTGCGGCAGTGCAGGTTGCGGAAAAACTTTGCTTGCCATGCAGTTTTTGGTAAAAGGAATTACAGAAGATAACGAGCCCGGCGTATTTATGAGCTTTGAAGAAAGCACAAAAGACCTTGCACAAAATGTAAAGTCGCTTGGGTTTGATTTGGACAAGTTGATTGCACAAAAAAAATTACGGATTGACCATGTACGTATTGAACGGTCGGAGATAGAAGAAACAGGCGAGTACGATTTAGAAGGATTGTTTATTCGCCTCAATTATGCCATCGACAGCATTGGTGCAAAACGGGTAGTGCTCGACACTATTGAATCTTTATTCGGAGGACTTACCGATACAGGAATATTAAGAGCGGAGTTGCGCAGGTTATTTCAATGGCTAAAAGAAAAAGGTGTAACCGCAATTATCACCGGAGAACGCGGGGAAAAATCGCTGACACGGCAGGGATTGGAAGAATATGTTTCCGATTGCGTTATACTTCTCGACTTCCGCGTTATTGACCAGATTGCCACGCGCAGGTTACGCATTGTAAAATATCGCGGCTCTACACACGGCTCTAACGAATATCCTTTCCTCATTGATGAAGATGGAATTTCAGTATTGCCCATTACTTCACTTAAATTAGAACACAGTGTTTCAGCAGATATAATTTCCACCGGACTAACTGCCTTAGATAAATTATTTGAAGGAAAAGGAATTTTTAGGGGAAGCAGCACACTTATTACAGGTTCGGCAGGAACGGCAAAAACAATTCTTGCATCTTATTTTGCTTTGAGCAGTTGCAGGCGCAGAGAGCGTGTACTCTATTTTTCGTTTGAGGAATCTCCTGCGCAACTTATCCGCAACATGAAATCGCTGGATATAGATCTCGGGCAGTATGTAAAATCAAAACTGCTTCACATACATTCCTCGCGACCATCCTTACAGGGTCTCGAAATGCACCTTTTATTATTGCATAAACTGATAAAAGAATTTAAACCGCTCACCGTTATTGTTGACCCCATCAGCAGCTTAGTAACCGTGGGGTCATCAAGCGAAGTGCGTGCCATGCTGGTGCGATTGATGGACATGCTGAAAGGAAACGAAATAAGTGCGCTATTTACTTCGCTTAAACATGATAGCAGGAATGAAATGAATGACTTTACAGAAGATACCATTTCTTCCCTTGCTGATACATGGATAAAATTACGCAACGCAGAACACGGAGCGGACAAGGTGAGAAATTTAATAGTAGTAAAATCAAGAGGCACGGGTCACTCCAATGAAGTAAATGATTTTATAATTACAGATAAGGGAATTGAAATACTCGATGCAAACAAAACAGATAAAAAAGTAAATAAAATTCACGCAGATAAATAAAGTAATAGTATGGCAAAAAAAGACCAATATGAGTTGAGATTGTATGTAGCGGGGCAAACGCCAAAATCCATTCTTGCAATAAAAAATATTACAAAATATTGCAAAGAACATCTTGATGGACAGTATTCCCTGGAAGTAATTGACCTGCTCAAAAATCCGCAGCTTGCCGAGGGCGACCAGATATTTGCCATCCCCACATTGGTAAGAAAAGTGCCTGAACCAATAAGAAAAATTATTGGCGACCTTTCCAATGAAGAACGGGTGCTTGTTGGATTAAATATTCGCACAATAACTACTCAAAAATAATTTTCAATGAGCGATAAAGACAAACTGAAAGTAATAGTTGAAGATAAAATTGTATTGCAACTGTATGTTTCAGGCATGTCTTTAAAATCAATGGAAGCAATTGAAAACATAAAAAGATTATGCGATAAACATTTGCACGATGCTTTTGAATTGGAAATAATTGACCTGTATAAAAACCCTAAACTTGCATCAGAGCAGCAAATTGTTTTCAGCCCCTCCTTGATTAAAAGTTTACCGCTGCCACGAAAAGTTTTAATCGGAACTTTTGCTGATACAGATAAAGTAATTAAAGGATTGAGCATAACATTTAAAGTAAGATGATGAAAACTCAACCCGAAGCAAATAACCTCGAAAGAATTGAAGAACTTGAAAACCGGCTTGCCGAAGCAGAGCAATTGATAGACGCAATTAAAGCAGGAGAGGTTGATGCTTTCGCAATAAGAAGTGAAAACAAGACGGAAATTTTTACACTTCATAGCGGGGATTATGCCTATCGTGTTTTAGTAGAAAATTTCAGCGAAGGCGCAATCAATATTACCGAGGAAGGACTGATTGTTTACAGCAATAAATATTTTCATGAATTGCTTGGCTTATCGTATGAAAGAATAATTGGTACTTCATTACATGATATTATTCATCCCGAATCAATAGCTTCTTTCCAATCTCTTTTTACCGCTGCTCTTGGCGGAAAAAGCAAAGGGGAAATTAATCTGATTGCAGCAACCAAAATTATTCCCGTCTATATTTCTCTCACATCTCTTTATCCGCAATTGCCAACTATCGGAATAATAATAACTGACCTTACTGAGAAGAAAAATCAGGAAAAGCTGTTAGAGGAGAAAAACAAAGAATTGGAGCGATCAAATGTAGAGCTTGCCTCTTTCTCTTATTCCGCCTCACACGATTTGCAGGAACCGCTTCGTAAAATTCAGACATTGGCAAGCCGCATCCTGCAGCAGGAAGGCGAAACGATAACACCAACAAGCAAAGATTATTTTTCGCGCATCATAAGTTCCGCAGCAAGAATGCAAAACCTCATTGATGCATTGTTTAGTTATTCGCGCACCAACATAAACGAAAAAATATTTATTCCTACCAACCTGGCCAAACTAATTGAGGAAACAAAAGAAGATTTGCAGGAACTGATAGAACAAAACAATGCAGTTATTGAGTTATCAGCATTACCGATAGTAAATATTATTCCATTGCAATTTCAACAACTTATTACCAACATTATTTCAAATGCAATTAAATACAGGAAACAAAATGTAAATCCTGTTATTAAAATTAATGCTGTTAAAGTGTCTGTAGCAGAA
>JBBRCW010000309.1:0-8330 GCA_038204535.1 Chitinophagales bacterium | reverse complement strand
TTGAAAATAAATAGCTTTACCCGGGGATTTTTTGGAGCTTTGCCGAACGCCTTTGACCAGGTACGATTGAATGCCGAACAACTCGGTGTAAATAGCAGCGATGATGCTTGTTTCACCAAACTTAACCGTCCGTAACACTATTCCCTTTGTTTTGTGAGTCATACAAGGTATTTACATCAGTCTTATGCTAAAATCGCAGAAAGAACTCATTGACTATTTGCCTGTTGAATGTGAAGATACACCCCCCTTTTAAAACCAATTGAATTTTGAACGACCAAAGGATATACAGAACTTACCCATAAGGAGCGTATAAATTGAAATGGAGTAATTTCTCCCTGTCTGGACTTCGCCTTCAACAAACCCAACCTGTTGCAACACGTGTGTATGGTTTCCAAAATCACCCTCATTATAACCTACGCCATTTTGTTTTTAGAAGTAAATGACATTGACCCGAAAACTAAAAAGAAAAAGAGCCGCTTGTTACAAACGGCTCTTTTTTAAAGAATGAAATGCATTTTAGAACCAGCTTCGTATCCATGTCTCACTTGCCCTTTTACCCAGCCGGGCAAACCTTCGTGCAACTTCTATGCGGTGTTTTACCAGCGTTACCAATATTAATGGTAAAAAGACAAACGTTAATGGGGGGATAGCCAGCATACTGATCCATCTTCCGCCAAATTGCCTGCGCATCGGCCTCTTTAACCTTTCGGCTATCAGATACATTGCGGGCACAATGATCAATGTCATAAAGAAAGCAAATGCCAACCCAAAGATAATGGTCCACGAAAGCGGCTTCCAGAAACGGGCGCTGTCTCCGCCAAAAAAGATGTGTGGGTTCAATTCTGAAAACAATGTTATAAAATTAATATTGAAGCCAATGGCCAGCGGTATCAATGCCAATATAGCTGCCAGGGCTGTCAGCAATACAGGTATGATACGCGTCTTTCCCGCTTTGATAACGGCTTCGCGGGTCTTCATTCCACGTGCCCGTAATTCGTCTGCAAACTCAATCACCAAAATTCCATTCTTAACCACGATACCTGCAAGGCCAACAATACCAATACCGGTCATAACCACGCTCACTTCCATGCCGGTTATCGCAAAGCCCAGCATCACACCAATAACACTAAATACTATTTCGGTTAAGATGATGACCGGTTTACTTACCGAGTTAAACTGCAAAACCAGGATAAACAAAATGAGCGCCAGGGCTATCAATAATGCTTTAAACAAGAACGCGCCTGTTTCGGCCTGCTGGGCAGCCTCGCCTGTTTGACTGATAGTTGCATCGTCATATTTTTTATTAAAATCGGCAATTGCATTTGCAAGCACGGCATTTACTTCGTTAGGGGTAAAGCCACTAGTAACGTTGGAGTACAAGGTGATTGTTCGTTTTGCATCTTTGCGTTTTATGCTTCCATAGGTGCTGGTATAATCCACATTTACCAGCGAACTGATGGGCACCTGTTTTACCTGGCCATTGGTTATATCCCTGTAAACAATACGCATATTTAAAAGGTCGGCAAGATTGTCGCGCTGAGATTGCTGGTTGCGCAATTGTATTTTATATTCATCTTCCCCCTCTTTTATTTTTGATATCTCCCTGCCGAACAAAGCGGTACGTATCTGCATACCTATCTGGCCGGTTGAAATACCAGCGATCATTGCCCGTTGCCTGTCTATAGATAAAGTGATCTCCGGATTGGTGAGGTCTACATCTATCTTCAATTCTTCAACCCCGGGTATTTGTTTATTATCAAGATAGTTTTTAAGATCAACCGCGGTCTTGGTAAGGTGATCGAAGTCATCGCTCACTACTTCAATATTAATGGGCGGATCAGTGGGCGGGCCCGAGGCTTCCTGGTCAACTGCAATGGCAGCGCCAACAATGCCTTTGGTAACCGCTCTTATCGAATCAAGATACGGGGTTGTATTCTTACCATGACGCTTTTCAAATTCTACAAATGACACCTGTATCCTGCCCAATTCGGCGCGGGTGCTGCGGTCGCCGCTCATTGGGTTTGAGGCGCCGATCGCGATATTCGAGATCACGCTTTCCACCAGCGGGTTTGTTTTCCCTTTATCCATATCCAACACCTTCAACACCCTGTTCTCCAGCACACGGGTAACGGAGTCGGTATAGTCAACATTGGTGCCCACCGGCAATTGCAAATAAACATACACCTGGTTGGGATCGCCTTTCGGAAAAAATACCACGGGTACTTTACGGATTGCAAATAAAAATATTGATAAAATAAATAAGCCCATGGTGCCCAGTAATAAGTAAACGGGCCTCCATCCGTTTAACGACCAGCGCAGCAGCTTTTCGTAGCGGTACATAATGGCAGGCAACACCCTGTTTTGAAACCTGTGTATCAAATCATCCAGCACATAAACATTCAGCAAAATAAGCAGCGAGAAAAAAAGTAACAGGTTTCCGGCGAAAGTCATCCCAAAAATATCCAGCACAATTCCAAGCGCTATCAAAACCCAAAAAACCGGTTTCCTGAAAATATCCGATTTCCTTTTTGACTCATGCCTATCGGGATGGTTCATAAAGTCAACCGCAAAAACAGGGTTCATAATAAAGGCGACAATCAGCGAAGCAGCCAGCGTAAAGATGAGCATGGTGGGCAGGTAAACCATAAACTTACCTATTAAACCCGGCCAAAATAATAAGGGAAAAAAAGGCGCAAGGGTTGTAAGAGTTCCTGCAAGAACGGGTATCCAAACCTCGCCGGCCGCCATACGTGCCGATAGCTTTGAAGATATTTTTCCTTTGCCTTCTACAAATATCCGGTGGGTGTTTTCAATAACCACGATGGCATCGTCCACAATGATACCCAGCCCAAACAACAGCGCAAACAACACCATAAAATTTAAAGTGATATTAGAACCGGTTATCCATTCGGCAGCGGGTAAAAACATAAAGGCCACAAACATGCTGAGCGGCACCGATAGCGCTACAAAAAACGCATTGGTCAGCCCCATAAAAAACATGAGGATTAGTAATACCAGCACAAAGCCTATGACTATCGAATTTACCAGGTCGTTAAACGAGGTACGTGTCGCCTTGCTCAGGTCACCGGTTATTACCACGTTCAGGTTACCGGGAAATTTTGTTTCTTTTAGTTCTTCCACTATCTTCTTTACATCATCGGAAGTTTCGATCAGATTTTCGCCTGCACGCTTAATGATATTGAGGGTGATAACGTTCTTTCCATTCAAACGGGCATAGCTTTCGTTTTCCTTAACCGTATCAATTATTTCGGCAACATCTTTTAAATAGATAGGGGCGCCTGCCGTATTCTTTAAGATGAGCTGCTGTATATCGAAGGCGTTCTTAAACTGGCCTTTTACCTGTATGGTTCGCTTCATATCGCCCACCTCAAGCAGCCCACCCGATACATCTGTGTTTTCGCGTTGCACCGAATTGGCAATATCATCGAACGTTACGCCTGCGCTTTGCATTCTGTAATTATCCACATTTATCTGAAACTCTCTTTCCGGTGCACCAACTATATCAACCCGGGTTATTTGCGACAGTTCCTCCAGGTTATCCTGCAGATCCTCCGCAAAGCTTTTCAACTTTAATTTGTCGTAATTACCACTTACGTTTACAAACATAATGGGCATTTCCGAAAAGCTTACTTCCTGCACATTAGGTTCCTGTGTAAGATCATTTGGCAGATCTTTCTTGGCTTTATCTACAGCGTCTTTGGTTTTTTGCAACGCTATATCAACCGAAACATCCGTATTAAATTCAACGGTGATCGCCGAAAAATCCTGAAGAGAGGTGCTTTTTATGTTGTTGATTTTGGCGCCGGTTATACTTTTAATCTGCTTTTCTATAGGCTGCGTTACCAGGTTCTCTATATCGCGGGGCGAGTTACCCACATTTATCGTCTGAATATAAATGGTGGGAATAACCACATCGGGAAACTGCTCTTTGGGCAAAGTGGCAAACTGGTAAATACCTGCGAGCGATACAAAAATGATCAGCAGGTAAATAGATGTTTTATTGGTTATAGACCAGGTGGTAGGCCCAAACTCTTTAAACTTTGTTTTTATATTTTCTAGTACACTCATGAGAGTTGTTTTTTCCTGTTTAGTTAGGTTTTAACCTGTTAGGATATTGGCGTAAACCGGCATTACAATGTTTGCTTCAAAAAAGCATTTATCGGGAAGCCTGCTTTGAATAGGTGTTGAAATGTTTATCCTTTATTTGCCGCAACGGTTAAAACCTGGCCATCGTACAGATTCTGGTATCCTTCGGTCACCACAATATCGCCCGCCTCTAAGCCAGAACGCACCTCCAGTTGGTTGTTATAAAATTCACCTATCTGAATGTTGCGCTTTCTTGCTACCAGGTTGTCTTTTTCTTTTACAGCTACAAACACAAATTTGCCTGTTTCGTCATTTTGCAAAGTATTTACCGGAACGGTCAAGGCATTTTGGCGCACATAATCCTGAATGCGGACCACCGCGGTCAGGTTGGGTTTTAGTTCGTTGTTCGCTGGTATTTTTGCCTCCACCGAAAAGCCTTGCATGGTGGCGCTGATCGTTTGACTTACCAGGCTAATGGTAGAATTGTAAGTTTTGCCAAGGTCGGGTATGGTAATTACCACCGGCGTGCCCTTTGTTACTTTGGATAAATAATTTTCGGGAATGTTGGTTACCACCTTCAACTGACTGGCATTTACAATCTTTATACCCTGTGCAGGGCTGCCGGTAAAGGTTTCGCCCACATGAATATTTACTTCATCGGCTACACCATTTACATCGCTTACTACGGTGGCAGTAGCGAGTTGCTCTTCGGCTGCCTTCACGTTTTCCGCCTGTGTTTTTAGGTTATTCTCCAGCGCATCAACATTTGTTTTGGCTTGTAACAGTTGCACTTCGGTACCAATATTTTGGTCCCATAAATTCTTTTGCCGTTGGTAGATATTTTTGGCAAGATCTAACTGGTTGCGGGTAGCCGCCATGCCCTGGCGTGCCGCAACCACATTCTGCCGAACAATGGCATCATCCAGTTTCAGTAACAACTGGCCTTTCTTTACATAATCGCCCTCTTTTATATAAATGGCTCTTACCTGGCCACCCATGCCACGCGGTGTTATATAACTTATATTTTCAGCTTCAACCTTACCCTGAAGGTCTATGTAATGTGTAAAGCTTGCAGCTCTTACGGTATCAACTATAACCAATTTTGCCAGGTCGGCTCTAACTGCACCAATATCCAGTTTCGCAATATCGCCTTCCAGCGTCTTTATGTCAATACTCATTTGCGCGTACTGTTTTTTAAGATCAATCAGCTTTTCTTTCTTTTCATTTAGTTCGGCCGATCTTTCTTTTTTACCGGCGCCGCACGAAGCCAGGGCAACGGTTGTAAAGACTATCAAAAATATTCTCAGTAAGGATTGCATAAATGCTTGTTTTAATAATTGGTTGTATGTTCGGTTATTTTATAGGCGATTATAAAAACCATCTTTTTGTTTGTTGATTTGCTAATCCAGTTTACCCAGTGATGTCATAAAATCTATGCGGGCAACAATGGCGCTATATAACACGTTAAAATAATTTGACTGTGCGGTTTGCCAATCGCTGTCGGCCTGCAGCACTTCAAAACTCGATCCCACGCCAGCCTCAAATTTCTTCTTAGTGGTATTGTAAACCGTTTCCGCAAGGCCAACATTTCTTTCTTGTGCATCCAGGTTTAGCAAGGCGTTTTTCAGGCTTTCTTTTGCGATCGTTTGCTGCAGATCGATCACTTGCTTTAAATTGTCGGCAGTGTTATTAATTTTTTGAAGATTTAACTGCGCCTGCTGCACTTTATATTTTCGCTGAAAGCCATCAAAAATGGGCACGCTAAGGTTTAACCCAACCATGGAGTTTCGTAACCAGAAAGTATTGCTGTTGGTAATAAATTTTTGCCCCTGCCCCTGGGCGGTATAACTAAGTGCAGTGGAAAGTGTAGGCAGATAGGCCAATTTATACCTTTTTACATCCAATGCCTGTAATTGCCTGGCATAATCCAGCGCTACCACTTCAGTTCGGTCTTCGTATTTAAAACTATCATCCAGAATATTGCGTTTCAGGTCGTCGTTACTCAGGCTCTCTTTTAGGGTAACCGTATCTTTTTGCGATATACCTATAGAATACTTAAGGGCAGCATATGCCAGGCTGATAGAATTATTCAGCACCGTAAGCGATGTTCTAAGATTGGTAAGCTGAACCTGCACCTTATCCAGGTCTAGTTTTTCGGCAAACCCGTTTTTATACATGATAGAATCATCGTGATATAATTTCTGCAGCCGGTTTATTCCATCCTGCAAAAAACCCGATTGTTTTTGCGCGATCAAAATGGCATAATATCTTTTATAGGCCGAATCTTTGATTTTCTCTTTTACAACCTCCAAATTTGCCTGGCTATAGCTGATAGCTGTTTTGCGGGCCTGTAATCCCACAAATACATCGGGTTGAAACAACAATTGCGATAAGGTAGCCGAAGCCGACGCATTCCATGGCTGAAAAAAGCTGACCGGCACCAGGGTTGCCAGGGGTACTTTGGTGCTTTGCGGCAACAATCCTTCATTAATCAGCACATCGTAGATTCCCTGTTTAGACCCATCGGGAAACAGAATTTGCGGTAGTTGAAGATAGCGGCTTAAAGAGGCAGATCCACTTAATTGAGGCAGGGCCTGACCGGTGATCTCTTTATTTTGTGCCCGCTGAATTTCCACATCCAATTGGGCATTCTTTATATCGGTTACATTTTTAAAAGCCAGGTCAACGGCTTCTTTTACTGAAAGCTCGTATTTGTTTTGTGCAGTGGCATTGAAACCTGCGCCCGCCATCAGGCAAAATAACAGGCCAAGCGCAATTCTACATTGTTTCATGTTGTCTCGATTTTATTCTTTCAGATTTATACTTTACAATTAATTTGTGTGCTTTGCTGGTGGCCAGGCCATACAGAAAAAGCTCCAGAGCCTCAATCTTCACCTGCACCAGGCTATAACGATGAACAGGAAAAATTTCCTGGTCGAACGGCAAAAACATGGTACTAAGCCGTAGTTTGGTGATCACTTCAATATTCATATCCTCGCGGTAAAAACCCTCTTTTATTCCCCAGGCAATGTTATCGAATACCACTTTATACAGGTACATGTCCTTAAATTGAAGGAGCTTTTGAAAAGTGACCGGGTGAAATTTTTGCAGGTCATTAAAGATGGTAGGATTTACATCGCCCAGCATATCCTGCACCATGTCCATCGACAGAAAAATTTCATGAACGGCATTTTCTGCCAGGGTGCCATCCGCCTCGCACCTCCTTTTGTTGCGTTGAATGTGGTCTTCAATAATAGCATCTACCAGCTCGTCTTTGTTTGAAAAAGATTGATAAATGGTTTTTTTGCTCATTCCCATCTGGGCCGCAATCTCATCCATGGTAACACTGCGAATGCCAAACTTGTTGAAAAGTTCATGTGACTTCTGTAATATTCTTTCTTTGGGATCCATTTGCTTTTAAAATCGGCTGCAAAACTAGCGAAACTTTCAACGTTGCCAAAGTTTCCATCTTTATTTTATTATTTGATAATATACAGCCCCATCAACTTGATAATATACAACCCCAATCAGCAATCACCTGCATGCCTTTTGCCGGACCCGCTTTTATAAAAACGGGCAAATTTCAAAAATATTCAGCCATTCAATTTTAGTTAATTGATGAGTGGCAACCCTTATGCATCGTTGGTCATTTTTAACGTAATTTGCCGCTTTACAACAACATTATGATTGAAGAAACGAAAGAGCCTGATCTTAAATGGGATTGGCGAAAAATGTTTCAATATTTTTTACAAGGGCTGGTCATTCTGGCCCCCATCACTATTACGGTATGGGCCGTACTTTCCCTTTTTATATTTATTGACAATATCTTACCCAACTTTATCAATTTTCTGTTTCCTAATTATTTAGCAACCGGAACTACCGGTGAGCTAAAAAAGATTCCAGGTTTAGGATTTTTAGTGGTTACCGCCTTGGTCATTGTGGTGGGATGGGTGTCGTCGTCGTTTGTGGTGGGCCGTATAGTTGATCTGCTTGACCATATTTTGGAAAGAACACCCGGTATTAAATTCTTATATACTTCCCTCAAAGATTTTATAAAGGCATTTGCAGGGAATAAAAAGAAGTTTGATGTGGCGGTTTTAGTAAATGTTGATGGCCCCGATGTTTGGCGCATCGGCTTTATGACCCATCGCGAAAGCCATCGCTTCGATTTGCCCGGCCACGCCGTAGTGTATGTACCGCATTCGTATGCACTCAGCGGTATT
>JBBRCW010000308.1:0-8411 GCA_038204535.1 Chitinophagales bacterium | reverse complement strand
CATTTAAATAAAGAAATTATACATGAAGATCAGAAATGAAACGAAGGTAGGGGCCCTGACCGCTATCTGCATCACCCTTTTAATACTTGGCTTCAATTTTCTTAAAGGCAAAAACCTGTTTAAAACGGGAAGCTTTTTATACGCCAAATATGCAGACACAAAGGGTTTAATGATTTCGAACCCCGTGCTAATAAACGGGTTACAGGTAGGTAGCGTGTACGAGCTGGATACAAGAGAAAAGAATATTGATACCATCATCGTATCAATCAAATTAAACAGGGATATTAATATTCCCAGCAATTCGGTGGCTACCATCACTACCAATCCGCTGGCAACTTCCAGTGTTTTTATTGAACTGGGAGACAGCAAAAGCTACCTGGCGCATAACGACACCATCAAGACGGCCGACGAGCCAGGGCTTTTTGGCGGCCTTTCAAAACAGATAAATCCCCTGGTGCAAAAAGTAACATACAGCATTGAAACACTCGATTCGGTAATGCGTAATATTAATACCATTTTCGACCCATATACCAAAAACAACATGCGGGAGATAGTTGCCAATGCCAATAAAACAATGGCCTACCTGGTAACATCCGCCAATTCGTTAAATGCCTTGTTAGATAACCAGACCGGCGTATTGACAAAATCGCTAAACAACGTAAATTCTTTTACAAAAACGCTTGCAAACAACAACGATAAAGTTGACCACATGATGGCCAATATAGAAACAGCTACAACCAATTTTTCGAAGGCGGATATTGACGGCACCATAAAGCAATTAAGGACCACAGTAGAACGATTAAACGCTGCAGTCGAAAAAATTGACAGTAAAGATGGCTCGTTGGGCCTTTTATTAAACGATAAACAATTATACAATAACCTTGAAAATACTACCCGTAGCCTGAATATTTTGATGGACGATATCAGGATTAATCCCAAAAGGTATGTTAGTATTTCAATTTTCGGGGGCAAAAGCAAAGGGCAGCCTTTAACTTCACCGCTGCCTGTAACCGACACTTCAGGCACTCCTCAATAATGTTTACGAGACTGTTATTTTTTATTTTTATTGTTGCATGTTTGGGAGGTTTAACTGTGCCAGCCATTGCGCAAACGCCGGTACCGCCTTTATCGGTGGCCGATTCCTCCACCGGTAAAAAGCTGGAAATCTTAGAGGCAAACCGCTACAATTTTCAGAAAATCGATACCACAGGCGACTTTCTTTCGCTGGCAGGCAACGTTCGCATCAGGCAAGACAGAACCCTTTTTTACTGCGACAGCGCCGTTCTCGATCAAAAGAAAAACATTGTAGAAGCATTTGGCAACATCCACATAAACGACGACGACAGCGTTCACACCTATTCGCAATACATGAAATATTATGGCAAAGAGAAAGACGCCATTTTAAAGGACAAAGTGAAGTTAACGGATGGAAAGGGCGTACTGACTACCAACGAACTTCACTACAACACGCTTACCAAGGTAGGCACATACGAAAACGGCGGAAAAGTAGTAAACGGCAAAACGGTACTTACCAGTACACAGGGTGTTTATTACGGCGAAACACGCGACATCTATTTTAAGAAAAAAGTGGTAATGGTTGATCCGGAATTTACCGTAACCACCGATACCTTACTTTACAATACCTATACACAGATTGCACGGTTTACCGTACCTACTAAAATAAAAAGTAAAACCCGCACCATAAATACCAGCGAAGGGTATTATGACATGCAAAATAAAAAAGCAGTATTTGGTAAGCGCCCCTTTATTGACGATAAAGATTATACCCTAACTGCAGATGATATTGCCCTTGATGAAAGCAGCGGTTTTGGCGATGCGCTGGGCAGTGTAGTGTATAAAAGTAAAGACACGGCCAATGCGTCAATTATCATTGCCAACCGGTTACAATCGAATAATAAAACCGGCGCCCTGCTTGCAACGCAAAGGCCGGTAATGATTCTTAAACAAGGGGCAGACAGCATTTACATAGCTGCCGATACGTTATACTCAGCAAAACTATCCGACCTTAAAAAGTCGAGGTATGTGCCTGATATCACAACGCCGCCGCCTGTTGCCGCGGCGGCTGATTCAACTATATCATCCACAGACAGCAGCGGAGTGCTGAAGCCTGGACCACCCGGCAAGAGACTGCAAAAACCTGCGGGTTTAGCAGGGATGTTTAAAAAACCGCCAGACGCAAAAGATGATGCAGCATCCGACACAACGGTATTGGCAGCTAAACCTGATTCCAGTCTTTTACAAAAGAAATCGGTGGTTAAAACGGATAGTTCAAAGGCAGAGCCGCGATTGGCCTCTATCCAACCCAAGCCAAAAAATAAAACAACTACTGCCGCTGACAGTATCCAAAAAACCATAGCCGATACCTCTGAGACCGCGCAAACCGACAGCAGCAACAACCGTTTTGTTGAAGCCTATTACAACGTAAAAATATTTACCGACAGTCTGCAGGCGGTTGGCGACAGTATGTTTTATTCTTTGGCAGATTCTACCTTCAGGCTTTTTAAAGACCCTGTTGTCTGGGCCAAAGAAAATCAGATAACAGGCGATACCATTTACCTGTTTACCGCCAATAAAAAGCCAGAGAGATTGTATGTTTTTGAAAATGGACTGGCCATCAACAAGTCGGAGCAGTTTTATAATCAGATAAAAGGTAATACCATTAATGGATATTTTATTGGGGGCGATATTGATCACATCCGTGCCAAAGGCAGCGCCGAAAATATCTACTATGCTGCCGACGAACAAGATTTATACATTGGCGTTAACCGGTCAACCAGCGATGTGATAGATATGTATTTTACCGATCGCAAACCCAAAAAGATCGTTTTTAGAAATAACCTGGAAGGGACCACCTTCCCAATGAGCCAGGTAAAACACGATGAAATGCGCGTTCGTGGTTTTAAATGGCTGGAAGACAAGCGGCCAAAAACAAAAGAGGATTTGTTTGGGATGCCCCGGCCCTAAAGGGAGAAGAGAGAGTAATAATTGGCATAATGCCGAAAATGCCTATTTAATGCCAACTAAAGTGATACCGTCATGCCGGGCCTGACCCGGCATCTCCTGGAAAACAGCGGCCCCCTAAATCCCCCGAAGGGGGAGTTTGAAAGCCCCGACCTAAAGGGAGAAGAGAGTTAAATAATTGGAGAATTGCCCATAGTTAAGATTTAATGCCAACCAAAGTGATACCGTCATGCCGGGCCTGACCCGGCATCTCCTGGAATTTTAACTAGGATATTTTCCAGGGGATCCTTGAAAAAAATTCAGGATGACGGCTCTCATTGGCGGCTCTCATTGACGGCTTTGGTGGACGGTTCTTGTTGGGGGCTTTGATGGACGGCTTATGCAAACGTGAAACCGGTCACCAATAAAAACGGTGGCTTAAAACGGGCTTGGGCCGGATGATTGGATACTATCCTGTCCGGTTTTTAGAGGGCGAAAGAGCAACAATGCGCATAGCTACCCCGGTTTACAATCAGCTTTCACTCGCTATCAGAAACAGTTTCCGTCCCGACTTTCGGTATCATATATTTGGCTTTTAGTTGTTAACTTCAAAACCTAAAACAAAAACAAGCAGCGCTCCGGATGAGACAATCAATGACTATCAGCACTGCAGCAAGCCGTAAACATTGGTGGTAAGGGTAAAGAGAATTTACAACTGATCAAACAACAAATAATCTATCAATGGAAAATATACTTTTCGATTTCATTTCAAAATACATTTCTCTTTCGGATGACGAAAAGAGTGCAGTGGTGTCTTTAAACATCTTTCGTTCATTTAAAAAAGGAGCAATGCTACTGAAAGAAGGACAGCTTTCGGTTGAAGGTTATTTTGTTTTAAAAGGATGCATAAGGACATTTTATATGATTGAGGGTGAGGAAAAAACAACCGAATTTTATACTGAAATGGAGGGCATTACGCCAAACTGTGTCCTAAATAAACAACCCTCCGAATATTATATTTCGTGTGTTGAAGATTCAATAATAACTGTTTCAAATCCTGCTATGGAGGTTGAAATTTTTGAAAAATTCCCGAAATTTGAAACACTTTGTCGAATTCTCTCCGAACAACTGTTGGCTAAAAAACAAAGCTCCTTTGATGATTTTAAAACTTCTTCGCCCGAACAGAGATATGTAAACCTTTTGCAAAACAAATCAGATTTATTACAACGTGTTCCGCAACATAAGTTAGCAAGCTATTTAGGCATTACTCCACAGTCGCTTAGCAGGTTAAGAGCAAGGATTTTTGAAAAAAGTAAGGAATAAGTTTCGTTTCTTAACTTAAGAGAACGATTATTGGCTTCCCATCGATACACTTTTGCAATATCACCAAATCTTAAAATAATATGCAAAAGAAAATTGTCACTACTTTAATAGCCTTGTTTTTGGCAAACTCATTTACACTTAAAGCACAATATGCTACAAAAGACACCACTTACAGAAAGTGTTTTGTGGGCAGTACGTTTTTTATGCTGGGTAATTTAAGCTCAAAAAACAAACCTGATTTTGCTCAGTTAAACCTGGGCTATCGAATTTCGGGAAAAGACGTTTTATCACTTGAGTTAAAAACCTGGAAATATGCCTGGTCATTAGGCATCCCCTATGGAAAATCATTTGAAGCACCGGAAGAAAAGTTTCCCGGATATATCAGGGAATATGGATTTGCTTTAGCTTACCAACGATTTTTGTGGAAAGGGTTATACACGGGAATTCACGTGATGCCGGCATGGCAGACATTTGTAAATGATAAGGGCAGTAAGATTGACAATGGTTTTCAGATTTTCAATACATACAGAGCAGGATATCACTTCAAACTTTTTAAAGATAGATTTTTTATTGAACCTTCTATCGCCGTTACGCATCGCCCTTATCAAACCAAAATGCCATTATCATTTAAACAGCTAAACAATAAATGGTCAACATTTTTTATAGGGGAGCCAGGACTTCATTTTGGGTTTAATTTTTGAGAATTTATTAAAAAGAAAAACTGGGAAATTATCTAACAGAGACACACCATTCGCCAACATGAGGTACTTGCAAAGTAATTATACGAACGCTTGAATCGCCGTCATCTGTAAGGAGCTAAAGAGTCTAAAAAGCTTTATAGCTCTTAAACTAGAAAATAAACTTTCCAAAATATAATGTGCAAAAAAAAAGCATTCACTTTAGTTCTTTAAGGCCTGCAGCAGACCGGGGAAATTCTGGTCAAACTGTTCGGGGCGTATATCAATACACTTGATTTGTCTCAAATACTGCACCGTATCGGGCAGATTTTTTTCCAGCATCAAAAGGCGGTTTTTTTCATAGTCGAGGTCGGTGGTGGGTAATCTCTTTTTAAAATATTTTTTATAAAGTGCCTCAATGACTTTTATCTTTTCACCAATATCGTCCGTCACCCTATCTACAAAATTGATTTCAAAAAATTCCTTGTCCAGGTAGCAGGCAATAAATTTTTTATCATCAAAAAACTCCTTAAAGTTGAGTGTTTTTTCGGTTTCAATACTTACCCAGCCGGAGGTGAGACTTCTAACCGAAACAATGGATAAAGTGGCATTAGAGTTTTTAATACTGTCTTTTATAAAATCTTCTATTTTAGTCCCCGCCCGCATCGATTTGGAGTCGAGTATCACCTGTATGTTATTGTCCAGCAGCTTTTGTTTTAGTAAAACGGCAGTGGCTTCATCCGCATGATTGTATGATATAAAAACTGTTATTTCGTTTGCAGCCGCGGCTTTTTTTTGTTGTAGATCCGCGGCGTTATCTTCCACATATTTTTTTACCTGCCCATTTTTATCATTTACACCGGGAGTTTTCAGCCATTCTTTATAATCATTCAATACATTCATCTGTTCATCTATGCCTGCCGAGCCAAAATAAGAAGCATCGAGGCTGAAGGCAGTTTGCACAAGTTTTTCCTGTGGCAGTTTATTTCGCTTGATGCCAGAGAGGTTTAGCCATATTTTGTGCAGGTACAGATACAGTCGGTCGCGGGTTGCAGTATCCTGTAAAACAACGGCGGTGGCCGCACGACTGAATGCCTCCAGCAGTTTCTTTTGCAGGATGATTTCTACATGAATGCGCAGCAGGTTAATGCGGAGGTAACGCAGGGTTTTATTGTAAAATTCAAAATCACCTGGCAGTATGGAGTTTTTATCATAATCGTTGTTGGTAGCAATGATCCATGTTTTCAAATTATAACTCCGGGGGCCGATACGATAGGAGGTATAGCGGCAAAAAAGCTGCATACCGTTAGCCGACAGACCCGGTACATCTACAAGCTGAAGTTGCATGGCACTTACATCAATTTTTGACACATCAAGCTGCAGCAGCAGCACCGGCTCACAGCTTTCTGCCTCGTGCCGTATATCCTGCAGGGTGAAAGATTTTTCACCCTTATGTGTTGCCCAATAGTAGGCACTGTTGAGTTCGTCACCAGCATCGGCCAGCGGCACGTAATGCGATAGGCGGTTGCCTATTTTAATTTTTACCGGGCAAAGCAGGTATTGTTGTATCTGTTGATCAATCGTCGCGGCTGTAGTAGCGGCATCGGCATTTTGAAGCGCAGGGTCATGTTCAAAATCATCGTTGAGGCCTATCTCAAATTTGGCCATACATTTTCCATCCGACTGAAACCTTCTGAACAAGATGCGGGTTTTTGCAGGGCTGTCGAAAAACTTTTTGTAAAAATGTTCTTCGCCCATGCCGCAAAGATTGATTACACTCCGGGCATTGCAGTATTTTTTTTCATCGTCCCATGGCCCGAGGTAGGGCTTATTGCGGCCAAAAATTTCTCCAAAATATCGAATGCGGTCATTGTCGCCCGGTTCGGGCCAGTTGGGCCGGTCTGTTCTGTTAGGCTGTGCCTTGATATACCGGTAATCAAACAGCGGAAACTGTAATGTTATAAACATAAAGGATCAGGTTTGTTGTAGCCACCTTCTGTATAACCCTTCTCTCAGGAAAGTGATTTCCTGAAAGAAGGGTATGCTTGCCGTTGTCGGCCCAGTAAATATAAAAAAAATATGCTGTAGTTGTTCGTTTAAGGCAAGAGCCATATACAAGTATGTTACCTTGCTTTTTGCTTCAGATGACTCAAAGTTATCTATTTGACTGCTCAAAATATTTTGTACATGAGTTTTCTAATTGGCATTTGCTCCCGGGCGGGACACCATAGAATGCCCTGCCATCCCAAATACCTAAACCTGGCAGCTATACTAAACCCATTTTTTTATCAATTTCTAAAACCAAATCAAACAGAATGAAACAATTGACACTTTTTTTAGCCCTGGCAATAATAATTGGCTGCAATCAGAATACTGATAAAAGCGCTGCGACAACCCAGGTGAATGTCGACTCATTGACAGCAACATTTATTGCAGGCTGGAATAATAAAGACTCAGCAGTTATAATGAAAACAATTGCTGAAAATGCCATAGTCATGAACGATTCCTTAATTCATAACGGACATTCAGCAATTGCAAATAATTGGATTAGTGGTGGAGTAAAAGTTCTTAGCAACATTAAGACCTCATCTTTAATCAAAGACAGCGACAATAAAATTGCCTATGATGGAGGGACATATTCACTGGACTTAACACCACCAGGCGGGCCTGTTCTTAAAGAAAGAGGCAATTACAATCTGGTTTGGACAAAACAACAAAACGGCGATTGGAAATTGACCCTAATCCATATTGAAGACATTACCAGAATGCCTGACATAAAATAAAGCAATATTTGAAAGCCCAACCACCAACAAATAGGGCTTTGACGAATTTCTGCGACGGCTATTTGGCAACCTGTCGGACTGAAATAACAAAAGTTTTGCTTCAATTGAAACTATAGATAGTCTGCATCAAGCTATCGACCTCGGTTTCGGCGAGTCGTTGATTTTTTAACTTTTGTAACTTATCTTCAAATTATACCAAACCAAAATGAAGATTGGGGCAGACAATTATATTTTTAAACGGTACAATGCCCCCGATCGTCAGTACCCATTAAAACACCCAGCCTAAAAATTGAGCAGGCCAAATCTTATAAATAGCAAAACAGTATTTATATCTACGCTTATTATTTTGCCGACACTTTCTTTACTCATTTATCTTACAGGCATTGGAAACCACAGAACGCTCTACCTCAATTCTCTGATCTCCACGACCATTCTGTTAATCGTGTTTTTTTCTTTCATTACCATCGGACTTTATAATGGCTGGAAATTACGAGACAGCTACGGCAACTTTCCCGACAAATTTAACTTATGGAAAAAGCCGTCATCGTTTGCATTAGACGTTTCGGGGTTTGACTTTGGCTTAATTGAAACAGAAAGTTTTATTGGAGCAATCGGAGCATTACTGTTATGGGTCATGCTTGCGTTATTAGGTTCAATAATATTCTGG
>JBBRCW010000307.1:0-8415 GCA_038204535.1 Chitinophagales bacterium | reverse complement strand
AGTATGTTTTGTTTGCCACCGGGCCATTTTACCACTACCGAATCGATAAGGGTGGTTTGGCCAAGCCCGAAGTTAAGCCGGTTATCTACCGTTGATTCAAAGCCGCGCATGGGCATTTGCTCCTGGTAGGCTAGGGTGTGGTTGTAGTGCACCGTTACTTTGGCACCTATACCAAACCGGTTGCCGCCAACGCCATCTAAACTCACTTTTACATACTTGTTTTCGGGGTGTTGCTGTGTGCTTTCGTTGCGGTATACGAAGCAAGGCATGTTTACGTTGTTCACCACAAGGTCAAGGTCGCCGTCGTTGTCAAGGTCGCCATAAGCTGATCCGTTGCTGAAGCCCGGCTGGGCCAAACCCCATGCCTGCGCCTGGTTGGTAAAGGTTACATTTCCATTATTGCTATAGGCGTAGTTGCTTATGGCGTGGGAAGGAATGAGGTCGATGAGCTTTTTAAAATCAGCTTTACCCAATGACACCGTTTTGAAAAATTCTTCATCCGAGATGTATTGAATATAATCCTGGTTGGTAAGATCCTGGTAAATGCCATTGGCTATAAAGATGTCTTTAAATCCATCGTTATTTAAATCGGCAATCAGCGCTCCCCAACTCCAATCTGTTGCGCATACACCCGACAAACGCCCTACCTCGCTAAATGAATTATTGCCATTATTAAGCTGCAGCATGTTGCGGGTAAACTGGTGATAATAATCGTATTTAAGGTCAAGCTGGTACTTGTCCCAGTTTTCGAAAGTCGTGTTGGTTTTAACCCGTCCATCATCCTCGGGCAACATTTCGGTTACAAAAATATCAGGACTGGCATCGTTATTAACATCGGCCATATCGGCGCCCATTGAGGCATTGCTGATGCTCATCATTTCATCTACCAGCACCTCTTTAAATGTACCATTATGCTGGTTTAGATAGAGGTAGTCTCTTTCAAAAAAATCGTTAGAAACGTAAATGTCCTGCCAGCCATCGTTGTTAAGATCGCCAACTGTTACACCTAAGCCAAAACCTATAGTGCTGCCAAATATGCCCGCCTGCTTGCTTATATCGGTAAAGTGGCCATTATCGTTGCGGTATAATTTATCGCCCCCAATTGAATCGCGATCGCTGCGTTCGTTTTTTTGAAGGTTGAAACTGCCAATGGCTTTAAACGAATTGTTTAACAGGTACATGTCAAGATCGCCGTCGTGGTCAAAGTCGAAAAAGGCGGCATGGGTTGATAGACCGTGGTCATTTAAACCATATTCGCGGGCTTTTTCGGTAAAGGTTAGATCGCCATTATTAATGTACAGCTCATTGGCCTTATTATCGCCTTTTATATCGCCACTGTTGCAAACATAGATATCCAGCAGACCGTCTCCGTTTACATCGGCCATGCTTACGCCGGTAGACCATTTGCCTTTTTTTATAATGCCGGCTTTTTGGGTAATGTCTTCAAACTGCATGTTACCCTTATTAAGATATAATTGATTGGGCAGCATATTGGCCGTAAAGAATATATCGGGAAGACCGTCGTTGTTAATATCTCCAATGGCTACGCCTCCACCATTGTAAAAATTGCGGTAGGTGTAAATGTTAAATGCAGAATCGTACTTAAGGTTATTGCTGAAGTTTATATTCGTGTGGGCTTCATCTAACTTACTAAATAAGGCAGGCGCAGTATTGCCGTTCTTTCTACACGATATTAGTAAAACACCTGCAAGGCAATACACCAGAAACAATATTGTATTAGAACGGAAATCAATTTCAAAGTACATAAAAGAATAAAACATTTTTAGTTGTCAATGGCACCATAAATCCGCCAATGTGTCTATGGGAACTTAAATTTTTGGTTACCAGCGTATCAGGTTAATTCAACTCCGGTTGTGTCACTCCCTTGTACTCATGTTTTTCATGGCGACAAAACAAGTACGTTTTTTAGCATTCTTTTTTATAACTCCAATTTCTTTTTCTTTTCCTTTTCAGGTGCTTCTACCTTAAAATACCATTGTACCAGGTCTTTAAGCCACCAATAAGTCTATTTCATATGGGAATTTATTGTCTGGTGTAGCGGCTTAATAAATACTACTTCGCCTTAATTGCTACAGGTACATAAAGCATATCAGTATAGTCGGCTTTAACGGACAAATCATTCTTTTTGGCTAAGATAATTCGCCTGTTACCGTCCACCTTAACGTATAATATTCCCCTTTTAGGATCAGTAATTTTTATAAAAGGATTTCCGCTTTTATACCATACTGTAAAAAGCTGAAATACATCTTCCAGCAGGCTGTCGGCAAACAGATGTTTGTTCCAGGGTGCCCATGCATCATACTGAAAGGTCGCCTCCATTTTCCTGACTTTGTTATCATATATCTCAGGGTAAAAATTCATAGAAGCGGGGTATTTTAATTCATTTCGGTCAAGTTTATACAACACCTTTGTATTAGCCTGCCCATCTGTAAAAACCCCTTTATTATTCATCTCCCAGCAATACGTAAAGAACTCTTTACCCGTCATTCCCAAACGAATACCAAAAAAAATGCTGTCGTTTCTCTTACCACTTTTTGTTTCTGTTTTAACCATTTGAGTATACTGGTCGAACCCATTATCTGCTGAACAACCAACCAACAAGATTAAACATACCAACCACACTAATTTCATTATTTGCCTGTTATTTGTATTTCAATAAATGAACCCCGTCGTTGTTCTTTACCACAAGAACAGCCTTATGTTTACCTATTTTAATTGGTACCAAATCCCTGATTGCACCCTTTATAAAAAACCCTGAACTATCCTGTCTTATTGGTTTAAATGCACCCTTTCCATCTCCTTTTAAAAACACTCCATAACTGGCGTCGTAAATTCCCACTTCAGGCTTTGACTGGTAAAAGTTACCGCCCATGAGTATATCTATGTTTCCATCGTTATCGTAATCGTTTGCCGCTATGCCAAACATAGGTGAAAACTGCGCCGCTGCAGGTAAGGCACTCAGTGCAAAGGTACCTGTTTTGTTGTTGATAAGTACACTGCTTTGCAGGGTATAGGCTTCCAGCTTTATGGCACTGCTTAATTGATCTTTGGTAAATATATCCTCCATAGTTTGCTCTTTGTAACTTTCGTATTTCATGTACTTCTTTTTAAGCGAAGGCAATATGCTAACGAGGTCGTGCCGCAGTACCAATGGATACGCTTTCACTTTATTGTAGCATGTTACCACTTGTTCTATGCTGCCATTGTTGTCAAAATCGCTTACATACATGCATACAGGTTGTTGCTCACTGGCTTTAAACCTGGAGTTCAACCCGTGGTTACCCGCTATAATATCAGGATAGCCGTCATTGTTGATATCGGCAATCTCCAGCCGGTTCCACCAGCCATTGCTTTTAGCCAGACCTGCTGCCTGCGTGGTCTCTTTTAATAAGCCCTTTTGGTTGTGGAATATCCTTATGGGCATGTACTCTCCTGCAATTACCAGGTCGGGTTTGCCATCCTTATCGTAATCAAACCATTTTGCATCGGTAATCATTCCGGCTATTGTTAACCCTGGCGCTATCCGCCCGGTTACATCGGTAAAAAAGCCTTTGCCGTTGTTTTGCAGTACATAACCTTTTCCCGGGTAACCATACTTGTAAGGTATTAACCGAACGCCTACAAACAGGTCCTCATCGCCGTCATTGTCATAATCGGCTGCAGTTACACAACTGGTGCTTTCAACAGTATAGGAAGGCAATACCTGCGTAGATTTTACAAAGCGGCCCTGGCCATCATTGATGTATAACCTGTCGATCAGTGCAGGGGAATTGGGCGAAAACTCGTTGCCACCACTGCATACATACAGGTCCTGGTCGACATCTCCGTCAGCATCAAAAAACAACGCATCTGTGTCTTCACTTTCTTTATCGTTTTCAAACACGCCTTCATTGCTTTTGATGAACCTGCCTGCAGCTGTTTGAAGGTACAATGCGCCCGGCTGGTCTTTGGCACCACAGATGTACAGGTCTTCAAGCCCGTCATTGTTTATATCGCCTTTGGCTACCCGTGGACCATCCGCTGATAACATGTGAAAGATCAAACGGTCGCGGTCAAAATCAACAAAATCATTTTCCCTGTGCCGGAAGTCTATGCCCAGGTCATCTTTACTTTGTGTAAACAGCGGCTGCAGGGTGGACAACTGCGGAGTGTTGGCAGGTGTAACTGCCTGGCTTTGTTGTAGGGTAAGGTGCTGGTTGGGTGTAATATTCTTTAAAAGTGTTTGCTTTCCGTCGGGCCATTGTACTATTAATGAATCAATAGTGGTTGTTTGCCCCAGCCCGAAGTTGAGCCTTGGATCTACCGAAGACTGAAAGCCGCGCATGGGCATTTGTTCTTGGTAGGCAATGGTATTGTTGTAGTATAGGGTAACTTTTGCACCAATGCCAAAGGTGTTCCTGCCCTGCCCTTGCAAACTCACTTTTAAAAACTTGTTTTCCGGCGCTTGCTGAACGCTTTCATTGCGGTAAATAAAACAGGGCATATTTACATTGTTTACCACAAGGTCCAGATCTCCATCGTTGTCCAGGTCGCCATACGCAGATCCATTGCTAAAGCCGGGCTCATCTAATCCCCACGCCACTGATTTGTTGGTAAAGGTTAAATCCCCATTATTGCTAAACGCATAATTTGAAATGGGATGAGAAGGAATTAGGTCGATAAGGTGCTTTATAATATTCTTTTCCTTGTTAAGTATTTTCCGGCGGATATTCTCCTCATCATTTGCAGAATACTGGATATAATCCTGATCGGTGATATCCTTCAGAATTCCATTGGCCACAAAAATATCTTTCCGGCCGTCGTTGTTAAAGTCCCCTATCAGGGCGCCCCAACTCCAGTCTGTAGCTGATACATTTGCCTGCCTGCCAATTTCATTGAAGTGCATTTCGTCAGCCTTATCCGAAACGGGACCGGTATTTATTTGCAATACATTTCTAACAAATTGTTTGTAATAGCCATTGGACACAGTTGCCTGGTATTTATCCCAATTTTCAAAAGTAGTTTTTGTTTTAACCCGTGCATCTTCTTCCGGAAACATATCGGTAACATAAATGTCCGGAAAGCCGTCGTTATTTAAATCTGCAATGTCAGCACCCATCGAATTCATACTGAGCTCGGTAATATATTCCTCAAGCGATTCCTTAAAGGTGCCATTTTTCTGATTGATATACAGGTAATCTTTCTCAAAAAAATCGTTGGATACATATATATCCTGCCAACCATCTTTATTAATGTCAGAAGTAATTACTCCCAAACCAAAACCAATAGAACTGCTATATATGCCGGCAAGCTGGGTTACATCTTCAAAAATGTTATTATTGTTTTTCAACAGCCTGTTTCCACCAAGCGGGTCAACTATATTTCGCTGATCTTTTACCAGGTCGTAGTTGCCCACAGATCTAAAGGAGTTAGTAAGTAAATAACAATCCAGGTCTCCGTCATTGTCATAATCAAAGAAAACTGCATGGGTTGACAATCCTTGAATGTCTAATTTATAATCTGCTGCTTTTTCCGAAAACGTTTGGTCACCATTGTTAATGAAAAGCTCGTTGTTCCTTTTCTTGCTATTAATATCTCCAGATTTGCAAACGTAAATATCCAGCAAACCATCCCCATTTACATCAGCCATTGATACACCGGTTGACCATACACTATCAGACGACACACCAGCTCTTTCACTTATGTCTTCAAATTGAAAGTTCCCTTTATTCAGGTATAACTTGTTCGACTGCTGATTCGAACAAAGAAACAGATCCACGAGACCGTCATTATTGATGTCACCAATAGCCACTCCTCCACCGTTAAAGAAGTTTCTGAATGTGTATGGGTTGAATTCTTCTGTATAGACCAGGGTGTTTGAGAAATCCACCCCGGTTTGCCGCGATGGAATTAAGCTGAACAAAGTCTCAGTATCCCGGGCATTTTTGTTTGTACAGCTACTTAGAAAGATTATTGAAATAAAGAAGATAACGAAATTAAGTTTGTTCACATATTTGTATTCCTGAGACATAATCGTTCCACCCTTATTTTAGCCAAAAGAATAGTGCATTGACAATATACACAAAATTGGACTTCATGAAGCTTAATTGCGTTTATTGCTGATGTTTTCCAGTCGTTCTACTCTATTATAGTTGAGTAATTTTTTTAAATAGAAAGCAGGCGATCACTCGCCTGCTTTCTATTACTATTACAATTATTGCAGTATTGTACTTTTAATAACCCGGATTTTGCTTAAGCTTTTGGTTAGCATTTATCTGAGCCTCAGGTATAGGAAATATATTAACGTGATTACTTGCATCTGCAGGATGGAAGGTAAATTGAGCATTGTATCTGCCAAACCTGATCATATCCTGTCTTCTGAAAGATTCAAAAAACATTTCCCTTCCACGTTCAGCCAAAAAGCTTGCTGCGGTCATAGTAGTATAAGGCGCCACACCTCCATGCTGGGTCCTGATTTGATTAACCAATGATAAAGCAGTTGCATCATTCCAATTACTCCCTTTTCTTGCTAATGCTTCTGCCTTTACAAATATAAAGTCAGCATACCTAAAAATCGCCATATCATTGCTAAGGTCAGAGGTCATACCATTATAAAACTGCCATTTGTTTATTCTTGCTCCCGTTTGCCTCCACGCCCGGGGCTCCAACTCATTCATGTACGGGGTAAAGGTGAGGGGTTTACCATCCGGATCTTCCAGGTCTGCAGCACCATCAATAAGCCTTGCTCCTGCAGCGTCAAATTGAGGTCCTACAAGGAAGTTCGATAATCTCTTATCAAGCGTTCCGGTTGTTGGAGTTCCTTTATTATCCAATCCAACAACTGTACCCTGAGGACCAGGATTTTGTGCCGGATCGATATAGGAATTGTAAAATTCAGCAACTGTTGCAAAACCATTCCATGGTTGCGCCGTCATATTATACGTTTTTTGGCTCTCCTGGTGTAAAGTCTGATGATTTAAATTAAATCCTTTTGCATGCACCTGGTCAAATGGAATAACAAATATAAATTCGCTGGCTCCTGTGTTTTCTTTTACAAAATTGTCCTGGTAGTTTGTCGTAAGTGCATATTTGCCTGAATTAATGATCTCATCACAAGCTGCAATACACTTATCCCATTGTGGTGTTCCGGTATACACTTCTGCATTTAAGTAAAGCTTAGCAAGCGCTGCCTGACCTGTATAATAGTTTACACGACCGTAAGTAGATTGATCTTTGGGGCCTGTTTTAGGTAGCAGAGCAACATTGCCCATCAATTCTTTTTCTACAAAGTCATATACCTGTTTTCTTGTACTATTAGCTGGCGGAACGATGTCTTTGAAATCAATACTTAAAGGAACATTCCCAAAATTGTCCAACAACCAGTAATAATATATAGCACGTAATACCTTCAATTCAGCAATGAAACCCAGAGACTGAGGTGTACCCACGGGCTCAAAGGTTGCAATTAGCCGATTACACGTATTTACCCCCGCATACAATAAATTCCATGTGCCATTTATTTCGGAATCATTCGGCCTGTAGGTATGTAACTTCAATCTAACCCAATGACCGCCATCTCCCCAATCTGCACCTCTCGTAGGCACAACAATTTCGTCAGTCGTTACTTCATTGGCATTGGTTATGCCACCTCTATAACCGTATAGGTTTGTATAAGCAGCACCCATAGCTGAAAGAAATTCTTTTTCAGTTTGAAAAAACTGTTCAGTTACAACCTGATCGAATAACAACTCCTTTTCATCGAGGTTGGTACAAGAGCCCAGCGCAATAAGGGCAACTGCAGGGAATAATGTTTTTGAAAAAAGTTTCATATTGCAAGAATAAAATGATTGAAAAATAAATTACTTAAAATCCTAAATTAACCCCCAATGTAAATGATCTGGTTCTTACCCACGTTTCTCTCCTGTCAACTCCGGGGGCCAACACGTTTCCGCCATCACTGTATCTTACTTCCGGATCAACACCGGAGTATTTGGAAATGACAAACAAATTTTGCCCGTTTAAATATGCACGAAATGACTTAAAGGCACCGGTTTTAGATAAAGAGAAATCATAACCTAATGTGGCATTATCCAATTTTACAAAAGATGCTCTTTCTACATGATCACTGCTAAATTTCTGACCACCTTTTACGTTGGGGTCATAGTATTTTGTCTTAACCACATTGTAGGTAGTAACGTTGGTTGCATTTTCGTAAAACGCACGATAAGTACTTACAAGATCATGACCAATTGAACTACGCAGGAAAAAATTAAAGTCAAACCTTCCATAATTAAAAGTATTGTTCCAGCCGAATTCGAATTTTGGTAAGCCATACCCTACCTGTGTTCTATAAGCATTTTCGTTAGAAGTTGTTCCTCCTTTTCCATCATCAAATAAATAACTGCCATTTGCATC
>JBBRCW010000306.1:0-8491 GCA_038204535.1 Chitinophagales bacterium | reverse complement strand
AAACGCTTAATATTTACATAACCTAACGGTAATATTGCGGCAATATGCAATGCGTAATTTGCATAAACTCCAAATCATGGTAACCCTGCACGATACCCAAATATCCGATAAATGCCATCTGCAGCTTTTTAAAAGCGTCGCCGCTCCCTCGCCCCCGCACAGCTATCTCTATAAAAGAGTGAGCAATACAATCGCAAATCTTCTTTCTAAAGTTTGTGTTCCCTTGCTTTCTAATTTCTCTTCGTTATTTCGGCAGCCACATATACAAAACATCGCATGAAAAAATTAAAAAGAAAGGTAGATATACTTGTGTTGTCTGACGTACACCTGGGTACTTACGGGTGCCGGGCAAAAGAGCTGTTGCACTATTTAAAAGAGATTAAACCAAAAGTAGTGGTGCTGAATGGCGACATCATAGACATTTGGCAGTTCAGCAAAAAATACTGGCCCAAAAGCCATATGAAAGTGGTCAGGCATATTTTTAGCTGGATAGGCAAAGGAGTAAAAACTTATTATGTTACCGGCAACCACGACGAAATGCTACGTAAATTTGCGGGACTTAAGATGGGTTCATTTAGCATTGTAAACAAGGTGGTGCTTGATTTGCCTGACAACAAAAAAGCCTGGATTTTTCACGGAGATGTTTTTGACGTAACCATGCAGCATTCAAAATGGCTGGCCAAATTAGGTGCGGTTGGGTACGATACCCTCATTATCATCAACAGCCTGGCAAATTTTATTTCGGAGAAAGTTTTTAAGAAAGGAAAAATTTCGCTTTCAAAGAAAATTAAAAACAGCGTAAAATCGGCGGTTAAATTCATTAATAATTTTGAGCAGACGAGTGCCGATATCGGCATTAGCAATCAATATGATTACGTGGTTTGCGGCCATATTCATCATCCCGAAATAAGAGAGATCAGCAATGAGCATGGCAGTATTGTTTATATGAACTCGGGTGACTGGATTGAAAATCTTTCGGCATTGGAATGTGCGGACGGCCAATGGAGCATTTACCGTTTTAACGAACAAGACCGGTTAAACATGTTATTAAAAGAAGAAAACGAAATTGAAGACGACCTTAACAACAGTGAGTTGTTTAATAACCTGGTGCAGGAATTTAACCTGATGCGATTATGAAAATACTCTACGCTATACAAGGCACGGGCAACGGCCACGTTGCCAGGGCAAGAGAGATTGTACCCATACTGCAAAAACGCCATGAAGTAGATGTGCTGATCAGCGGTACCCAGGCGGATGTCACACTACCCTTTGAAGTGAAATATGTGTATAAAGGTCTTAGTTTTATTTTTGGAAAGAAAGGCGGTGTCGACCTGCTGGAAACCTACAGGCGAAGTAATTTAAGTATTCTTTTCGGCGAGATCAGCAGTCTTCCGGTACAGACATACGACCTGGTGATCAGCGATTTTGAACCGGTTTCGGCATGGGCCTGTTATCAGAAAAATAAATTGTGTTTAGGCGTTAGCCACCAGGCTGCGGTACTCAATAAAAACGCGCCGCAGCCAAAAAAATACGACCCGGCAGGCAAGGCAATTTTAAAAAATTATGCGCCGGTCAGTTATAAATATGGGTTTCATTTTAAGGCTTATGACAGCAATATTTTTACGCCTGTCATTCGCAAAGAGGTGCGGGATTTGCCTGTTGAAGACAAAGGGCATTACACCGTGTATCTTCCTTCATACAGCGATGAAAAAATATTAAAGGTGTTAGGGGAATTTAAAGATGTACACTGGCAGGTTTTTTCGAAGCATAACAAGGAGCCAAATACGGTGGAAAACATCAGCATCAGGCCAATTGACAACAACGAATTTATAGCCAGTATGGCTGCCAGCACCGGCGTATTGTGCGGCGCGGGTTTTGAAACACCCGCCGAAGCTTTGTTTTTAAAAAAGAAATTGCTGGTGATACCCATGAAGGGGCAATACGAACAGCAATGTAATGCAGCCGCCCTTGAAAGCCTGGGTGTTCCGGTAATAAAGGCCTTGAAGAAAAAGCACCTTTCAATAATTGAAAACTGGCTAAAAAGTACCGAAACGGTAGAAGTGGAATATGCAGACGAAACGGAAGAGGTGCTTAATACGATCATTGCCAAACATGCCCCGCAGATAAGTAAAGAAAAATTGTTGCCGGGTAAAAAGGTGTATTCGTTTAAAAAATTCAGAAAATATTCATTACGAAAAATTCTATCGAGCATATAAGACTGTAGTATGGAGCGATTAAAGAACGGGTTTGGTGATGATTTTAAATGGGGGGTTTCAACCGCGGCATACCAGGTAGAAGGGGCACACGATCACGACGGAAAAGGCAATTCTATCTGGGATGTTTTTACGCGTACCAAAGGAAAAATTTACCAGGGGCAGCACGCTAATGTTTCATGCGATTTTTATAATCACTATGCCCGGGATATCGCATTAATGAGTGCCATGAACATTCCTAATTTCAGGTTCTCTATATCGTGGAGCAGAATTTTGCCCAATGGTACCGGCACCATAAATTATAAGGGGATAGAATTTTACGGGAAAGTTATCAATTTTTGCCTGGAGCTGGGCATTGAGCCATGGATTACGCTCTACCATTGGGATCTGCCGCAAGCACTTGAATTAAAGGGCGGCTGGACTAACCGCGACATCATTGGCTGGTTTACCGAATTTGTAATGGTTTGCGTAAAGGCTTTTGGCAATCGTGTAAAGCATTGGATGGTGCTGAATGAACCGCTGGTTTTTACCGGGGCGGGTTATTTTTTAGGGGTGCATGCACCTGGCAAAAAAGGGTTGAATAATTTTTTGGCATCGGTCCATCATGCGGCTCTTTGCCAGGCAGAAGGCGCCAGGGTAATAAAGGCAATTGCCCCCCAAGCCAAAGTGGGCACAACGTTATCGAGCTCGTTCATACAGGCATATAAACCAACTGAGGCAGATCACCGGGCGGCTGCGCGTGTTGATGCGCTGGTGAACCGTTTGTTTATAGAACCATTAACAGGTTTAGGCTACCCTGTTGGTGATTTTAAATTATTGCAAAGATTAGAGCAGTTTGTAAAAGACGGCGATGAAAGCAGGATACAATACGATATGGATTTTATAGGGGTTCAAAACTATACCCGCGAACTGATAACCCACTCGTACCTGAAACCGATTATATGGGCTAGAATAGTGGAGGCGCCTAAACGAAAGGTGGAGACTACCGCAATGAATTGGGAGGTGTACCCGGAATGTATTTACGAGATGCTCAAAAAATTTGGTGCCTATAAAAATGTAAAGGAGCTGATCGTTACTGAAAATGGCGCCGCGTTTTCTGATACTTTTGTGAATGGTGAGATCAATGATAACAAACGCACACAATACCTGAACGACCATATTAAACAGGTGCTTCGTGCCCGCAACGAGGGTGTTAATGTGAACGGGTATTTTGTTTGGAGCTTTACCGATAATTTTGAATGGGCCGAAGGATACCGGCCTGCATTTGGGCTGGTTCATGTAGATTTTGAAACCCAAAAACGAACGGTAAAAGCCTCGGGTGAGTGGTACAGTCAATTGATCAGATCCAACACAGTATCATCTATTAGCCAGCGACCGCTGGTGGTAAGCCGGCAATGATAATGGGCAATTGGCAAATAGCAATAGGCAAATGGGCAATAAGCAAATGGGCAATAAGCAAATGGCAATGGGCAAATGGCAATAAGCAAATGGGCAATAAGCAAATGGCAATGGGCAAATGGCAATTAGCCAGAAACCCCTGGTAGAAAGCCGGCAATAATGGCTACAAACAGAATTAAAACGCTTGCATGTTGATTTGATTGTGTTTTTGGATATACAACCACCTTTTAGAATGGCAGGCCTATACCCAATTGAAAGGCATAATTGTTTCTTCTTAATAAAGTACCGTTGGCATTTTCAATTTCAAATTCTGTGTTGCGCCACTCAAAGTCGTTAATATCTACCCAGCCATTGTTTTTTATGCGGGCCGGATCTTTTACTTTATAGGCAAAGTCGAAGCGTATTAAAAAGTAATTGAAATCTAACCGAAGCCCGGTACCTACACCAATGGCAATATCTCTTAAAAACCTGTTCCAGGTTAGTTTGCTGTTTGGGTTAACCACGATGTTTTTTAAATTCCATATATTGCCCATATCGGTAAATATGGCGCTGCCTATTTTAACGGAACTGATGGTAGCAATAGGAAAACGGTATTCGATATTTGCTTCTAATTGTATGTCGCCATACCGGTCTTTAAAAGTTGAGGATGTATCGCTTGACAAAGATGAGCCCAGCCCTAACTGGCGTAATGGCCATGCCCGCATACTGTTGGGGCCGCCTGCAACAAATTGTTTAAAAAATGGCAGCGATTGCCCTATAGTCGGGTCGTTGCCATAGTTATAGCCAATGCCTGCAAACAAACGGTACGCCAATGCATTTTTTCTAAAGGTTCGCAACTGCCTGAACTCTCCTTCGGCTTTCAGATACCGGTATATCTTGTCGCTTAAACCCGTGAACAGCCCCATAAGCCCGCCCGCCTCTTCGCCAGACAATCTTATATAATTGCTGACATTCGGTTTACTGCCGTTAAATGTGGTATTGTAAGTAAGCGTTTGACTAACTACATACCCGGTATTAAAGGCCGTACGCAAAAAGGGATTTTTTACAAATGCCGAATCAAGCCCGGGCAGCACATCTAAAGAATTAAGTTCAATATTTAGCGGCCGGTAAATCCATATATTGTTCTTTTTTTTCCACTCGTACCCCCAGGCGCCCACCAAAGAGCGAAGCCTGAAAAAATTACGCCTTTCTGTATAGGCAGCCGAAAAATTTATAAAGGTTTTATAAGCATCCAGTCTTTTTATTCGTTTAGTCTGCCCCGGCGCAATAAAACGAGGGATGTTGATGGTATGCGAAACGCTGGACTGAAAGGTTTGCAGCGCAGGTCTTGATGAAAGGGAAAGTTCAATTCCATTTCTGATAGTCGAGCTCGATTGAACAGCTTCCCTCCAGACATTTCGGTTTCTGAGGGTTATATTATTGGCAATACCCAGCAGGTTACCATTTAAAATAGTTCCGCTGTTTCGGCTCACTTCCAGGTCGGTGCTTAAGGAATATTTTTGGGCAGGGGTGAGAAAAAAGTTGAAATCCAGCCGGCTAACCGAATCTATTCTTATTATTTCAGGATGCAGCGAATCGGCTGGCACAATGGTTTGCAGGGTGTCTTTCCGTTCTTCTATCCTTACATCAACCTGGTTCCACGGCCCCATCTGGCTAAAAGCATTAATGGTTTTAAAATATCGTTCTTCACTGTATAAATTTCCTTTTCGTAGGTAAGTATGCTCGCTTAATGGCCTGAAATGTATAAACGGCGTGTTTTGTTTACTGGTAATGTTTTGCCGTTTGAAAACAATATTATAATCCATCCTCATTAATGAATCGGGTATGTCGTTAATTCTTGCCTGCGGATAGTATGTTACATCGCCCACATAAAATTTCTTAAAAATTTCGGCACGATTTCTTTCTTCAATGGTTACATCTACGGTAGGGTTTAATCGCCTACGTTCGGTTGCTTCGGCAATAAGCCTGGCCTGTTCAAAAGGATCGAGTGTAATCTCTAACAGCGAAACGTCGGTAGTATCCACAATCGCTACCAGGTCTTCGCGTGTTAGGTTATAATAACCGTTTTTTCTAAATAACAGCACCAAACGGTCCAGTTCGCTGGCTATTACCTGCTTTGTATAGCGCAGGCTGCTTTTTAACTTCGCATCGGAGGGGTTTTCATTTGCAATTCTATTAAGGGCTGTGTCACTGAAATTAAAGGCAAGGGAGTCTATCGTCAGGTGTTTCCCAAGGTCAACATTCATAATAACCGTGGTGCGCACCTGGTTTTTTACTGTGTCATAGTGAATAGAGTCGTTTAACTGCAGGTTATAGTAACCCTGCGAATTTAAAAAAGATCGCATGAACCCAAAAGTGGGGTTAAGTGCAGCACTATCAAAAACGCTTGGATTCCTGATGACTGTTCTTACCCCAAACTGGCTTACCATTTTAACTTTCAGGCTATCTGCCCAATAATTCACTAATTCAAGCTGCAAACGGTTTTTTTCATCTTTTGAAATCTGGCCACTCACATTTACTTCGTTTTTAAAAACAAAGGGCTTGTTTTTGGGATATTGCTTTACAACTGTACACGAGGCTAACATTAAAATAGCCATACAAATGGCTAAATTTGAGATATTTGTAAGCTTATTATTTACAACCATATTGGAAAATGCTGAGTAAAACAGAGGTCAAATATATTCAATCTTTATGCCACAAAAGACAAAGAGATGCTGACGGCGTTTTTATAGCGGAGGGGCCGAAATTAGCCGCGGAACTTGTAGCGGCACAATTTGGTATTCAGCACATTTATGCTGTAAAAGAATGGATCAATAGTCAGCGGGACATAACGGCCAATGTAACGGAGGTAATTCATGCCGATCTTTTTAGGATAAGCCAGCTTTCTACCCCCAACCAGGTATTGGTAATCGCAAAACAAAAGATACATGGCGCAGATCCTTATTTGCCGGGCAATATTACCCTTGTTTTAGATGGCATTCAGGACCCGGGTAATATGGGCACTATCCTTAGAATTGCAGATTGGTTTGGCATTAAGCAAATGGTATGCAGTTACGATACAGTCGATATATACAATCCCAAGGTGATACAATCTACCATGGGCAGTATTTGCAGAGTTGATTGCTGGTATAAATCGCTGGAAGAATGGCTGGGGAAAGTTCATGTTCCCATATATGGCGCCATGCTGCACGGGCAAAGCATTTACGAAATGGGATGCCTGCCCGAAGGGCTTTTGGTGATAGGTAATGAGTCAAAGGGCATCCGGGATACGATAGCGCAATTTATTATGCACCCCATCACCATCCCAAAAACCGGTGAAGCTGAGTCGCTCAATGCTGCAGTCGCAACCGGTATCATTTTATCGCACCTTATAGCCCGGTAGCATTTTTTGCATGCTGACTGCTTACAAATTTACCTGCTGTCCGGTGGCAGCGGCTTTGTAGATGGCCTGCACAATTCTAATGTCTCTTAATCCTTCTTCGCCTGGCACCAGCATCGGTTTTTTTTGCATAATTGACAACGCATCGTCGTCCATTTGATTGGCTTGTTGCCAGGGTATGCTGTACTCGTGATTTATGATACCAAGCGGGCTGCTGCCTTTGGCCCCGGTGTATGCCGAATAGGGAGATAGTTTTATGTCGCCTTTTTCGCAATTGATGTTCATGAAATTTATGTTTTCGCCAAAGCTGGTTTTGATATTGGCGAAAACACCCCCGGGAAATTCCAGCGTTGCGACCACTGTTTCATCCAGGCCATTTTTATAGATTTCGGGCCTGGTAGTGCTGGTGATGGCAGAAACGATCGCTACCGGTTCCATACCGGTCCCCAATCGTGCGCCTTGTATGGCATAAACACCCATATCGTACAAAACCCCGCCACCCATTGCCCTATCTTGTTTCCAATGGTTGGTGCGGTTTTCAACATAGCCCGCAGCGCATTCTACCGCTTTTACCTTGCCAAGCAAATGCTGGTTAACGATCTTACGGTATTGCTGTGTGTTTGGTTCGTGCTGCAATCGGTAACCAATGGCCAGCGATTGTTTATTTTTCTTACAGGCATCTATCATATCCTGGCATTCCTGCACATTAATAGCCATGGGTTTTTCACACCAAACATGCTTACCGGCATTGGCAGCCCTTATAACATACTCCTTGTGCATAGAGGGCGGCAATACAACGTATATAACGTCTATGTCGTCGTTATTGGCAACCTGGTCAAAACTTTGGTAGTCGTATATATTTTTATCGGGGATGTTATACTTTTTCTTCCATACTTCGGCTTTGGAAGGCGTACCCGTTACAATACCAGCCAGGTAGCAATTTTTTGTCTGCTGCAAAGCGGGGGCAAGCAGGTCGGTGCTGTAATAACCCAAACCAACCAGGGCAACCCCTAAACGGTCTTTTTTTATGGGTTTGGATATGCACGACAATAATGGAGCTGCCAAAATGGAACCGCTTGCCAGGGCAATTGACCTGGCGAATTGCCTGCGGCTAATAGAATGATCGCTGTCGGGCCTGCTTGTTTGATCATTTTTGGTTATGATGTTTTCATTTATTGTCGTATTCATTTTTTATTGTTTAAGGGGTACAATAATTATTTACAATTTAGGAACTATATTATTAACAACTTAAAAGGATGCATTTCAAATTAGCGCTTTTTATTTGTTGGAACGTGGTTTTAAACCTCCGGCTGTCCGGTCTGGCTTATACATTCCCCAAAATTGACGTTTTACCAACCTGTAAATGTACCTGCAAAAGTTTCCCCTCCTTTTCAAGGATGGGGACAGAATGTTTTTATAACCTGTTATAAAAATATTCAGGGGTGGTTAAACATGCGGCACATGAAAAATGTCGTCTTTATCAACATACCCGAATTAAAAC
>JBBRCW010000305.1:0-8519 GCA_038204535.1 Chitinophagales bacterium | reverse complement strand
AAAGTACCCCCCCTTTGTCAGTGAGATTTGTTACAACGGCTTTCCCTCCTGCAGCCGCTTATTTCTCAACAATGCCTCCAGGTAATAATAATCGGCGTAATTGATCGGCACATCCACTTCACTTTGTGAGGGCGCAGAACCGGTACTGTGTAATAATATAAACCCTTTGTTGTCTCCCACCGGCGACCGGTAATGATTGGTGAGGTTTTTCATTATTTTATCCGCTGCCTTTTTATAATTCTTTCCGCTGTTGCTAAAGGTACTCAACTCGTACAATGCCGAAGCCATGATGGCTGCTGCGGAGGCATCCCGTGGTTCGTTGGGAATACCCGGTGCATCAAAATCATAATAAGGTACCAGGTCTTTCGGCAGGTTGGGATGATTTAAAATAAAGTGGGCAATATGATCTGCCTGTTCAAGAAATTTTTTCATTTTAGTTTCCCGGTAACACATGGTGTATCCATATAGTCCCCATGCCTGTCCCCTTGACCAGGCCGATTCGTCGCTGTATCCCTGGTGAGTGGTTTTCTGCAAAACAGAACCCGAAGCACTATCATAATCCACTACATGAAAAGAACTGTAATCATCCCGGTAATGATTCTTCATAGTGGTAGTTGCATGGCTCACTGCAATGTTATAAAAAGAAGAATCGCCACTTATCCTGGTGGCAGCAAATAATAATTCCAGGTTCATCATGTTATCAATAATCACCGGGTATTTCCAACCTGGACGGTTATCCCAGGATTTTATTACCCCCGTTGTTGCATGAAACCGGGTAGAGAGCGTTTTTGCTGATTGAAGAATAATCTCTTTGTACTTTGGCTCGCCCATAAGCCGAAAGCCATTTCCAAAACTGCTGTAAATCTTAAATCCCATATCATGGGTAATCCCATTTGTTTTTTCCTTTTCAATATTTGCTGTATACTTTTCTGCTTCCATCTTCCACTCGCTTTTCCTGGTGTACTCATGCAAGAACCATAGCACACCGGGAAAGAAACCACTCGTCCAATCCCTGGAAGTTACCAGCCGCAACTGTCCGCCCTCTAACGTTCGGGGCGAAACAAGATCCGCACCAACTGCACCGGGACTGCCGCCTGATGAAATTGCCGATTTCGTTGCTTTGGCCTTTGGCACTTCCGTAAGCATAACCGCTGTTTGCTTTTCTGCATCGGCAAATACTTTGGCAACATTTATTTTGGGAGTGCAGGAAGAAAACCCAGCAGGCAATAAAAATACAAGATGAATAAATTTATTTTTCATAATCCAAGTTTAGCAATAATAAATGAAGCAACTCCAATTCATACCTGTTTGTTTTTTGCAACCGAATGTAGATATTAGTGCCATGTTAAGTTTGGTTGACGTATTGATTTGTGATCCGATATCCTAAGGTCAATAGTGAATAGATACCAATAAATGCAGGCCTGTTCATATTTTGACTATTGACCATTGCTCATTGACCATTGCCCATTCAATGTCGTTTACTTAGCGCTTTATTTTTCACGCAAAGACGCAAAGAAATAAAATAAGCCGCAAAGAAAGTACAAAATCAGCTTTGCGCCTTTGCATCTTTTTCTTTGCGTGAAAGGTTTCTTAATTCAACGACATTGATTGCCCATTGACCATTGCTCATTAACCATTGCCCATTTACCATTGCCCATTGACCATTGCCCATTCACTCATTCCAGCCATAACAACGGATTACGGATAGGTAAGTTCCTGATCACTTCATCTACTGTTGGGGTATGGTTTAAACGGGTCCATGTATTCAACCATGCTTTATTGTTAAAAGTATTGGCGCCAAATACCAGGAAAGGCTGCGCTACCGGCCATTCGTTCCAATACATCACATCTTTTGCAAACGGCCATTTGGATTTATCTGCTATAAACGGGTGCAGGTATTCGATCCCTTTCCTGATTGACTTTCCATCTGCAGTTGTAAAACTCCAGAGGTTGATTTCCTTTGTTGACAGCACCTGGCAAAGCGTTGCCATTGCATCCAGGTTGACGATGGAATAGCCATAGGGTTTGGTTCTTTTCAATTCGCCTGGAAAACTCCCATCCGTTGCCATTTGCTTGGGAATTAATATGCTTTTGTACCGCTTTATGCAAAAGTTCATCACCTCCCGGTTGCCGGTAAATTTTGCAAAGGAGGCAACCTGCATCGCCCGGCAGGTGCCATGTTTATTGGCGGCATTCATTTCATCCCTGCCATACTGATGTGTTGTAAGCCAGTTGATGTATTGATCAAACCAACTTCTCGTACCGGCCAAAGTTTGATGGTCCATTGCTGCAGAAGCCTGCATCACAAGCAAGCCCTGCACAACTTCCATAAAATGAATGGTATCAATGATGCCGATGCCTCGTCCGGTAAACCTCCCCTTGATCGCCTGCGCATACAGGAGGTTTGGGTTCATCCTGGTTGCGTCATCGGTGAACCATGCCTTACAATGTTTTACGGCATGCAACACATAGCGGTTGTCCCGGATAAGTTTATACGCTGAGGCGAGTGCACCGATGATACGGCTAAAACGGATCATAGCATGGCGATGTGCAACAAAGTTGCCGGGGTTTGTCATGCCATCCTTCTGTATGTATGGGCTATCCGCATTTGCAGGATTAGGCCACCAGTAATCTCCTTCACTAAAGAAATCATGTTTGTCACCGGCACTTCGTGATGATGTTTGCGCTGTTACTGTTACGGGTTCCTGTGTTAGTGCCCAGGCTGCTTCTGTTAAAATATGCTGTCGAAGGGTTGTGGTGATTTCCTTTGAGAAAGGGGCAAGCGTTGTTGCTGCTTTTCTTTGTGACGAACAGCCGGCAATAAAAAATAGCAGTATGAATAAAAACACCTTCATTTCAATCGGCTATTTTTTTGTCATGGGAAAGAAGCATCGTTTCAATTTTATACATGATCCCTTTTCAACCAGTCATTTATTAAATCGCCCCAAAGGAAATAAGACTTTGAGGAACACAGATATGTATTCATTGTTGTCCGACTAAATGGGTAAAACCCTTACCCCGACTGTATAACCTCACCCCAACCCCCCTCCAAAGGAGAGGGGCTAGAACCCTTTAATTGTAAAGGATTTTAGCAAACCAAGCCATTTTTACCCGGACAATAATGATATTTATTCAAAGATTGAACAAAGCGCTTTTCATACATCGTGATTCAAATAAAATAAACAACACACAGCAAAAGGTGGGCGAAATATCCGGGTGGCCATCTCACATAACACGATGAATTAATTTTCGTATTTCCCTTGTGAGTCAACCTTTAGGAGTGACTTACAAGAGAATTTCGCACTACCTTTTAAGACTGCTATTCAATTATAGCATCAAAGGCTTTTATACAAAATTTTGAATAGTGCTCCGCCCTAATGCAACTGCGTTACAGATCAGTGATCGGCTTATACTTAGGTACCAGTGCTTTCATCACACTCCAGGCAATCAGGTAAGCAAGTGCACAAAAGGTAAACATGATGGTATAGGCTGTGGTCATTTCGCCCTGTACGATGGGCTTTTGAATTTCATTCAACTGGGTAAATAAAGTTGGATCGATGGCTTGTAACTGTGCAGTTACTTCCTTTGATAGACTGTTTAGTTCCGCCTTATTCAAATCTACCGTATCCCCATATTTGGTTACCAGGTTCAGGCCCTGGATTTTTGAAAGATAATCACCGAGGCCAGCAGCTTTTGCAGCCGCCCATGAACTGGCGATTCCGCCGGAGCGGTATGCATCAAAGATCCAGCCACCACATTTTGAAACCAGTACCCCACCCATACCGCCGGCCATTCCGCCAATACCTACCACCGAACCAATTGCTTTTTTTGGGAACATGTCTGAAACGGTGGTGAAAATATTGGCAGACCATGCCTGGTGTGCTGCAGTACCTATCCCAATCAGGATGACTGGTACCCAAAAACTATAATCGCCAAATGGTTGTGCCAGTAATACTACCAATGGAATTAATGCAATCATCAGCATGGCTTTCATACGTGCATCATAAGGCTCCAGTCCTTTCCGGATAAAATAAGTTGGAAACCATCCCCCGCCAACACTGCCGATCATTGTTAAACTATACAACACGGCCAACGGAACATTAATTACAGTGCCGGTCATAGCATACTTGGCTTTCAAAAATGCCGGTAACCAAAAAAGAAAAAACCACCAAACTCCATCCGTCATAAACTTTCCAAATACAAAGGCCCAGGTTTGTTTATATCCCAATAATTTTACCCATGATATTTTAACGTGTTTAGCGGTTGGATCAACTACAATTTCATCTTCTTTATCACTATTGATGTAAGCCAGTTCGGCTGCTGATAATCTGTTTTGTTCGCTCGGCTTGTCATACATCCACAACCAGAATGCGAGCCATAAAAAGCCAATGGCTCCAATAATAATAAATGCATATTCCCATCCCCAATGATCGCCGATCCAGGGAACAGTTAATGGAGCCAGCACCGCACCTACATTGGCGCCTGAATTAAATATACCGGTAGCAAATGAACGCTCTTTCTTTGGAAAATATTCAGCAGTCGCTTTAATGGCGGCAGGGAAATTGCCTGCTTCACCAATAGCCAGTACGGCTCTGGATATCATAAAACCTGCAATGGAAACTGGTACTGACACAATTCCCACCCAACCCAATATAAACGAAATGCCCTGGCCCATTGGAATAGCCAATGCATGAATCAATGCGCCGATGGACCAGATTACAATTGCCCATACATACCCTTTCTTGGTACCCATCTTATCGATGATGCGACCGGCAAACAGCATGGAGATAGCATACACAAACTGGAAAACAGAAGTGATGTTCGCATAGTCACTGTTTGACCAGTTGAACAACTCTGCCAGCCGGGGCTGCAACAGGCTTAGTACCTGCCTGTCTAAATAGTTAATAGTTGTAGCAAAAAAAAGCAGGGCGCAAATCGTCCACCTGTATTTTCCAATAGTAGATTGATTCATATAGCAACGGTTAAATTATTGTTTGCACGCTTTAATGACAGCCAATACATTTTTAGTTGCAGCGATCAGTTCATCATATTGTTTATTGTCCATAATGGATTTGGTAACCAGTTTGCTTCCCATCCCTACGGCACACACGCCCGATTTAAACCAGCCTTCAATATTTTCTTTGGTAGTATCTACACCGCCGGTTGGCATAAATAATAAATTTGGGAACAGTTCTTTGATTGCCTGCATAAAGGCCATCCCAATAATGTTGCCCGGAAAAAGTTTAATCATTTTGGCGCCGAGATTTTCCGCAGCAATTACTTCACTCGGTGTCATACAACCGGGCACCCACAATACATTATTGGCATCTGCCACTTTTGCCACGCTTTCTACCAGGCCGGGGCAAATAATAAAATCGCAACCGGCGTCAATAAAGGTTTGCGCCATTTCACCATTCTTAATGGTACCTATACCCAGGTACATCTCTTTTAATTCGTTGTCACAAACAGCACGCATGGCTTTAAAGTTTGCCAATGCAGCTTCTCCCCTGTTAGTGTATTCCACCGTGCGTATTCCTGCACTGTATAATGCCTTTAAAAGGTCGATACTAACCTGCATGTCCTTGTTGAAATACAGGGGTAACATTCCCTGGCTGGGTATCAAAGCGAGAAGTGTTTCTTTTTTCATATTAGCTTACATTTTTTTCTTGGGGCAATGTTATCTTAAATTCGCCATAATCAGGCATTTATTTACGGAAACGATTGCGTAAATAATTGCCCAAATTACCGCTTTATCCTTGCAACTTTGCAAATTTATAAGCACCTTTGAATTTTTATTAGAATATCAATTTTATCCCTTTAACGCATCTCTAAATTTTTCATTGCATGTCTAAAAAAGTTGTTACGCTCGGCGAAATTATGTTACGCCTTTCCACTCCAGATTTTAAACGCTTCGTTCAGGCTGATACATTTGATATCACTTACGGCGGCGGTGAAGCCAATGTTGCAGCGGCTTTATGCAACTACGGATTAAACGGTACATTCGTAACCAAAGTACCTAACAATCCGATCGGGCAGTCGGCCATTAATCATCTGCGCCGTTATGGTGTGGATACACAGTTTATAGCGAGGGGCGGCGACCGCCTGGGAATTTATTTCCTGGAAACTGGTGCTTCCATGAGGGCATCACAGGTAGTATATGACCGTGCAGGTGCATCGATTGCAGATGTGGATGCCAGCGAATTTGATTTTGATAAAATACTGGAAGGTGCAGACTGGTTTCATACTACCGGCATTACACCGGCTTTAAGTGATAAAGCGGCGGCATTAACCGAAGCTGCTTTAAAAGCAGCCAAAGCAAAAGGTATTACTACCAGTATTGATTTGAATTTCCGTAAAAAATTATGGACCAAGGAAAAAGCCCGTGAAGTAATGAGCAGGCTTTGCCAGTATGTGGATGTATGTATCGGTAATGAAGAAGATGCAGATACTACCCTTGGTTTTAAAGCAAAGGATACCGATGTTACCAAGGGTGAATTAAACCTGGAAGGTTTCAAAGATGTATTTACTCAAATGAAAGAAAAATTTGGTTTTAAATTTATTGCCTCTTCCTTACGCGAAAGCCATAGCGCCAGTGATAACGGCTGGAGTGCGCTGGTGTATGATGGCAACGAATTCTATCATACCAAACAATACAATGTACGTATCGTGGACCGCGTAGGTAGCGGGGACAGTTTTGCCAGTGGTTTGATCTTTGGCCTCGTAACCGGCATGAGCATGTCGGATGCGGCGGAATTCGGTGTTGCAGCATCTGCATTAAAACATACCATCCCCGGCGATTTAAATCATGCCACATTGAGTGAAGTGAAAGAACTGGTGAAGGGTGATGGTAGTGGAAGGGTGCAAAGGTAACTGGCGCACTTTCACTCAAAGGCGTAGTTTCACGCAAAGACGTAAAGGAGCAAATACGCTAAGGAGAATTTTGGGTAAAGACAGATTGTTGAAAGACTTTTGATGAGTCAATCCAAACTCATTATTCATTGCTCATCACTCATTACTAGTAATTCATCGCTCATTACGCATCGCTCATTACTCATCATTCATTACTCATCATTCATCACTCATCACTCATACTATGATCATCGATTCGCTTGAAAGTGCTTCGAAATATTTCGCGGTACACCCGCTTTTTGAAAAAGCCTTTAACTATATCAGCAGTGTAGACCTGGCAACTATTGAACCCGGTAAATACGAAATTGACGGGGATAAGCTGAAAGCCATCTTCTCTAACAAAAAAGGAATGTCTGCTGCTGAATCTATCCAAAAATTTGAATGTCATGATAAACACATCGACATACAGCTTTGTATATCCGGTAAGGAAACCATAGGCTGGAAACCAAGAGGTGGATGCCTTGCGCAGAAAGGGGAATACGACCCGGAGAAAGATGTATCATTTTACAATGATGCTCCTGATATGTTTTTCGGATTAACCGATAAACAGTTTGCGATTTTTTTTCCTGAAGATGTTCACGCTCCCATGATTGGGGAAGATGAAATAAAAAAACTGGTGATGAAGGTAAAACTTTAACCAACTTTTTCGTCCGGAAAACCCATGTTTGTCTTAGAGGAACAAGCGTTTAAGCTGCCTGGATCAATTGATTGGTTCAATGATTCGGGCAGTTGTGTTTTTCGCCATTGTTGGTGTTCGTGCAGTGGGTTTTGAAGCCTGGCTTTCACCAACAACTCTTGCTGGGTGTACAATTTTACAGTTAGCGCTTTTCTAGTTGTTGGTGTTAGTGCAGTTGAGTTCTTCGCCGTTGTTGGTGTTCGTGCAGTCGGCTTTGAAGTCTGGCTTTCACCAACAACATTCACCGGGGTACAATTTTATGGTTACCGCCTTTGTGGTTGTTGGTGGTGCCTCCGCTGACTGCCATCCGCACGAACACCAACAACGGCGGTCGGTGGGCTTCGGGCTAATTGAAAAACCAATATGGGTCGGGAAGAAAAAACTTTACTGGTGGCGCAACGTCCCCGCCCCGGCACAGGCTCGTTGGGAGACGTTGCTTTTAAGGGCTTTCTATCAACTAAACGACATTAAACCATAGTTGACCATCATAATTCATTTCGCTGTTGTTGGTGTTCGTGCTTTGGGCTTTGAAGCCTGGCTTTCACCAACAACATTCACCGGGTGTACAATTTTATGGTTACCGCCTTTGTGGTTGTTGGTGGTGCTTCCGCTGCCTGCCATCCGCACGAACACCAACAACGGCGGTCAGTGGGCTTCGGGCTAATAGGACAGCCAATATGGGTCGGGAAGGAAAAAAAAGGGCTTCGCGGTGGTTGTTGTTCGTGCTTTGGGCTTTGAAGTCTGGCTTTCACCAACAACATTCACGGGGTGTACAATTTTATCGCTACCACTTTTATGGTTGTTGGTGGTGCCTCCCCCGCCTGCCATCCGCACGAACACCAACAACGGCGGTCAGTGGGCTTCGGGCTAATGGAAAAACCAATATGGGTCGGGAAAGAAAACAAAAGTTCTTCGCCGTTGTTGGTGTTCGTGC
>JBBRCW010000304.1:0-8557 GCA_038204535.1 Chitinophagales bacterium | reverse complement strand
ATTTGTATGATTCCAATATCTTTCTTTGCGTCCTTTGCGTGGGTTTTACTTTGCGTCTTTTCGTGAAAAACCGCTGGTACCTATTACCACGTTAAACTATAAATCAATCAGACTAAAAATGTGTCATTGGCAGGGTATTCGGCAACCTGAGTGGTTAATTTTTGGTGCCCAAAAAAGTCCTTTGAAAATGGATATTTAGTCGGCATGTTTTCACGCAAAGCCGCCAAGAGCTTCAGGCAAAGATGTATAAGTGTATTTATTTGTATGATTCCAATATCTTTCTTTGCGTCCTTTGCGTGGGTTTTACTTTGCGTCTTTTCGTGAAAAACCGCTGGTGTTAGTCGCTGACCAATATGGTGGATTGTTTATATGTTTCGCAAAAGTGTCAGATAAAATTACAGCAGCGTTTTTACCACCCCTGATTTTATGCTGCGCATAAAATCGGTCCCCTCCTTAAAAAAGGAGGGGAAACGGTTATGACGAAGTCTTTCTTTGCATAAGCCCATTAATCAAATTGTTTACAACGGTGTCATTGGCAACTTGGTTCAGTATCTCCTGGAGAGTATTACAGGGGAAGCTGAAATAAATTCAGCATGACGGCTCGTTTATATGCATCCCACTGGTTCAGTTAATGACACTAGATTTATGGCTCCGTTTTTTTCTAAATTAAATTCACCAACAATTTACTTTTCCAGCTCGTTCATCGTCCAGGGATCTTTACGGGATGCAGTATTGTTTCTAACCAGTTTTACTTCGGCCGGAGTTATAAACCCGGGAATGGAATCGCTGGCCCTGCGTTTGTAATTTACCTTTCCAAACTCGTAACGAACATAATTGACTACTGACGAAACCCATTCGTCGGAATTGGCACCAAGGGCCGGCATAACCGATGGATAGGTTTTACCATCTATAGGGCCGGTTAATCCGTGCAAAATGATCTTTATCAGGTTGACCCGTTCGCCACCTAATCGTTTTGAAGCCTCGGTTAATGGCGGAGCGGGCAATGCGGCCCCACTGGCTACAACCATTCCTTTGCCTTCGGGGCCGTGGCAGGTCACACAAAGCGATGAAAATGTGGCTTTGCCTTCCAATATGCTTTTTCGAAAATTTTCGGGCATTCCTGCCAGGCGGCTGCCATAAGTAACGATATCATGGTTTTTGTCCATTGCGTTCCTGGCACCTGTAAAAACGGTATTGCCCGCGTTTTTTTCGAGGATCGTTTGCACCAGGTTCTGCGCTTTGCTGCTTTTATTACTATAGAGAGAAAGCACCAATTGCAGTTGCACATCATAGCTGGAATCATTTACCAGAGCGGCAGCATGATCAAGCATTTCTGCATCGTTTTTGTCTAAATAAGGTTCACTGATCCATACTGCTGCCCTTCTCACCTGCCGGTCGGCATCTTTCATTGCTGTAAACAACGTAGTCTTATCTATAGCCTCCAGGCCCTCTAAAGTCCACAAGGCATGAAGCCGTGTTATTCCTGTAGGTTTTGAAGGCAACGAGGCCTGCTGGCCGGCAACAATTTGTTTCAGCACAGGCACTACGGAACGATCTCCTGAAATAACGAGTTCCTTTTGAGCATTATCCCTCCACCAGCCATTTGCATTGGCCAAATGGGCCACCAATTGTGTGGGGGTTTCGTTTAACATGTTTGGTTTTGAGGTGGGTGTAAAACCGTCGTGTACCAGGCGATAAATACGGCCATGACCGGTATTTTTTGCCAATCCCAATTTATCAATTTCCTGGCGCAGGAAGCTGCCGGGTTTGGTCCAGTTGCCCTGTTGAATAATGCCGCGGTGCATATCTACAATATACAGGTTACCATCCGGCCCTGTGTAAGTGTTCACCGGGCGAAAGTTCATATCGGTGCTGGCAATAAACTCCTGCCGGTAATAGGCATTTTGTATAACGGTCTTTCCCTGCAGGTTTAACACCTTTGCACGGCGAATAGCCCTTGCCACGGGTTCGCAGACCAGAAGATCGCCCCGCAGGTCTTGCGGCAAGCTATTGCCCCGGTAAATGGATTGACCGCACGATGCTGTAAAGTGGTTTAATGTTGTATCGGCCCTAAGTCTCATTTTACCACCCTGCACATCGGGGGTTGCAATTAAAGGCCACACCTGCTGAAATTCATCGGAAAATTGATCAGGTAAATCGAGCGCACCATAAGCGGGGTTTATTTGCGAACGCACCATTGGGCTTTCGCCGCCGGCAGTTGAAAAAAACAAACGTCCATAATCATCGTGCGTTACTCCCCATTGTCCGCCCGGACCACTGGGGATGGTATCAGCTATCAATAATCCCTTACGGTATTTAAACCGAACCGGGTCGTAGGTAAGATAAATATAATTGTCAATGTTCCAGTCGAGGCCGCTGCGCTGATGCTCCATATTGGCATCGTTCACGTTGTAGGAAGGGTTGCTATACACCACTCTTTTTACATCGGCGCGGCCATCGCCATTGGTATCCTTATAACTATTGATGGTAATAGTATTGGTCTCGTTTACCAGCAATTCGTGGTTAACGCACATTATCATACGGGGCAATAAAAGGCTATCGATAAATATGCTGCTCTTATCCATTTTACCATCGTTATCGGTGTCTTCCAGCAGCATTATACGGCTTTGGTTTAACCGTTCGTCTTTTGCATCGGCATCCAACATGTAGGTAAGCATTTCGGCTACATACATCTTAGCATTACCATCCCATGCAATGGCCACCGGTTCTTTTATCATAGGCTCGCTGGCCACGATCTCCAGGTGGTATCCCCTGGGCAGGTTAAAGCTTTGAAGACTTTCTTCAGGGCTTAAATAACGCGCCGAAGGCGAAGGATTGAAGTGCCGCTCAGGATAGGGACTGTTGCTTTCTTCAGCTGTAAATTTTGATACAGTACAGGTGATCGCAAGCATACTTAGGGCAGCCCCGCCTACCAGGTAGAAAATTCTTTTCATTAAAAAAAAGGTATGAGATGTTTACTATTTATTTTTACCAGTGACGGGAAGTGGATTTGCTCCCATCGCATATTGAATTCCGCCTAAAACATGTTTCATGTACATTGGGTCGTCGTACGAATTTTTATCGTGGCCCAATGCGGTATAAAAAGCACGGCCGCCATCATAATTATGGTACCAGGCCATTGGGTGAAATTCGCCGTTTTGTCCGCCGGTATAACTGCCTTCGTCTATATTGATCAATATATTAAGGTCGAGCCCGATCCATTTAAAATTATACAGTTCATCAAAACGTTTCCAGACGGCGGGTAAATGCGCTGTGGCAATATTGTTCTGGTCAACTACCCTGAAAATGGCTTCCTGCTGTTTGGGATGACTTTTAAAATATGCGCCGTTTAATTCGCCATACCAGGGCCAATCGTACTCAGTATCGGCCGATGAGTGGATACCCACAAAGCCGCCGCCGTGTTTGATATAACTTTTGAAAGCCTGCTGCTGCTCATCGTTCAGCACATCGCCTGTGGTGCACAGAAACACGACCGCCTTATATTGTTCCAGGTTTTTAACGGTAAATAAACCGGCGTCTTCGGTGGCATCTACCAGGAATTTATTTTCCTTACCCAATTGCATTATGGCGTCTTTGCCGCTTGAAATTGCGCCTTTGTGCCTGAAGCCTGCTGTTTTGGTGAACACCAGAATTTTAGCTGGTTTTGCATTGCCGTAAAAGCTTGTAAATAAAACAACGGCTATTACTGTTAACGATTTTCTGATAAATGAAAACATATTTATTTAGTCGGGTTTATTTAAAATTGTTTAAAGTATACTCCTGGAAGGCATAAGTAATATTGCCGTTTGGCTCACTACTATTTCTAATTATTAACAACCGAATCAACGACAATAGCGCCCGATAATCGATCAACTGTCAAAATTCATCGACCGGGGGTGCCACGCTATTTTGCGTCATAAAAAAAGAATGGTAAAAAGGATTTTTTTTATTTTGTTTTTAACGACAAGATATAAGCAACCATTTTTTTTGCATCGGCTTCTTTGAGCGTTGGATGCGGCGCCATCGGTATTTGTCCCCAAACGCCTGTTCCGCCCTTTATAACTTTTTGTGCTAATTTATTAATATTTACCGGGGTGGATTCATATTTATCGGCTACATCATTATAAGCGGGCCCTACCGTTTTTGTTTGTATCTGGTGGCAAGCCATACAATCCGATTGAGATAACAGACTTTTACCTTTTTCGATATCGGCCTTAGAAATGGCAGTTGCGCCAGCGGTTTTGGCTTTTGCGGAAGAAGATTTTTTGGCTGCCGGCTTACGGCCAGATTGTGAAAATACCGAAGAAACACCTAGTGTTAAAGACACCATCAAAATTAGAATACTCCTTTTTTTCATATGAACGCTCTCAATTTAAACTCAATATTAGAAAATGATTCCCCTTTGGCTGCCCAAAATAGACAAATTAGCTTTTTTACTGGTGTTAAAAGTTAAGAAAACGATAGAATTGGTTTAAGTATGGTGCCCTTATTCAAAAAACAACAGTTGAAAGACTGGAGGCTGCAACTATCACACCCGAAAGAATACGGCAAATTTTAACCGCGGAAACTAACCTGCCTTCAGGGCAATCTTTGTATCACAAAAATATCGGGCAAACAGTTTTGAGGGCTCCTGAATATTAATTGTCTCTTGTAAACTTCACACCGTATAAGAATCCCGTTTTAGACTCATAGGCGTCAACTTAATTTGATTTATTGGATCGAAAAGCAGTTTTTATTCTGCTCCGGTTGCCCGCCCGCCTGCCCGATCTGATCATTCCCGTCCGACCGGGTCATCCGGGCGGGCAGGCGGGGATGAACATCCATTCGGACGGGCCCGCCCGGCTAACGCCCCGCCAGAATGACTTCGTCGGGCTGGCGTTTGGACGGGCATTAATTTAGTTCCGATTTTCTGGAACTCATCTTTCGTGCTTATTCAATGCTGCGAATAGTACCATTGCACCATTCGTTCCTATGGAACGACCATACATACATTTCCAATTTTTTCTACCAACCATATGTTCCTATGGAACATGAAGGAACATTACAATTTTCACTTTCAATCTCTGATTACAACTGCTCAACTACAGTTTAGATTCGTTTTTAAAGTGAGTAGGGAATCGCCGAACCGTCCCAGAGGGACGACTGGTGGGTAGAAAATATCACCTGCGAAATGCTGATAGCGTTCCAGCGGAACGCCTCGTGCTTAAACAAGTACGCCTATCGTTTTTCGCACCGTTCGTTCCCTCAGAAAATAAGAAATTATTACAAAGATTTCTGGTAATCTTTCACGAGCAAAGTTTAAATGCGACGACAGGTTGGTAGAAATTGAGGTGAAAGAAGCGGTCATAAAAAGATGTGGCAGATGGATGTTTCGAAAAATCTGATTTGAATTAACAAAACGATGGTCAAGGGAAATCCTACTGTTTGTACCCAAAAATATTCGCTAAGTTGACGCCGATGCAATTTAATCGGAAGCAGTTTACCTGCCTGTCCCGGCTATCCGGGGGTTTGCCGAAGAGTTTACCTGCCTGCCCCGGCTGTCCGGGGAGCAAGTCGAAGGGCACACTTGTACTGTTTTTTCAAAATGCAGCTGTGCACTACCTGTCCCTTCCTCGGGAACTTTATCAGGCTTTCAGTATAGCATTTTATCGTATGGCTTTTTTATGACTTCCTTGCACATTGGCATGTACTTAACGTAATAAAGCCAATTTATCAGGGATACATCCTGGCTACCACAACCGAGGGATTAAATACTTTTACCTGGAAGCCGGTTTTTTGCAGCAGTCCGGTTTGGGCATTCCGTTTAAACACCACGATATCTCCGCTGTTCATGTTTGCTGCCAGCAAAAATTTACCATCGGGGCTAAGTCCAAAATTACGCGGATGTTCACCACCTGAAGGTTCATATCCTGCAAGTTGCAGCGTACCATTTTTTTGAATGGAATAGATGGCAATATTGTTTTCGGTGCCTCTGTTAGATGCATATAAAAAACGGCCATCCGGAGAAATATGAATGTCGGCCGACCCAAAAGTCTCCGTGGAATTTGCAGGATGAGTGAATAGGTTTTGTATTAATTGCAGGTTGGGCAAATTTCGGTAAACTTCAATTGCTCCGTTTAGTTCGGTAATACAGTACGCATATTTTTGGTTGGGATGAACTGCAAAATGACGCGGGCCGCTGCCGGGAATCGTTTTGATATAGGCAGGCGTGGCAGTATGTAACGGCGTTTTATTGCCAGCCATAAAACGGTAAATCCTTATCTTATCAGCACCCAGGTCGGGAAAATAGGCGTAACGGCCATCCGGAGAAAAATTGGCTGAATGGATATGAGAACGCTCCTGCCGTTCTTTATTGATACTGCTGTCTTTATAAGCTATTACCTGGGCTGCCGGGGCAACAACACCGTTTTCATCCACGGGGAAAACCGCGGCACTTCCTCCATAGTAATTAGCAGCTATCAGCCATTTACCTGACGGATGCGGAGAAACATACACGGGGTTATCGCCCCCACTGCTTTGGCTGTTGATGAAGCTTAGCGTACCTTCCTTCTGGTTAAAACCATAGCTGGCTATGTTGCCGGCATTTGCCATTCGGGTGTCGGTACACGCATACAGGTATTTACCATTGGGCGAGAGCGATATAAATGAAGGGTTCATTACATTTTTCACAGATGAAACGGGCGTTAGTTCGCCCGTATTGGTATTCATGCTAAAAACATAAATGCCGTTTTTGGTTTTATCGGTATTGTACGACCCAACAAAAACATAGCATTGTTGCGCAAAAACAACAGTACCCGAAACCAGTATAACCAGGAGAGAAATAATTTTTTTAAGCATAATTGACAAACCAGCGTTTTAACAAAAAATGGTTGAACAGTTCGAAGTATTCAAGGCACGGAGACTTCGGCTATTCGGTTTCGAAACTATTGATTATTGGGGAGGAAATATTGTTTTTATAGCAGGTTCAATTGCTTGCTGGTGCAGCGCACCAAAATATTTGTAGCAACCGATAATTTAAAAAAGTGTTTAAAGGTGCAGCGCACCGGAATATTTCCAAAATCTCCAGCATAATAATTTTACATACTTGAAGCTTGTTTGGCATTTCGGCATGTTGCACCTTACCAGGTAAGATTTGTGACAAGAAAACAAATGAAACTATTACAATAATTATCTCAACATAATCATTTTTATCATCATCCCACTTCATCTCCAATTAAAATAACCGGCGCTCCCCCGCTCGAAATTCTTGCGGCATCCGCTCCTACTTCCTGCATTTCGGCTGACGACATGGTTGCCTGTAATGCTTCGTTCGTCGGAAATTCCATGGTAAACATTTGATAATATTTGGGCACTGCTGGCGTAGCCATCATCTTAGTTACTTTATACGGTCTTTGATCGGCAGGTATGCCCATTTTTTCGTGTAACAACTCAAGGTGAACCTGGTAGTCTTTTTCAAATTGCCCTGCATCGGATGGTTGGGGATACAAAACGATTAATTGTAGCATGATTCTTTTATTTTAACTGTAAAAAAATACGTGTTATTTATGGCCCTGCACAATTTTCAATTATTAGTTACAGGAGACCCATTATCTATTTTGGAGTAATGACAAGATTGGCGAAATCACCGCCAGAATTAAAGCCTACCCATAAACCAATTTTGCCGTTTTTACGATCTCTGATCTGTTGTACCTGCAGACAGGGAGCAGCGTTCTGATTGACATATACCGAGATGTCCGGATAATTAATGACTATCCGGGCGTGAAACCATTCATTTGGATCGGGTGCCGGATTTACTTCCTTTTCGTACATGCCATTTTTCTCTTCTCTTAATTTATTCCAGGTAAATTGGGGATTGGAAATGTATTGCACTGCATGAATGCGCCGTACCGGGTCAGCTGCCTTAAAATTGAATGGCCGAAAATAGACCGCGTCAAAGGTCTTATCATCCACACCATGAAAAGCAACGCCAACAAAACTCTGCTGCAATACATCTTTTCCTTTGATGTCAAGTTCTATAGTGCCATTGGCAAATTCAGCGCCGGTTATCCACGCCACACCATCGCCAGTATTTTCTGATAACCGGATTGCCTGGTGGCCCTGGTCATTGATTGATTCAAGGGTACGATTAAATACCTCCATTTTTCCCTGCCGGTTCAATTCATATAGGTTATATGGCACAGAACTTTTTTGTGCATCGGCCGACAAAGCCGTGGCAATGGCAATAAAAACAATCAAAAAGGGTTTAGTTACAGTCATAATTATCTTTTTGCCAACCTGGGATAATAGCGCCTGACATAATTTAAAACTTTGCAAGTTATTTACAAGAAGCCTAAGTTAATGCTATTACTTGCTAATAAAATAAATACCCTTCGGCTCCGCTCAGGGTACGGGTAGTCGGCTCCGCTCAGGGTACGGGTAGTCGGCTCCGCTCAGGGTGCTGGTAGTCGGCTCCGCTCAGGGGACGGGTAGTCGGCTCCGCTCAGGGTAAGGATAGTAGGCTATGTTCAGGGGACAGAAGGCGTGCCCAGAGCGGAGCCGAAGGGAACGCTGAAGGGTA
>JBBRCW010000303.1:0-8560 GCA_038204535.1 Chitinophagales bacterium | reverse complement strand
CTGGAAGAAATTTTGTAAAAAGGGGAGGAAGGGCAATTTGCAATTGGCAATGGGCAAAAGGCAATAGGCAATGGGCAATAGGCAATAGGCAATGGGCAATGGGCAATGGGCAAAAAAGTGGAGATGTAGTTGCGGTGGATGAGCGTAGCCGAAACCAAAGCAATTGGCAAAGGGCAGAAGGCAGGAGGCAAAAGGCAAAAGGCAAAAGGCAATAGGCAATTGGCAATGGGCAATGGGCAAAAAAGTGGAGATGTAGTTGCGGTGGTTGAGCGTAGCCGAAACCAAAGCAAGAAGGCAGAAGAGAAAAGGCAAATGGCAAAAGGCAGATCAATACCTTGAACCTCAATTCCTTAATCCTTATACCCTAAGCCTTACACCCTCTTCCTTATACCCTAAGCCTTACACCCTCTTCCTTACACCCTCTTCCTTATACCCTCTACCTCAAACCCTATTTAGCAAATTCCCCGAAAGCTTTATTTAGCTCCCGGGTGGTTAAAATTGAACCGGAGTGGATCAAAACTTTATATCGGAACGTAACCGACTTGCCGGCGGGTAATAGAAAATTAAGGGTTTCTTTGCCGTTGCTTAAGGAGTTCTGTCCAAGCGGATTGGCGGCAAACAAACCATAACCGCGTGCATGCCAGTAAGTAGGATACCCAACATTTTTGGGATTATCAAAAATAACCATCGAAATCTTTTCGCTGCCAATTGAACCATTTAGCGTTGTCCATTTTCCCCGCGTACCCCAAACATCATCTCCTTCTTTTCCCTCGCTGCTGATATAATGGCCCATTACCCCTTCATTATTCATTTTTGCCACATTGGTTGCTACGCCACTGGCATCGGTAAATACCTCTGGTTTGGTAGAGGGATGTTCTAATTGCCGCGCAACTCTTATGCCTAAAACGCCTTCCTTGTTATCTTTAAATAAAACATCTTCTTTTAATGCGGTCAATGTAGTAATTCGTTCAATTGCCCGTTGGTTGCCGTCTCCTGTAAAAATAAAAGTAGTGTTTTCTGATACCATGCTTTTACCCTCCGGCGTTTGCCAGCTTGCCAGTATCTGCAGTTCACCATGTTTATCTCCGCTTTGCGTACGCAAAACCTGCTGCTGTTTAATGGTTCCAAAAGGACCAGGATTATTACCTACATCATTTGAATTATTCCAAAAATCGTAGCCATTTACATCGCCATAGTTAAACCACATGCCTACGTGGTGCGGATGGTCTATTCTTTCGCCTGGCCTGGGGTCCATAGGCCAGCCGCGTGTTACCAAGGTGCCAGCCGCCGTGCGTAACGGGTACAACACCGGCTTTTTTAAAACATCGGGGTAAATGTAAGACGTAAATGGTTTGCCATCAATGGATACATCTACCCGCTTCTGAGCCTTGTTTTCCACGACCATAATTCTTGTGGCTTTGGCAAGTTTCGCTTTAGGCTGACAGCAGATAAAAGCTAAAAATAAAGGCGCTAAATAAAACAGTCTATACGTCTTTTTCATTTTTTGGTTTTATATGATCAAAACAATCGCAGGCGAAAATTACGGATTATACCCCTTCTATTGAATAGCCAGGCATAAAAAAGCTCTCACATTTGGGAGAGCTTTCAAAATATCCTGATTTTAAATTCATTGCCCGATAATTACAATGTAGCCAAAACGGTCACTCCGCCTTTTACCTTCTGGTTTAATTCAACATTAATTTTGGTACCTACCGGTAACAGAACGTCTACCCTGCTGCCAAATTTAATAAAGCCCATTTCGCTGCTCTGTTCGGCCAATTGGTCAACCTTGCAATAATTTACTATTCGTTTAGCAACGGCGCCTGCAATTTGTTTTACCAGGATCTCCACCCTATCGTTTTTTATAACTACGCTGTGCCGCTCATTTTCTGTACTCGACTTTGGATGCCAGGCTACCAGGTATTTTCCCTTATGATATTTACTGTAAACGATCTTTCCGCTAACAGGGCATCGGTTTACGTGCACATTTGCAGGACTCATAAAAATACTTACCTGCACCCTCTTATCATGAAAATATTCTACGTCTGTAATTTCTTCAATCACCACAACTTTTCCATCTGCCGGGCAAACCACATGGCTTTCGCCCTTGGTCAGGCTACGGCTGGGAATACGAAAAAACGACAGGATAAAGAAGAAAAGTATTACAGAGGTCCATAAGATTAATTGCGCGGTAACCGGGTAACGGTTGCTGATAAAAATAAAGGAGATGATATTTACAAGGCCGAAAATGAGGGCGGCAACTCCAATACTTTTATAACCTTCTTTGTGAATGATCATTTAATCAAATTTGAACTACAAATATATGGAGAACCACGATTTTTTAAGTTTATACGGCATATTTACCGGGCTGATAAATGTTCGTGTAATTAGCGCTAATGCATGACAGGTACTATATCAGTGGTGGATGGTGTTGTTTTTATCAAATCAGCAAATGCATTTAAACCAGCACAAATTATTTTCTGTTATAGGATTGCAGGGAGTTCAATAGCGCCAAACATTGATTTGGGTACACGCTAATTTAAAAACATTACATACAACCATACGACTGGCGTTGCCATTAGTAAACTGTCGAAACGGTCTAAAAAGCCGCCATGGCCCGGCATAATTTGTCCGCTGTCTTTTATACCCGCCATTCTCTTTAGTTTGCTTTCCAGCAAATCACCCAAAGTTCCTACCACGGCGGCAATCGCCGATATAACAATCAACGAAACGTAATCCGTTAAATTAAAAAGATAATAACCCGCCAAAGTAACAACTGCAATGCATAAAATTGTACCTCCAAGGGTGCCTTCCCAGGTTTTTTTGGGCGATATTTTTGAAAAGGGTGTTTTGCCGATAAAGGAACCCACTATGTAAGCCATTGTATCGTTTATCCAGATGGAAGCAATTAATACCACAGGTAAAACCCAGCCTGTGCCCATAAACCCCGCAGACTGTAACTGCAGCATGCATCCCCAGCTAAACGATATATATACCAGACCTGCAATTGAATATAGGAAAGAACGACCGTTAAAATTATTTGAGAAAAGCACATCACTTATTGGAACCGCTAAAATACCAATCAGCAAAATCCACCATCCCCACTCGCTTAAATGAATACCGAATGCGGTAAACTGGCCGCCAGCCATCCATAACATTAATGCATATCCGGTGATCATTACGCCGGTTTTGTGCACAGAAGATATCTCTTTATAATCAGCGTCTATCTTAGCAATTATTTTTTGAAACTCGAACCAGCATCCGAAATGTATAATCGAAAAAAGTATTAAAAAACTCCACGAATTCCAAAGCAACCCGGCTAACATAACCAATACAAAGATGACCGCTGACAATGCCCGGGTTTTAAAGGTTTCGATATTTAAAGCCATGCAGAATTTTTAGGGGGTTGCAAAACGAATAAGAAATTCATTAATAAAGATAATTGTTAAAGGCAATTGCCAGTCGGGTTATATTCGGCTTTTGCTAATTAGGGGGATTAAGAACCAGCAGGGCAGATAAGTTATTTTAAGACAAAGAATGGATCAATTCATTAGAGCCTTGTTCAATAATCCTTTTGCAAGTTCCTTTAAATGAGTTGGTACATACAGCTCAATCTCGCCAAAATTTAGGTAGCTGCTGTCTTGCTTATTCATAAGGGTAACAGGCACATTGTTTTCTTCAAGCATACCTTTTATAATGTTTGCTTTGGCAAAATTTTCAGTCCTGTATATTACTGTCCAGTTATTCATTATCGGGTAAGTCGCTTTTTTCGTCGGTCAGGTAGGCTGGAAAGACCTCGTCGCTCTTGCGGCGCATTAACAACACGATGCCAATTACCACCGCTAAACTAAAAAACGCGGCATATAATGGTACCACAAGCTTATCGTCGTTTAGTTTTTGCAAAAATTCGCTTTTGCTGCCATAATAAATAGCTATTACTGCAAAGCCATTATTTAAAAAATGGATGATAATGTTATACCAAAGGTTACGGGTCACGTGGTAAACTGTTCCCAGCAAAAGGCCCAGGGCAAAAATAGGCATCACTTTAAAAAAGGTGCCGTGCAGCAAAGCAAATATGACCGACGAGATTAATATAGCCAGCCAGGGTTTGTCGCTCATGCGCAATAAAACCCTTTGAAGCGATCCCCTGAAAAATAATTCTTCGCCTATGGCCGGTAACAGCGCCATCACAAATAAATTTATGACGAGATCTGCCGGCGACCTCATTTTTAAGAAAGTTTGTATGGCTTTGTTGTACAACTGTTCCATCTCTTCAAGCTGTTTTTGCATAGATCCAAAATTGATCCGGGCGTTTAAACTGCCCAGCCAGCTAACAAAAGGCTGAATACTAAACAAGAGTAAAACCGAAAGTACCAGCAAAACCAGGGACAGCTTGTTTTGAACGCCCACATACTGCAATGCACGGGGCGACGAAAAATAACCGAATAATAAAGCGGGAATAATAAATATAATAGTTGAACTAAAAACCTGGGCCCATTTAAATTTAGCGACTGAAGCGTCGTTTATAATAGCGGACTTATCAGTTAACGCTGATGAAAGATCGCTAAAAAGCGCCGAGGACAAAACGATATTCAACAGAAAAAAACCAGCCGCCAGCCCAATAAATGCCACAAATTGCCTTACAGCCGGTTGATCTTTTAAAAAGGTGTTCATTAGGTTTTACAAATTTTCTGCGGCAAATGGCAGGTGATTTTTTTGAAAATGGCGCTTGCTTTTGTCATTTAGGTGTTAAAAACAGTCAAATAGATCAAATGGTTTTTTAAGAGGTAACATTTGAATGTAATTTTGCGCCTTGTTTTTAAAGTAAAATATAATGGCCCTGGATTAATTTTTTCAATTTTCTGGTTCCATTAGCAAACTTTTTAATTGCGGTGCAAGTTAATGGATAAAAAGAAATGGTTTCATTAACAACACCTAATGTGCAGTCAAATTTTTATAGATGGTAATTATTGGAGATATAAAGCTTTCAGGTTTCCCCCTTTTATTGGCGCCCATGGAGGATGTGAGCGATCCGCCTTTCAGGGCGGTATGTAAAGAAAATGGCGCCGATTTAATGTACACCGAATTTATCAGCAGCGAAGGCCTGATAAGAGATGCGATCAAAAGCCGCCACAAGCTGGATATTTTTGATTACGAAAAGCCGATAGGCATACAGATTTTTGGGGGTGATGAAGACAGCCTGGCTATGGCAAGCCGGATTGTAGACGCCACCAACCCCGATCTGCTGGATATAAACTTTGGATGCCCGGTAAAAAAGGTGGCCTGTAAAGGCGCCGGTGCGGGGGTATTAAAAGATATTGGCCTGATGGTAAGACTGACCGACGCCTGCGTAAAAGCAACGCGCTTGCCCGTAACGGTAAAAACAAGATTGGGCTGGGACGAAAGCACCAAAAATATTGAAGAAGTGGCAGAACGGCTGCAGGATGTGGGTATAAAAGCCCTGGCCATACATGGTCGTACCCGAAGCCAGATGTACAAGGGCGAAGCTGACTGGAGTTTGATTGCCAAAGTAAAAAATAACCCCCGCATAAAAATACCCATATTTGGAAATGGTGATATTGACAGCCCCCAAAAATGTGCTGAATACAGGAACCGGTATGGGGTAGACGGCATTATGATCGGCAGGGCAGCTATCGGGTATCCATGGATTTTCAGGGAAATTCATCACTTTATGCAGACAGGCGAATTATTACCCTCCCCCACCCTTGAAGAGCGTGTTTCTGTTAGTAAGGCCCATTTACGAAAATCAGTTGAATGGAAAGGGCCAATCGTTGGCATTAACGAAATGCGCCGCCATTACGCTAATTATTTAAAAGGATTGCCCGGAATAAAAGAATTCAGGAACCGGCTGGTTACGCTAAAAACCCGCGAAGAAGTGAACGAAGTGTTGGATGAGATTTTGACACACTACAATGGATATGAATTTGAAAGATCCCCTATATTTTTGGAAAATTACCACGAACACTGTGCGATATAGAAATGATCAACGCTTAGATCAAATCGAAGGCCCTGGCGCATTCCGTAAATTCGTAAACAGTATTGATCTCTAATTTTTTCTTGATATTTTTCGGTGGGTATGCACCGCTTCAACAGAAATAAATAATTTTTCGGCTATTTCGGCAGAGCCAATGCTTAAAGAAACGAGTTTTAGCACCTCTCTTTCGCGGTCGCCCAATTTGGCAAACCGATGAAAATTTTGTTTTAGAAAATAATTTTCCTTCTGCAGCCGCTCGGCTTTTTTAGGTATGTGTTTCATATCCTGCACCGGTAACGCAACCGATATTATTATCAGGGGATTGCGCTTCTCGTCAAGCGCAAAAATTCGGGTGCAGGTTAAATACCAAACCCACGAATCGGAACTTGCTAGTTTTACCTGCTGGAAATAGGCAAAATGGGCATCTGGGTCTTTTTGTTGTATGAGGTGATGCAATTTTGGAAGAAAGTCGCCCATGTCATCAATGTTAAAATACCGGGAATGGTATTCCGCTTTCATTTGCTGCAATTCGGGTAAGGTTATTCCTAGTTGTACCAATCCCTTAGTACACATATAAACAACAGGGTAATCGCCTACTTCGTGTAAGACGACCACTCCGGGTATGGAGTCGGCCGTTGCTACAAGGCCGTCAATTCTACTTATAATTTCAGGGCTATAATTTCCCCATTGGTTTGAATTACTCATTTAGCCAGGCGATTATATAGTGTGCAATCATAGTTCAGGCCTGTTTTTCAAAAAAAATAATTTAAATGACCTTTGTAAGGATTCCCCCTTTGTAGGAATGACATTACTAAAATACCCAATTCTGGGTATAGGTTAGTATCCTTAACTATAGGTTCTTTGTTTAAATCCCGTTTTACTTAAAAATTAAAATAATCGGGTGTTTTACACCTGCCAATAGAAATAAATACTGGCTTTGCCTTTAGTTAAAGATCTTCTAGGGGGTATTTAAAATAAACACCTGTTGTATTTACAATGGGTGTTCTGTTTTAATTTATCATTCATAAATTATTCCACTGTTTCAAGCCTGTTTTTAGACGCTTATGGGTTGCTGCAATTTATCAACGCTATTTTCCGATCCTTTCATCTCCCTTTTTTATAAGTTCACATGCTTTTTCTACTTTCTCTTTAAAATCTTCCAGGTCTTCACTTATAAAAATCCAGGAATCATTTGACCCATCCAGATCAAATTCCATTTTTGAACTATGAATCTCATTTTGTAAGGCTTTGAAATATGCGGGCTGTGTAGCGACAAACACCCCGTTAAACTCAATTTGCGTTTCTTTTTCCCTTAGAAACAGCTTCAATCTTTTTTCCTGGTATAAACCGTATCCCCCTAACATCTTCACCACCTTTAACCTGACAGGATACAGTAGCTGCAAAACGAAACTATATGGTATTGAATATTTCATAGACTTGAAACTAAACTAAGGGAGCCAACGGGCTGATATTTGGTTTTGATGACCAGCCTGATTTACTTTGCCTTAAAAAGTAAAGATTACTTTTTTTGATGGAAAATTTTATAATGATCAATGCTGATCGGCGATAAACTTACAAAATAACCAGGGATGCTTATTTACAATATTACCACAAAACTCTACTGGGCAATTGAAAATGATTGGTTGCAATGGATGAAAACAGAACACTTACCCGCCGTTATGGCTGCTGGTAATTTCGAAAATCACCAGTTGGTAAAATTATTAGAAGCCGACGATGGAGATGGACCCACCTATGCAGTACAATTTTATGTTACCGATAAAAAAAGCCTCGATCTTTATCTTGATGAATATTCAAACAAATTTAGACAGGAAGCCATTGATAGGTGGGGAGAGAAATTCATTTCATTTAAAAGCATTATGGAAGTTATTCCGACATAAATTTGCGGATGCTATATTAGGCCCGGCCGTTATGGCTGATAGCTTTTAGCCGATAAAAGGTTGATATAAACAGGTAAAAAAGTTTTACTTCTTGAGAAAACCTGATAAATTTGTTGCTCTAATAAAAACAAAAAAGATAATTATGAACAAAGCTGAATTGATTGCAAAACTTGCCGATGATGCAGAAATCACAAAAACCCAGGCAAATGCTGCTTTGGATTCCTTTGTAGAAGCTGTTACAAAAACCTTAAAAGGTGGCGGCAAAGTAACGTTGGTTGGATTTGGTACTTTCTCAGTATCCAAGAGAGCAGCACGTAATGGCCGCAACCCACAAACTGGAGCCGTTATTAAGATAAAGGCTAAAAAAGTAGCAAAATTTAAGGCGGGCAAAGATCTTTCGAGCAGAATGTAATATATACTTACAATATATTTTTTCAAAAAGCAGGCTAATTTATGTTGCCTGCTTTTTGTTTGTAATAACTCTTATTTACTGACCGGTTATTTTGATCTGACAATAAAATTATACGTCGGTCTTTTTGTCAAACCGCTTAGATTATCCTCCGTTATCAAAAATTTACAGATTTTACCAATTAACTACTTTAAAATATACCTCGCCTGGCACCCTAAATGAGAAATACTTCATTAAATTTTGCTCATTTGCCAACAA
>JBBRCW010000302.1:0-8571 GCA_038204535.1 Chitinophagales bacterium | reverse complement strand
GGGCACATAATGCCTTCCGCGCCAACATCTAACACCCGGTGTATCCTTTGTCGTTCCGTGCTTTCAATCCTTACGATAGCGGCAGTGCTGGTATGCTCCAGCGCCTGCAGTTGCGAAAGCACATCCTTTTCGTTACCGGCCCCATGTTCAAGGTCTATGAGTACCCAATCAAAACCTGCCAATCCAACAATTTCAGCGGTTAGTGAACTTCCCAGGTTAAGCCAGCAGCCGTTTACAGCTTCCCCGTTTTTTATTTTATTTTTTAAATTTTTCATCAAGGTGCTTTAGTGGTTATAATTTAAAAACGTGTTAATGATTTTGATGCGGTTTTCCACGCAAAGACGCAAAGTATAAAACCACGCAAAGGACGCAAAGAACGCAAAGAACGCAAAGAAAATACTTTGAATTATCCATTTAAATAAACTTGTACATCTTTGCGTGAGGCTCTTTGCGGCTTTGCGTGAAACATGCCGACTTAAATATCCATTCAAATTAAGTACGCATTTTTACGAAGATCCATAAAAGTAAAAGGGTGCGAATCTTAGACAAGCGCCGGATGACAAGCGGCAGGCACATAACTGGTACGCTAAGTTCAACCATTGCGTTGCCTTTGAACTGTTCCGACTTGTCGGAAGCAAGAATGTCGCCATGTAAAACATCTGCCCGTACCACAAAACAAACTACTGCCAATCATTTCATATCCCACCAAACTCTTGTATCCAAAATATCGGGCCCCTGGCGGCTGATTGCCTGTTGCACATTTTCGCGGTTCACATTCAGCTCCGCGTCAGGATAGGTAAGCCGGCGAATAAAAGTTTCTGTTTTAAGGTCTTTACCTGGAAACAAATTGGGTGTCAATACCGGGAACCCGCTACGGCGAAAGTTAGCGAACGCTTCGGGTCCGTTTAAAAACGAGGCAACCCAATATTGTGTATTGATCTGTTCCAGCGCCTTGGTAACATCAAGCGGATTGGCCGATATATAAGCATCTATATTACTGGTGGTAACCGCGGATGCCGTGCCATACAAAGCCAGTTGGTTCATGTGTGCCCTTATGCCGTTTGCATAAAGCACTGCCGGGTCGCCGGTTGTCCAGTTGCGTACTGCTGCTTCGGCTAATAACAGTTGCGTTTGGGCATAGGTAACCAAAAAAGTTGGCGCCTGCGGATTGGCCATACGTGTACGGTCCAACTGGCTATAGTCCCATAAGCTTTTAAGGCCATTTGCAGCAACGGGTCCTGAAATGGTAGTGTTATCGTAGCCCAATGGCATACCTATTTGAACACTTGCCGTACGGTTTGCCTTGGCCTCTGTTTGATTGGCGCCACTTAATGCTCCAACATACCTTACCGCTATGGAAGTAAGGCGGGGATCGTTGTTTGTTTTAAGAAAATTTACAAAATCTTCAGCAAGATAAAAGAAAGCAGATTGCCCTCCGTTTAACTGGTTGCCAACATCGTTTGGAAAATTTGCCGTGTGCCGGATAACGGCATCATCCACGCCTGATTGCATTAAACCTCCTGCAACCGCTTTAGCCACATAAGACGATGCGATAGCAGGTTTTATTTTTGACAACCGCATAGCCGCACGTAACATTAAAGAGTATCCAAGTTTTTTCCATTTAAGAATGTCACCATTATACAATACTTCCCTGGTAACTTTTGTTTTGGAAGCATCCAAAGCTGCGCCTGCAGTTTCAAGTTCTTTTAAGATATCGGTATATGCGGCTTCCTGGCTGTCGTATGTGGGCTTAACGGTTCCGTTTAAATAGCCAAGTCCCGCCTGTGTGTAAGGGATATCGCCATATGTATCCGTTAGTACCATAAATGCATAAGCCTTCCAAATTCTTGCCGTATTGTATAGGTTCGTTTGGTTAGGGTCACTTTTTGTTTTCTCAATTACATCAACCAGCTCCCTTATTACCGTTCTGTAATAGCGGTTCCAGTTGCCGCTGGCAACATTGCGGTTGTCCTGGTTGTAGTTGCCGGCAGAACCAACACCACTAAAAGGTGTGATCATCTGCTTTACTATAGTGGTTTCATAACTAAGATTGCCATAGGCAAAAGCGCTTGCCACAATCGCATTGTTTAATTGAAAGGCAGGTTCAACCGAAGTGAGAGCGATAGGGTTAATGTTCATTTCATCAAAACCTTTATCGCACGAAGTAAATAAGACCAGCACTATAAGCAGACTGTAATAAAATTTATTAATCTTTTTCATTTTATATAGATGATAAGTTGAATAAAAGGGTTAGATATTAAAATTTGATGTTCAAATTAAACCCTACACTTCGCGTAATAGGCAAACCTGTTGCTTCGAGCCCGATCAGATTATCCGATGGAAGACCGAATTGTTCGGGGTGAATATTTGGAACCCACTTTTTAAGCACCGCTACATTGTTGGCAACGGCGTTCAGCCTTAATCCCTTTATAAACTTTACTGACTTTACCATTTTTGTAAAATCATACCCAAGCGTTATCTGGCGCAATTGGTATAGCCCGGCATTATAAACAAATGGTTCAGCAATATTCTGACTGCGAACGGTTTCGTAAAATGCCTGTACGCCCGATCGGGTAGTGTTTTCCTGCTTATTTAAGTTAACACCCTTTCCAATCACATAACCTTGCTCCCGGCCTGTCAACGTTTCTTTATGTAGGCCTTCGCGATAGGCATTGAAGTTGGTGCCGGAGATCATTTTGTTGCCCAGCTTAAAATCAACCAGTGCAGAAAGGCTGATGCCTTTATAATTGAAACTGTTGGTAATTCCACCGGTCCAAATGGGTACCGCACTGCCGAAATCCAGCTGCGTAGCGGTACGTAATGGGCGGCCATTACCGGCGTCAAAAATTTGTGTGCCGTTTTCATCCCTTAAAAAACCATAGCCATATAACTGGCCAATGGGTTTACCTACTACCTGCCTTAGTTCTCCCGTAAAATCTCCTGTTCCAACGGTAATGATGGTGTCGCTGACGCCGGTACCCAGGCTAAGCACTTTAGAAGTATTGTACGCCGCGTTGTAATTCAGGTTCCAGGTAAAGTTGCCGGTTGAAACCGGTGAAACGTTTACCGTCATTTCAAGGCCTTTATTGCGGCTTTGACCTACATTTATTAATTGCGTAAGAAATCCTGAAGCATCGGAAGTTTGTGCCCTTAGAATCTGGTCCGACGATAATTTATCATAATAGCTTAATTCAAATGAAAGCCTGTTTTTAAAGAGCCTCATTTCCAGGCCAATTTCCTTTTCCTTTACGTTCATGGGTCGCAGGTTTGGATTGGGAATGACGGTGGTGTTGATGCCTGCAAGCGGCTGCCCCGTACCGGCCGCATTAGGAAACAGCGCCGGATTGATGGCATAAAACAAATTGTTGGAGTAAGGAGGTACATCCGTATCGCTGCCCACCTCGGCGTATGCGGCCCTTATTTTGCCAAAAGATATCCAGGAAGGCATACTGTTTTTGAACGCTTCAGAAAATACAAAACTGCTGGTGATGGATGGATATAAAATGCTCCTGTTTTGCGGTGAAAGCGTAGAGAACCAATCGTTTCGAACGGTTCCATTTACAAACAGGTAACCCTTATAAGAAAGTTCGGCGGCACCATACAAAGAGTTAACTGCCCGCTCAGATATTTCGTAAATAGGGTTTAGCTGTCTGCCGTTTCCTAAAGTATACAGGCCTCTTTGATAAAAGTCGTTCACCAAAACATTATTCCGGTTTAATTTTCTGTGCATCTGGTTGCCTCCAATTGTAACATCTATTCCAAAATCTTTTATAGCATGTTTTGCCCCCACCAGAAAGTCTGTATTGATTTCCCTGAAACGGCGCTCGTCCTGGGCGTATTCGCCATTTACAAAACCCGGAGGTGCAGGCGCCTGTCTCTGGCTGCCGGTGGGCAGGTTATAATCCTGTGAGCGTGAATAATAATCCTGTCCAACTCTTCCCTGTAAATACAGCCAATCCGTTATATCGTACCGGGCAGAAATATTACCGAATATCCTGTCTCTCGTAATATGATCGAAACGGCTAAGCGCAAAATAGGGATTGGTACGGTTGGTGAATCTCGACCATAAAAATTCGTCGCCGGCGCTGTTGAACGCATATTTCTTTAGCAACTCCAGGGGCATGGAATTAGCCAGGTTGTATAGAACAACGGGGCTATAATCCTGCTCGGCTATATTGGGCGGATTGTTACGTTTTTCGTTTGAATAACTTATACTTCCAGTAACGGTTAGCTTTTTAGCGAAAATCTGCGAAAATCCCAGGTTTAGGTTTTTACGGTTGTAATCAGAACCTGGAAGGATGGCTTCGGAAGACATGTTAGAAAGCGACAAGTTAAATCCTCCAAACTCGTTGCCCGAAGATAAAGTGATGGTATTGGTGAGGCTGTTTGCCTTGCGATAATAATCGGTAATCTGGTTTCTTTGCGGCACATAAGGCACCACCACGCCATCAAACAAAACCTGTGTCATGCCCGGCTGAAATTTTTCGCCAAAGCTCCACTGGCCCGATGTTGGATTGGGAGTTGTGGGGCGAACACCATTTTCACCCTGCCCATATTCGTACTGATAGTCAGTATAGTCGAGCGGCGTTTCGTTTGTGTAGTTGGTATTGTACTCAATACCAATGCCGGTGCCTTTGCCTCTTGTTTTAGTGGTGATCATAATAACGCCATCTTTTGCACGTGAACCATACAACGCCGAAGCGGCTGCACCTTTCAGTACAGTCATCGACTCAATATTATCCGGGTCGATGCTGCTTAAACCATCACCTCCGTCGGAAGTACGATTGCTTCCCCTGGCAGAAACATCACCCCGTGCGCCAAAGTTTGTATTGTCGATAGGCACACCATTTACAACAATAAGCGGCGAATTGTTACCTCCAAAAGAAGACTGGCCGCGTATTCTTATTTTACTGGTACCTGCGGGGCCTGATCCCATAGAGGTTATATTAACACCGGCGATTTTGCCTTCGAGCGCATTCATGAAACTGGAAGTGCGGTTAACCGTAATCTGTTCGGGGGCCACGGTTGAGGTTGCGTAGCCAAGGCTTTTGGCTTCCCTCTTAATACCCAATGCCGTTACTACCACCTGTTGCATGGCAGCGGATTCCTGTACCATTGTAATGTTTAAATTGGTACGGCCATTTAAAGCCACTTCCTGCGAGCCATAGTTTACAAATGAAAAGACAAGTGTGCTGTTAGGGTTGGGAACCGAAATACTAAACTGGCCACTTTTATCAGTCCGTGTACCGGTGTTGGTACCTTTTAGTAAAACGCTTACGTCAGTTAACGGCGCTGCTTTGTCATCAGTTACTTTACCCGAAATAGTAACGGGTGGAGGCGGTGGCGAGTTAAGGACGATTTCTTTTATTGCGACTTCTTCCTTTTCTTTAATAATAATGAGTTTGTTCAGAATTTGAAAAGTAAGCGACTGGTCCTTAAAACATTCTTTTAATACCTGGTCGAGCGAAGCATTGGTAGTGGAAATGCTTACTTTTTTTGCTTTTTGAAGAAGGCTTTCTGTGTAGACAAATGTGTACCCTGTTTGTCTGCTGATTTCGCTAAATACTTTTTGAAGGGGGACATTGTTTTGCGAAATGGTTAGTTTTTGGGCGTACCCTTTTGCATTGGCATTAAGGCTCATTGCAAAAATTAAAATCAAAGACATTTTCATAATCAAAAATGTTTTGGCAATACTCTTCTTTCGTAACCCGAAGAGGCTGCGGCAAGCAATTAGTTTCATACTTTCGTTATGTTTGGGTTATAGAATAAAAACCGTAAGACCGTTTAATATTATTAGCCTGAACTTTTGCCGGGTGCCGCCTGCCAGCGGTGATCCGGCTTTTTTCTGTTGTTTTTCAATTTTTATAAAACATACAGGTCCGAAGCTAATATTCATTGATTTTTGTTTACTCCTTTGTTTTTTAAATGGTTGAATAATATTGTTTCAAACTTTTTATTGGATAGCAATCTGATGTTTAATCAGGTGAATATTGAATTTTCAGAATATCCGGAGGGGCCAGGTTTCATATCGGCATTCTTTATACCTTCAAACCGTCAAGGCATCACAATTATCTTTTTGCCTTCTACTTCAAAATGGACTTTACCGGTTAACTCCAATGCTTTTAATAAATCTGAAAGCTGGGTGTTTCTGGGAATTTCGGCGTAAAACAGGTCATCCACTTTTTTAGTATACACTATCTCCACATCGTACCACCTGGATATTTGCCGTAGTACGGTTCCTATGTCGGCTCCCTGGTAATTAAACATGCCGTTTTTCCAGGCGATAACTTTGTTAACATCAACATTGCTTACTACATTAACATGGCCATCGTTAGACAATTGCGATTGCTGGCCCGGTGTAAGAATTTTGGTGACATTTTCTTTTATAAATTTTACAGAACCTTCCAGTAATGTGGTGTTAAGCATGCTTTCATCGTTATATGCCATAACATTAAAATGCGTTCCTAAAACCTGTATTTCGGCGTTGTTAACTTTCACAATAAAAGGCATCGACTTATTCTTAGCTATCTCAAAGTATGCCTCCCCGGTAATTTCAACGGTTCTGTTTTTACCCGAAAATGCCGTGGGGAAACGTATGGACGAAGTTGAATTTAACCATACCTCGCTTCCATCGGGCAACACAATTTGATATTGGCCTCCTTTTGGCGTGCTAATTGAATTATATACAATTTCATTGGTTGACGCATTCGTCGAATTATAGTTGACCCGGCCGTCCAGTTTTATAATTTTTGCATTTCCCTGCTGGGTAAGGGCTCCATTTTTTGCATCGTCGAGCACTATTACGGAACCATCGGCAAGGGTCAGTAATGCTTTATTGCCCCCCCGCGGCAGATCATTTTTATAAACAGGCTTTTTTACCTCGGTTTTTGAAATTTCATTAGCGGGTTTATTGCCAAACCAATAATAACTTCCTAAAATTACCAGACCTATTATGGAAGCCGCCGCAACAAATCTTACTATTGAAAATAGCTTTGTTCTGGCTGGTGCGGGTAAAATTATTTTTTCACTTTCTTCGTCTATCTGAGCGGACCGCTGCAGAATGTTTTCAAATATTTTGTCGGCGCGTTCGTGATCGTCTATGGTAATTGAAGGTTTTTCAATCAACAATTGTTCGATCATTTGCTTTGTTTCTTCTTCAAATTCACCATTGCGGATGAGTTGTATAAAATAGGCCAGATCATCCCTGGTTAAGGAATTATTTATATACCCTGAAAGCAAGTCATCAAACGATTTCTTGTACATAATTTATCGGCCTTTTAATACCCCATATCATAATCCGTTGGTGATGGTGATTCTCCTTATGCTGCCTTACAGATATAATGACACCAAAAAAATGAGGTGGTATTAGTCGCCGGTAAAATATTTTTTTTGAAGTCAAAAAAATACAATGATCCGGTGAAGATGGTTAATGCAGCAGGTTATATTTTTTGTGAAACTTATAATGTCACTTTTGTACGTGTTTGTAATTCAAGGTTTGTGGGGAACAATTTTTCTCCCGCTGATTTAAACTGATTATTACGAATTTTTATTGAGGTCTCTGCCAACATCCCCGGGAAAATGCTGCGAACATCTGCAGGAAATTTTCTTTTATAAAGGGGCGTTTACACATGTCTGAAAGTCAAGATTTGCGGTGGGAAACTTTTTTTAAGAAAATTTCAGGCGGGCAAAAATGAAAAGAATTTGCAAAAGGTTTTCCCTTATTAACAGGGTAGAGTCGCAAGGAAAATTAAAATGTAAGCATCAGAATGCAACAGAAGGTAATGGCGGATTTTCTGTAATGCCTTATTCATATGGCTCTTTACGGTCAGTTTAGATATACCAAGCTTAGCTGCTATTCCCGAATGATCCATTCCGTCGTTCCGGCTTAATTCATACACATTCCTTTGCTGTTCGGGCAGTTGTTGCACGGCTTTATTTATCAAATCATTTGTTTCCTTCAGAATAAACGCCTGGTCGGGCTGGTTAGAGGTTTCAAAAAAATACTGATCCAGGTGCTCTATAAAAGATTGTTCCAACGTTTTTTTCCGCAGTTCGTTAAAAATATGATTTTTTGCCACCCTGAATAAATAACCTCCAAAGTTGTCTATGGCAGAAAGCTTGTTCCGGTTTAGCCATATCTTAAGAAATACGTCCTGCACCAGCTCTTCTGAAAGCACCGATGACTTGGTTAATGTAAATGCTACGGTATAAATATTGTTCCAGTGATTATCAAATAACAAGCGAAAAGCTTTTTCATTGCCTTTCGCCATTAGGAGTATCAGTTCCTTTTCGTTGTTTTTTAAGGCTGCAATCAATAGTTAAGGTTTCAATTTACTAAAGATAGAACTTGACTTTATAACCACAAAGCTTCTTTTTTAAGATAATTCCGCCATTCCACCCTTGTTGGGTGTGTCACGAATGAAAAGAATGGGCTATTCTTTTCAATGTTGTATAAAAGATGGTAGTAGGCCTACCGCATACGTTGTACAGACGAAGTATGCAAACCCCCCCGCTTTGGCGGGGCAGGCTCTGAAGGTGCTGTATTCAAAAGATATGGTGCTGAACGTTCAG
>JBBRCW010000301.1:0-8584 GCA_038204535.1 Chitinophagales bacterium | reverse complement strand
TCATCCTGAGCTCGTCTCAGGATCCCCTGGATAATTGCCAGGCGAAAATCCAGGGGATGCTGAAATAAATTCAGCATGACGAACACCTGAACCGCAGACCGTGATACTGAGCTCGTCTCAGGATCTCCTGGATAATTGCCAGGCGAAAATCCAGGGGATGCAGAAATAAATTCAGCATGACGAACACTTGAAACAAAGACCGTCATCCTGAGCTCGTCTCAGGATCCCCTGGATAATTGTCAGCCGAAATCCAGGAGATGCTGAAATAAATTCAGCATGACGTGCACCTGCACCGCAGACCGTCATCCTGAACTCGTCTCAGGATCTCCTGGATAATTGCCAGTCGAAATCCAGGGGATGCTGAAATAAATTCAGCATGACGAACACCTGAACCAAAGACCGTCATCCTGAGCTCGTCTCTGGATCTCCTGGATAAATGCCACAGTCGAACTCCAGGGGATGCTGAAATAAATACAGCATGACGAACACCTGAACCGCAGACCATCATCCTGAGCTCGTCTCAGGATCCCCTGGATAATTGTCAGTCGAAAATCCAGGGGATGCTGAAATAAATTCAGCATGACGGTTCTCCCTAAATCGTTTCCAGGTAATTCCCATTGCGTCGATAGAAATCAATTATTTATTCTTCCTCATTATTCACTATTCACTCTTCACTATTCACTCTTCACTATTCACTATTCCCCCTCACTTCCCCGCCTGTTCCAAAAACAAATTAAAGTCGCCTGATGCAGCCGCCTTCAACAGCAAAGCCTGCCAAACATTTATGTAGCCGATACCAACATCGGTTTCTGCTTTATTTAAAGCGAACAATGCCTGCTGAATGTCAACCATATCGGTCAATCCATTTCTATATAACACGCTCTTTTGCAGGTAAGCGTCCGAGGCTGCTTTGTATTGCACCGGAACTTCCTTTAATCTTTCCAGCGCGTTGGCTATCCTTTCGTCGGCAAGTGCAAGCTGGTTTTTTAATTGCGAAGAAACCAGGTCAGCCTCCTGCTGCATGGCCCTGGTAACAGCCTCCTGCGATTGCACAAGGTGTTTGTTTTTGGCGATGCTAACGATATTCCAGGCAATGGAAACACCCGCTACATAATTTATACGGGTAGGGCTAATACCCTGAAAAACACTTTTTGTATAATGCGGATTGGTAACCGGTGAATAATCACTGTAAAAACCACTTCCCCGGGTTTGCCAGATGTTAAAAAGATTGACGCCGGGTAGAATGCTTTTTTTTAGAAAGGTAGTGTACTGCTCGTTTTGCGCAATCCTCGACTGGTAAAATTGCACCTGCGGATTTTTATCAAAATCGTTTGTGCCGCTAAAATTTGCTGGGATGTTCCGGAAGAAAAAAGAGGAGTCGGTTTGAAGGCTTGCAGCTTCTGCATTAATCATTCGGGCAAGCATATTCCGGCGGTCCTGTTCAACAAAAACCGCATCGTTCAACGCGATCTTAGCCGAAGATACCTGGGCGTTGGAGATCGAAGAATCCACCCCCGCTATCAAACCAGATTTTGCCTTTGCAGTCACCACCGTCTGCACACTTTTGGCCCGTTCAATATTGGCCTTTGCATTGGTCACCAGGCGCTGCGCTATCAAAAGGCTTAAAAACGCGTCAGCTATTTTAACGCCCTGTATAAACTGCTCCTGCACTACGTCCATAGAATCAGTTGTCACCCGGGCCTGTTCGCTGCTGATCTTTGATTGTAGCCTGCCAAACGAAAAAACCTCCCAATTGGTGCTAAGTATATATTGCGATGCAAAGGCGGCATTCCAGCTTTGGCCCGCATTAAATGGTCCCGATGCTGACAGGCCCTGAATGCTGCCAGGCCCCAGTGATCCAAACTGGCCGTTGGCTGTACCGTATGCTTCCTGCAAACCGGCCACTATATTGGGCAAATATTCGCTGCGGGTTTGCTGAACCAGGCTGGCAGATGCTTTCAGGTATTCTTTTTTTGCCTGGATAGTTTGATAATGAGAAAGACCATAAACCACCGCCTTTGTAAGCGTAAATGGTTCTTGCTGCGCCTTGCCAGGTACCGTAAAAAATAACAGAGGGACCATACCCAATAAGAGGCAAAGCGTACGGCGCATATTTTTATTGAATATTAATTTATTTGCTCTCATTGATCGCATAACCGGTTTTACGGGCAGCAATTCGTTATAGGAAAACACCCATAGCAATGGTAAACATTTTTTGCCGAAAAAACAGGCGGCTATGTAAAAAGATGAAACAGACCGGAACGGTAAATATTTTTTTTTTGAATTACATCGATTGAAGTACCTGCATATCTTTTCGACCGAACAAAACCTATCCAATATAAAAATCCTCTCAAGGTTTATTATTTTTAATGCCAGATTTTCATTATTCACCACTCACTACTCACCACTCACAATTCTTCATTATTCACTATTCACTATTCATTATTCACTGCCCCCCACTCACAACTCACCACTCACTATTCCACCACATACCACGTAAACGTTTCGGGCTCAATAGTAAAAGTAAGCGCAATGGTATAGTCCCTTTTGAGGATGTATTTTTTTGCCAAACCATTTTTGTCGGTTAAGGTAGCCTGGTTTGTAAGTCCGGTGTAATACAATGGCAAGTCGATGGTTCTGGTAATCTTTTGTTTGGCAGGATTGTACAGTATTACAAAGCCTTTTTGCTTCAGTTGCGGATTTACATGCATGAGTCCGTCCCAATCCCTTCCATCGGCGCGGCGAAGGTTGATGATATCCGAATTGAGTATCGGCCTGTATTTCTTATACCAATCAATTGTTTTGGCAACCATCAGCCGGGTTGTTTCTGTATCGTATAACCGCGGACCCCGATAGCAAGCCTGTACCCCGGCACCATAATACTGCACCATCAATTGCTCGTAATCTTTCAGGTGTTCGCTTAACGGTTCCAGCACAGCCGATGAATCGCCGCCCTGGTATTTGGTGAGCGGCACAAAACCCCAGCTCATTGAGGCGGTTTTTTCCTGCGTGCCATCATAAATATTCTGACGGTTTAAAATAAGCTGCTGCTCCCTGGGCAAACTGAAATTTACCTCGCGGTAGCCAATAGCAATCTTGTGCGTGCCATCTAAAAAATACCAGTCAGGGGCGTTAATATATACCCCATGCTCGTTTAGCCAGTGGTATAATCCTTTCTGAATTTCCATTTGGCGCCACTGCGAATCATCTAATCCCTTATGTCCCGGATGAGAAACAGAAGCACATACATCGCCCGGATAAGGGCCATCATTCTCCCAGATATCAAAGCCGGTTTCTTGAAAAAAGTATTGAATCTTATCGCGGTAAGCCAGCCCCCACTTACTGCCAAAACAAGGAGCATTGCCAAAAAAGGCGCCGCCCGGCTTGCCGGTCTTGGGGTCAATAACATCGTCTTCATCGCTAATTCGCCTGCTGCTGAACAACGAATAACCGCCCAGTAATATGCCATTCGCATGGGCATAGTCCGCCAATACCTTCCAACGTTGAATGTTGGCCGCAGCGCTGTCCTCCATATTTAAATGACTTCCGAAACTTAAAATCACCGCTTCGTAACCGGTGGCCCTGCATTGGTCGATTGCCCGCCGCACCTCTTCATTGTTTCGGCTAACCAAATGCATAAATATTGGGTTTGAGGTAGTCCAGGGCGCTATGGTGCTGTACATTCTTTTGATCATTATTCCACGCCGCTGGCGGTCGTAGCTATCCATCAGCAATTCATGTGTACGCACTGATTTAAATACTTCGCCCGGCTGCAGTTCAATGCCGGGCGCTTTTTCGGGATACACCTCCAGCACGCAGGGTGTCTGGTAGTTATAGTTGACCTGCGATGTATAAGAGGAGTCGATTTTCCAATGCGTTGTCTGGTCGCTGATATCGTAACGCATGGCGTTGTTAAAAGCATAATTCGTTTCAGTATATATTCCATGCTGCTTCTTCATTTCCTCCGGACTACCCACCACAGCGCTTTCCTCTTCCACCAAACCCAGTACTTCGTTTGTAACGCGGTTTAGTTTAATTGAACCACTGCCTTTGTTTTCTATAGAAACCCATTTTACGATCAGGGGAAGGCCATCATATAATTCGTAGTGAACTTTTACAATAATGCCCTGCAGAACGGGTATCGCAGAAGCGTACGTAAATACCAACTCTTTGCCAGTGGCTTGTTTTTTGTTCATGGCCCAGGTGGCCGGCTTCCAGTTGATAAATGGCTTGACAGGTGAAATGGTATGCCCTGTTACGATAAAGTCGCTTTCTCCGGTTGTCATTTTATCTACCCATTGTGGCAATAGGTAAGCTTTTTCTTTTTGACCATGCAAGCCGCCAATGGCATATTCCACGCCGTTGATCTGCACTTTTGCTTCGGGTTTTATGGCACGCAAAAGCTGCTGCCCATTGCTTAAATTGGTATAATCGATACATGCTATATTGGGTTGCAATCGAAAGACCCTTTTGACCAGCCCGTTATTAAGCACAATATTTTGCCCTTTAACATAGACTTCCGCCTTTTGCACAATTGGTGTCACCAGCCAATCGCTTTGGGTTGTTATTGGTTTGATGACAAACAGCTTTTTGTTTGTTTGAGCATTGGTGGATAAACAGGGAAGAAATAAAACGATAAAGCTAATAGCAAGATATCTCATAAGGTTTGATTTGGAGTTTTAGCGCCTTTAAGATAAGCAGGTTACGGCTCAGTAAAAAATATGGCTATAAGAGTGTAGCAGCAAAAGATCTACAAGTTGAAAGACTTCAAATAAATTGTGCTAATGCTGCCAATTCCTATATCACAAATGCCGGGCAAACAGTATTCACTATTCACTATTCGTTATTCACTATTCACTTCTTTCCCCCGTATCGCGCCCCTTCAGGGCTTTTGATCATTTTTTGTTTTTCTTCCGTGGGCTTCACCCACGGCTATGAATATTGAAGCCCTTCAGGCTTTAAAGCCACACTTTCAATTAAACATCTTCTCAATGATTGAACTATGGTGTATCATCTTTCAACTATTCACTATTTGTTGTTCACTATTCACTGATACAGTTACCCGATTTGTTTAAGAACACCATGAAATTCACAAAATGTTTTCCAGGGGATGCTGAAATAAATTCAGCATGACGGCATCACTTCAACTATTCATTATTCACTATTCACTATTTGTTGTTCACTATTCACTGATACAGTTACCCGACTTGTTTAAGAACACCATGGAATTCACAAAATGTTTTCCAGGGGATGCTGAAATAAATTCAGCATGACGGCATCACTTCATTATTCATTATTCACTGTTCACTATTCACAACTCACAACTCACCACTCACTACTTCACAAATGCCGGGCAAACAGTGCTGCTTATCTTGGGTTTGCAGGGATCATCCACTCCCATATTGTAGGTACTATGGTCCCAGACAAAACCTATTTCGCTGCTGCCTGTTGTATAAGAGTACGACTTTTTACCTACCTCGGCATCGTGTGCCACTCCTACCCTCACCTTGTCTTTATTGCCGCTGTTACCAGTTAAATTAATAGCCAGCGAAACACTGAATGTATTTACCGGCGGAAAGTTAAACGTTTTGTCTTTAGTGCTGAACCGGTACCAAATGCCGAGGCTGATATCAAATTGATTTTGAGTGATCTCAGTGCCCACCTGGTAGCTGCTGTTAAAGGCTTGCCGGTAGCCAATAGCCGCCAAACTATACGACCAGGTTTGCGATGGATCGGTATGGGTGTACAATACATTACCCGACCAACGCACCGGTAACTGGCTGCGAACGGTATCGCTGCTATAAGTAAGCGATTCGTCGGGCTTATTGATATGGTGCCCGCTAAAGCCAAGCAGCAGACGGTTGTAATCGTTTATGTTATAATTAAAAAATGTTCCTGCGGCAAAATCGGGAAAAACCCGCCCGCTTCTTAATGGCGGATTGGCGCTGCTAACCGAACCAGGTATGTAACCGCCGGTATTGATCTGGTCGGCAAAAACCAATTTATTAAAGTCAATTTTAGATTGTGCAAAACCAAATTGCAGGCCACCGGTCCAGAACCATTTAGGCGAACCGCCGTTGTCGGCAACACTGGCCGTGCCGCTGCAAATGTTATAAGCATACGACGCATAGATGCCGTTTTTATTCAGGTAGCCTTCGGATGAATGAACAGCGGTTAATCCTATACCACCGCTAATATCTGGCACAAACTTGTCAACCGAAACCACCATAGCATTCATATTAGAAGGCACCGTCCACCACTGGCGGCGATAAATACCCGATACCCGCAAATCATAATCGCCTGTGCCTGTGGCAGCCGGATTTAAATATACCGGCGATAAAAAAGCCTGCGTAAATATTGGATCCTGGGCAATGGCAGCGGTAAAAAGCATCCCGCAGCAAATCAGCAGCAGCCAGGCACTGCGACTGAAGTGGCATCGAAAAAAATTGATGGCTTGAATGGCGGCCTTTTTTAAAGTTGCCAACATCGCCCTGATGTTATCATGATAACCGCCTGTCTCTTCAAAAAGAATACGCTTCATACAGTTATTTTATGATGGTTAAAAATCCGGTTTTCACTGGTTTGGAACTGCCGGGATATAACATGCCCCGCCATTCGGTTCCGTTTACATACCGGCCTTCTATTTCCCAGCGATAAGATCCCTGTTCTGCCGGAGTGCCATTGTATTTTCCATCCCAGGCTTCTTTAGGCGAGCCATCGGCGTTCAATTGTGTCGTTTCAAAAATTACCTTACCCCAGGTGGTCAATATCCGTAACCGATAATGCCCCAGGCCTTTACCCAGGGGCAGAAAACGCCGAAGCGCATTATCGGTGCAGCCAGGGCAAATGGCATTGGGCACCTGTATGTAACCAGGCACATACAATATGGTTACATGGGTGGTATCGCTGTTAACACAACCATTTGAAAAATCGGTGGCCAAAAGTTTTATGTGGTAGGTACCGGTATCGCTGTATTGAAAAGTCACCTGCTTTCCATTGCGGCTTTGCATGCTGCGGTCGCCCAACATCCAGAGGTAGTTTATTACGGGGTTTGAAGAAGCAGTGTCTTCAAATGTAAAGGTGTAATCAGGCTGCTGCTGAATGATGGATGGCGACACCTTAATACCTGCCGGCGGAACAGGCATGACCGTAATGCTTGCCGCACGGGCAGTATCGCCACAGCCGCCTGCATTTTGGGCCAGTAATTTTATTGAATACGGCGTATTACCTGTTTGCGATTCGGGGGTTATAAACCGGTAGGTGAATGGATTGGTCACGCCCTTTACCTGGTTATTTACCAACCACCTGTAATTGACGGGATCGGTTCCCGAATAATTAACCGCCGCTGTAAAAGTCATGGTCGTATCATGTTCGCAGGTTTTAATTGAGCCGGGGGCAACGGTTGCAGAGGGTACATCGTAAACCATAAAACGATAGATGTAGCTATCCGAACATCCGTTAATATTCCGGACAATCATTCTTACCGAATCGGCGCCTGCATTATTGTAAAAATAGGAAGCTGACATACCAGAAGCGTAATACGACAATCCCGGTGTGGAACTATCAAAAAAGCGCCACTCCACCGAGGTAACATCTGAAGTATCGGCTGCCGACACCTGCAGGTTGTATGGAATACACCGGCTGGTGGAATCGACCTTAATACGAGCCTGCAGGTTTCGGATGACCGAAATAGTTTGCCTGGCCGTATCGGTGCAGGTAGCCGACAAATCGAATTTTCGGGCTATCAGCCAAATGTCATAAGTGCCGGATGCCGCATACGAGTGGCTGCCGTTTTCAAATAACGAACTGTCACCATCGCCCCAATACCAGGCGAAATTTTCTGCATTCACCGAACTATTGGTTGCTTCTATCTTATTACCTGTGCAAGGGTCTAAAGACTGCAACTTAAATTGCGCAACAGGCTTAGGCGCAATGCTGATAGAAAGGGTATCTGCCGATGCGCCGCAACCATTCTGCACATCGCTGGTAATCGTCCACGTTAACAGGTACCTGCCTGGTTGGTTATAAGAAAAAATTGCATTCGGTTCCGAAGGATTGGCAATTGCTCCGCTGCCCGGCACCGGGTGCTGTATAATTTTCCATGCCCCTTTTTCGTTCGGCCTGTTGGCGTCTTTGTTGGCTGATAAAACCAATGTGCTGTTACCGGCAAAATTACAAATCCCGATATCGCCGCCGGCATTCGCTGTCGTAACGGACGGGCGGTTAATGATCTGTACTTCATCTGCACTGCTGCCACATCCGGCCGCGCCGCTAATCGTCCAAACAAATGAATAGGTATACCCTGGCTTTAAACCGTTAACAATAGAGGTAGATGCAAATGGATCAGACAGGTTGGCGGGCGGCCCTGATAACTGGCTCCATTTGCCTTTGCCTATAACAGGATTATTGGCCGATATTGTTGCAGTGCTGGAATTACAAATTATTTGATCATCGCCTGCAAAGGCATCATCTACTTTTGCAATAACTGTAACAACAGTCGGACCGGAGAACGCTGCCGGGCACAAACCGCTTTGCACCCCGGCACAATACCAAGTAGTGACCATAAGATTATTGAAAGATAACT
>JBBRCW010000300.1:0-8641 GCA_038204535.1 Chitinophagales bacterium | reverse complement strand
TCTAAAGAGGTTGTAAAATCATCAAATTTGCCCGCCTTTCTTTTAATGGCAATTTCGAACAGGCTTATTTGGCTGCACAAAATTTCATTCTCTGTGTCTTCCAAAATATTGATGGCAGTGTTTGACAATTTATGTTTTTCTGAAACTGCCCATAGGCAAACATGCGTATCTATCAAATATTTCATCTACTACATGTAGTCTTTTAAATCATCCAAAGAATCGTTGAAATCATCAGGGGTAATAATTTTTCCTTCTAAGCCACCAAGTATGCGTTTTGGTTTTTTAATGCTGTCTAAAAGAAAGGTAATAGTTACCTCTGTCTTTGCCCTAACCGGAGGTTCTTCAATAAAGATTATTTTGCCATTATCATAAATACCTTTTATTGTCACAGCATTTTGCATAAAACATATTTTTATAAAGATACCTAAATTTCAACTTTTTTAAAGCGCCTGCCACTAAAGCCAAGCAGTTTCCAGATTAAAAAAAAATGATAATCAGATAGGTAACTGCATCCATCCGTTAAGTGTCTATGTAATATGCTAAAAGATGTTGTGCCGTTGCATCCAGCAATGCACCTGCCACTAAACCTCTTGTGTTGCCAACACCTCCAATAATCATTGCCATAACGCCGCAAAGCAACAAATTAATAATAAAGGTGGGTGCCATGTTGATGTCCATTGCCGAAAGAATACCGGCTATGCTACGTTGACAATTACCATTTCATTTCAAAAAAATTTCTAAATTTGTTAATGAAAATCTATGTGTTTGAAGGTTTTCTAGTAAACTGTTGCTCACTGCTCCAGCATCCCGCTACGATTGCACAAAGCTTTGGTATTGGACGTGCTGCATGATCAAAATTTGCCCAACTCTTCAATTATATTTGGAAGAAAAAATTTCTTTACTTGCCAAACTATTGAATAGTCAATACCCATGTAATCATGCACTATTCGTTTTGTAAAACCTCTTAAGCGATGCCAATCAATAGAAGGATATTTCTCTTTGAATTCTTCCGGAAGTCTATTTGCAGCTTCTCCAATTATTTCAAAGTTTCTGATTACTGCATCGATAACCAAACTGTTTGTAATAAATTCTTCGAAACTCAGGTCACTGGTATAATTAAGAATTTTTTGAGCACTATCTAAAATATCACCAATTAAAAGATTGGGTTCCCTTTTAGACATAGATTATTTCTCTTTCGATGGATTTATAATATTTTTCTTTGATGCCATTCTTTGAAACCAAATCGACCTTTTTATGAAGTTTTTTTTCAATGTAATCAGCGAGGTCAATGAATTCTATTCCGATAGGTTGAGAAAAATCAACAATAATATCTATATCACTGGTAGCAGAAAAATCATCTCTTACAACTGAACCAAAAAGCCCAATAGTTCGAACATGATACTTTTGCACTAATTCTGGTTTTAACGATTGCAATAAAATCTTTATGTCGGTAAGTTGGTTCACACATCAAATATAAGGAAAGACCGCAAATAGCATTGCCCACAACGGTTGGATACCCTTGATTAACCCCACCCTCAAAACGGTATCCCCCTGAATAGTTTCTTAAAACCTATTCTCTGCATATCTAAAGAAAACGACATGGTTTTAAAGAACCTTTTGTCATTGAGGGTGCTTTTAAAATAGTTACTGTACACTTTACTGTATAATATGGGTATATAAATATTTACGATAGATGAAAACAGCGGAATTTGCAGGCCTGCATCGTATAAAAACCGGCCGCTGGCAGGGTTGTTTTTCCAGGCGTCTGCATACGTGCCAATGTCGGCAAATATTTTAATAGGGATTTTAATGGGCAGTATCCGCAGCGGGTTTATTTCATTTGGCAGGTCCGTTGAAAGATTCATGCTCATTAACCAATCGTCCGTCTTGCCTATCTTATCGCTCAAAAGGTCGGTTCGCACCTTAAAAAATCCATCGCGTTCCATTATCTGCTGGCTCATATAACCTTCAAATTCGTTGCGCCCAATAAAATAATTACTGTAGGTATAATCTTCGTATCCATTGGCACCCGTCATGTTGATGGCGTAACGGTCGTTGGCAAACCTGGTTAAATTGGTTTTACTTGTCAGGTAGATAAACTTACCTGCAAAAAAACGTGCGTTTAATCCCGATTTATTGTCAGAATAATTAAAGAAGTAATTAATGGACAAACCAGCACGTATAAAATCTTTGCCCTGGTCGGCCGTCAGTTTTATAGAATAGGGAAATAAAAGCCTGTTATCGCTATAAGTTGCAATCAGCCGGTTTATTGTGGTATTTTTTGAGGCCAGGTCAACAACATCGGTCGTATCGGTGGGGGTAGTAATGGTCTTAAAATCCAGTCGGTCTTCTTTTAACAAAAAAGTCTTCAACTGCAAAACCAACCTGCGGCTGTACGAAGGCTCATGATCGAACAGCGTGATCTTAATCGAGGGTACAATACGCCGGATCCGCGGAAAAAGCGATGTTCCATCGGACCGGGTAAAATCGTTTTGCGAAAAATTTGAAAGGCTTAATGAGCCCTCGGCATCTACCCATTTTCTATTGAGGTGGTACGAAACATGGCCAAATGAGTTTATTTTTTTTGAATTTAAGCCATACAATCCACCCGCTATAAAGTTGATCTTGTTAATGGGTAACTGGTAATTATGGATCAACGCCCCCAGCATCAGCTTGTCGTAATTGTTGTAACCAATTGCAGGTGCCAGGTTAATGTATTTATATTTGTTGGTGCTTTTCAGGTTGAATAGAAACGACATTTTTACAGTACGGTCAATAGGAGCATTTAATGGACCGGTGGTATGCAACAATTTAAAAATCGGTTCAACATTTTCCTGGGTGCTGCTTACGATCGACCGCTTAAAATCTTCTGGATAGGGATGTTTGAATTGCCAGTTGCGGTAATAATTTTTCATACTGCTGTCAAAATTTTCCACGCCAAGTTGCTGTTCTAATTTCTTCATCCATGCCGCAGCTTTATTGTACACAACCAGGCCATAGTTTATCTGGCTGAATGCAGTAGATGGTTTATCGATGGCAACATCTTTATGCAGTTTTTCTAGGGTCTGCGACAGCAATCTTTCTTCGTCTTCGGGCAACTTTTTGGTAAACCCTTTTGCGGCTTCCTGCAAAGCTGAATGATTGCCATATTTTATATTTTCGTACCTGTGCTGGTAAAAAGTATTCATGCCCTCATCCATCCACGGGTGCTGTCGTTCATTACTGCCCAAAGCAGCGTAAAACCAGTTGTGGCCCACTTCGTGTACAATGGTGCCATCCAGTTGCTGGCCTGTCTCGCTGGTGGTTATCAAAGTGATCGTTGGGTACTCCATGCCGCCACTGCTAATATTTTCGGGGCCTTGCACCACGCTGGCAATATCGTAAGGATAATCGCCCAGCCATGCGCTGTAATACTTTAGGCCGTCTTTAATATAATCAACGCTGTTCTCCCAGTCTTCACTATCTTTTTTGTAAAAGCTAAATACATCTATCACCTTGCCCGATAAAAGTTGCGCAGTATCATAATGGGCGGTCATTTCTTTTGAGGCAAACCAGGCAAAGTCGTGGCAGTTTTTTTGAATATAATGCCATGTATTGGTCTCGCCATTGGTTTGCCATTTGCCTTTCGACTTGAGGTCTGCAAGAGCGTCTTCATTTTGCAACTGCCCGGTTGCCGTAACCGTGTATGCAGCGGGCAAAGTTATCTGCACATCGTAGGTGCCAAATTCGCTATAGAACTCGCCCTGGTCAAGGTAAGGCATAGCATGCCATCCTTTGGCATCGTAAACAGCAGGCTTGGGAAACCATTGGGTTACCTGGTAGTCGTTTCCTATGTGCCCTCCGCGGCTAAAGTAGTAGGGTAGCTGTACGTGAAATGGGGTAGAAATAATAGCTTTTTTTCCGGGTGCAAGCGGTGCTGGTAAAATCAGTTTTACAATATCGATCTTGCTGGTGTTTTGGACTTCCGCTTTTTGGTCGTTGACTTTAAAATTTAGCTGGTTGATGTAACCTTTTTCCTCGGGGGTTGAGAAATAGAAATCGGCTCTGCCATTTTGTAGTAGTTGTTCGCTAAAATCGGTGCGGTCGTTTTTATAGGCATTGGGCCATAAATGAAACCAGATAAAAGCCAGTGTATCGGGCGAATGGTTTACATATTCAATGGTTTCAAATCCATCCAGCGAATGATTTTGATCGTTTAACGAAACCGAAATGGTAACATTTGTTTCCTGCTGCCAATAACTGCCTTGCCCAAAAGCATTGCTCCCAATCAGCAATACCAAAAACTTCAATAGATTTTTCACGCTTCCACTTTTTAAAAATTGAAGATATTGAATTCAATGTCTTTTACTTAGGTTTTTTGAATGTCGCTCAAATGTGCAAAGAAGTGCAACGTCAGAACGCAAAGAAGAATAGGGCAAACTTTGCATCTATGCTCCCTATGTCTCTTTGCCTGTCCGACTGGCGTCAGCCGCGCGGGAAATTTTCTTAAACGACATTGATATTGATTTGAGTATTTAGATGGAAACTTAATATAACGAAACCTGGCAGAAAAGCGTTGCAGATGAGCGGAAAGACGAACAGCATTGAAAATTTGGCCGAGATACTATGAATTTTAGCTTCGTAGAATAAGATTTTCAGGAGAAAAGGAAGTGTCCACCTAAGAGGAATGTAAAACGCGAAACTTTTTAAACCTCATTACCTTCTATGTGCCTTTCCATGTATACTATATGTCTATGTGCCTGCCCCGCCGAATGGCGTGAGGTGAAAAATACAAAACCAAATAGGCACAATAGTGAAACATAGGTTTCACATAAACTTATTAAAATACCTTATTGAAGAAGGCGGAAGCTCGATAGAAAATAAGTTAATAAGGTTTAGTGAGAATATTTACAGGTGGTTTTCTACTAAGATTTAAAACACATGGAAAAAAAGTAATCGGGATCTTAAGTCAATAAGTCACGGATCATAAAGCTTCGTTGAATGCAGAAAATTGTTTTATCTATACAGTCCCTGCCATCTGTGTTCTTAAATAATTGCACACGAATAGGGTCTAATAAGGCTGTTCAAAAACTTTAATTTCTGTTTCGGGCTTCTGCTGGATTTGCTGTGAAACGCGGTCATTCAGGATTACTATTAAAAAACCAATAATGGAAATTACCAGGCCGGCGAAGAATATTTTATAGGCGATAGAAAGAAAGCCAAATTTCTTCGACAGAACTTTTCTTACTTCATAAGACTCCTTTATCAATTCTTCAAAAATGATGGTTTTGTCTCCGCCAAAAAACTCTTCCATATCGGCAGAATATTTTTGCCATGTTACGTTGGCAAAATTGGGGTCGAGGCGGTCAAAACTTCCGAAAAAGAATTGTTCCTTTCCATTATCCTGTTGTTTTCCATTCCAGTTTTCGAGCGGCTTACTGGCTAAAATGCCGTAAAAAATGGTGAGGGCCGACCCAAGCAGCAAACCGGCAGTTGGTAACGCGAATAGCCAGTTGTATTCCAGTTTTTTTAAGACCAGTGCCACTACCACCGATGCCAGAATTGAATTGACCTGTATCAATAACCCGGCTTTTCGATCGGCAAGGGCAATCAGGTCCAAATAATTTCGGAAAGCAATTTTAAAGAGGTCTTCATTTTCCTTTCCAATTAAACTATTGCCGCCAGTTTGTTTTTCAAGGTTTCTTTTATCTTTCAGGTCTTCAATCCTAAGTTTGTCAATGCGTTTTTCAAGCTCTATATAATTTTTGCCCCTGGTTGGTCCATAATTTTTGTTGGCATAGTGCGTATCGAAATTGTGCGTAATAAAATACTGCTTGCATCTCTGTAGCCATTCAATATCGCTAAAGTTTTTTCCGGTTAGTTTTTCTTCCTGTATCTGCAGCAGCGAAAGCCTTTCTAATGCATCGGGCAAACCCAGGTGAATATCTTTTGCATCCCGCACTACCTTTTCAACTTCATTCATCGGCGTTTTGTCATTTCTTAAGAAGTTGAGGTAATACCATATTTCGCTCCTGTCTTTTTCATCCACTTCATTTTTTTCAAGAAACCTGTTGACTAGTGTGGTATTATCAATAGCCGGATCGGGATTATTTTCGCTACCAAGGTCAATTAATATCAGCGCCACCAAAGCCAGTTCATAATCATTCTTATCAATTCCTTCTCCCCTGGACAGCTCTTTAAAATTAGTGATGGTTTCGTTTATATACCGGTAGTCGTGAAAAACAAAAATGTCTGCATGCAGTTCTGCAAATTGAAAAAAATAGTCGGTTGCTTTTTTTACCAGCGCCTTATCTTCTTTAGACATACATGGGTGTTTGCAGCTTTTTTTAACGGGGCTACTGGTAAACATAGAGTTTTTTATTAATAATAATAAACAGCCGCCGACTTTTTTTCGAACGAAAATCTGTTTAAAGTTAAACGTGAAAAAAATGCGGCGGTATTTCTGCCTTACCTGTACGTTAATGAATAATCGAAATCTTAATTCTTTGATTGTTCATTTGGTTTGCCAGGTAATAATTTCCTGCGGGCAAACTGGTTACATCTAAACTATTCTTGCCGGTATTCAGCATGATTGTTTTAACGGTTATACCCACGCTGTTTACAAGCGAAACCTGTTGTTTCATGGGGGCTTCCAGGTACATAATCGCCGTTACGGGGTTCGGATATACAACCAGATTCTTGTGTTTACCCAAATATAGGAGCGTCACAACTTTTGAGTAAGTGAATGCCTGGTCCTTATCAATCATTTTAAGGCGGTAATGGTTTGCACCTCGCATTAATTTATCGTCAGCAAAATTATAGCTGCCAGAAAGGTTATTATTTGCTTTGGTCTTTACCTGGCCTCTTGCCGTAAACCGGCCATTTACATCCTGGCGTTCGATTTCGAAGCGATCAGTATTTTTTTCGTTTACAGTTCGCCAGTTTAACAATGCACGGTCATTGTTTACCTGGCCGGCGAACGAAATAAGGCGTAATGGCAAAACAGTGCATCCGGCGCCAGAATAAGTCAGCACGGACTTGGTTGTACCTGGGTTAAAACAAGATGGGGGTGTACTGTAATCCATTTTTATTTTGCCGCCATCTATTTCAAAGGTTGAAGGGGTACGTATGGCAACGCCATTGGTAAGTGTATAATACATCAATTCATCGGTAAAATTTCGATGCCCCAAACCATGAGCGTGGCCCAATTCGTGCAAAGACACCGTTTCAAAATCGTATTGGGTCAGAGTGGGTGTGGTAGTAGTATAATTCCAGTCGAAACCGGCGCTGGGGGTGGGGGCAAATTGAATGTCAACTTCTCTCAGGTACCAAACGGTACTGTCTTCTTTGCACGTGCCGGTTGAGCTGGCACTAAAACGGCTGGTTGCCCTGCCCAACACGCCTGCTGGTAAGGTGGCATCATACAGAACCACGTTCACACCGTCGCTCTTAAAAACAGAGTCGGTGGTTCCTTCTGCTTTCCAGGTGATACCGGTGTTGCAGCGCCAGGTAGAAATGGCTCTTTCAAACGCGTCTTTGGCGGAAGTTGAATCAGAAAAGCCCGAGGTCGTGTTGTACTTAAAAGTATATCCCCCCACACCGTCAATATCTTTTAAATAATATCGTTGCAGGGTAGTATCTGTAAAACCCGAAAATGTTGAGCTTACCGATAAATGGGCATAGTTAAGTATGAGACTGGAGGATGATACTATGCTGCTATTAATTTTGAAAGTGCCCGAACCCGCTTTGGTTGGTATTTTCACTACAATAGAGTCGTCGGCCCAATAAACATAATCGGTTTCTTTATCAATTACCGTCACATAAGTTGCGCCTCCATCATCAGCGCTCTTAAACTCTACCTTACCCGTTGAAGCTCCAAAACCCGAGCCTTTTATTTGTAAGCGGTTGGCTGTTACAATGGTGCCTGCATAGGTTGGATTAGGGGTAAAACTGGTGATGGCTTGAGTTCTGCCAACCGGCTTTTCTAAGACGGGTGACTGGTACAGCGTACCGTCAGGTTTCTTAGCCTGCAGGCCAGTAATCAAAAAGACCTCCGATAATAAATTGGCTTCCGTTCTCATTTTCTTATCTGCTGCGTCGTAATAATAGCCATCCTGGTTAATCATGGCGCCTTGTGCATCGCCATAAATAACAGACTGCATCTGGCTGGGATGCTGCAGGGCAAAAACCTGGTCTTTAGGTGCGGCATACTGATCGTTGAGCATCAAAAAGTATCGGCTGCCCTTTTGCAGGTTTACCGAAGGGGTGGTTATCTGGGCATCGTTGCCAATAATGCCACCTTCGGTTATTACCTGTACTTCGGTTTGCGATGAATAATTTTTTGCCCATGCAATCACTTCCACGCTATGCCGTGTGTAGATATTGCCACTATTGTCTTTATAACTAACAGCCGTTGAAACATTTCCAATTAAAGCATGCGTTGCAGACGAAACACGCTTTTTTAATGTAAATGATTGAAACAGGCACTGAGCGTAAGAAACAGATGGCAGCATCAAAAGAATCAGGCAAAGTGATAGATGAGATGTTGCCTTTTGTAAAAAGTATTTCATGATCCAGGTTTTTACTGTTAAGAAATATTTTTTGTAATAGAAGGCATTACAGAACAGCTAAATTAAATAGGATAAATTGGAAATGCAACCCC
>JBBRCW010000299.1:0-8696 GCA_038204535.1 Chitinophagales bacterium | reverse complement strand
TTCTTAAGAAACAAGATCGACAAGCCCTTTGACCGAAAACTTATCTATACAAAACCCGGTTTCGGCTATTATTTAAAGGAAGTATAAGGCTATGAAACTTAGACTTAGATTAGCCTTGTTGTTTAGCTTCCTGGTTTTTGTAATACTACTATTCTCCCTGTCGTTTACTTATTTGTTATATGAAAAATTCAGAAGGGATGATTTTTTGGATAGGGTGAAAGAAAACGCGAACCTCTTTTCAAACGCATATCTCTATAGCGCCAATGGTTATAACCCGCTGCTGCCGGCAGCAGTAAAAAAAGATCGTTTTACATTAAGTGAAGAGCAGCTTATTTTGTTCGACTCATCCCGGCGTGTAATTTATTCGTGGCCAGACTCTGCTTCGCTACATGTTCCGTCTGACTTTTTTTTAAATGCCCAAAAGCAAGGCTATTATTATTTTAGCGACGGATACAAGGAAAGCGTTACCAGGTACCTGGATAAACCTGGCAAAAAAGGATACTTTTATGCATCGGCTTATGATAAGTTTGGTCGGCGCAAAATTGAAAACCTGAAGCTGATAATGCTTCTAACGTTAATGGGTGGTTTATTACTGAGCGGCCTTTTGGCATTCTTCTACGTAAAGCAGATCATCAAGCCAATTGCGGAGCTTACGCAGAAAATGCAGTACATAACCGACAATAACCTTTTTGAAAGAATAACTCCCGGAAACAATGACAATGAAATTAATCGCATAGCGCGCAACTTTAACCAAATGCTGGACCGGCTGGATAATGCGGTTGAAATGCGTAAACGATTTGTACAGCAGGCATCCCACGAACTGAGGACCCCTTTAACGAATATGCTGGCGCAAACGGAAGTCGCATTGACAAAAACGCTCTCATCCAAAGAAAGCCGCCTGATATTAAGATCGCTGAAAGAAGATCAGCAACACATGATAGACCTTACCAATTCGTTGTTGCTATTGTCAAAATACGAAAAGCTTCCTTTTTTAAAAGAGGTTTCGCCCCTAAGGGTAGATGAAGTTTTGTTTGAGGCTGTTGACAGCGTTAAAATTAATTTCCAGGATACCCGCATTTCCGTAAATTTTAATTCTATGCCAGAACATGATGGCGACCTTACCATAATGGGTAACGACATTCTTTTAAATTCGGCCTTACAAAACCTTGTTAAGAACGCCTGTAACTATACTGATGACAGCGAAGTGCATATAACCATAGATACCGAAAAAAATTGGCTGAAGCTAACGTTCGATAATCATGGCAGGCAGTTAAACGGGGCAGAACAGCAGCGGTTGTTTATTCCCTTTTTTCGCGGCGAAAATTCCACCAATAAAAAAGGGTTTGGTTTAGGACTCTCTATCGTTCATCGTATTATTCAGCTGCATAAAGGCACCATTACCTACAATGCTGTAAACGATCGGCTAAACCGATTTGTAGTAGTGCTTCCTTTAGCAAAGGCATAAAAAAAGCCCGATAAATCGGGCCTTTTTTATTAATAAGGTGTGAGAATTATGCAGTAACTTCTAATTTATTACCTCTCTTAGCTAGTTTGCTTTTTAAGTTAGCGGCTTTATTTTTGTGAATAACACCGCGGCGGGCAAGTTTATCTATCATAGAAGCTACATCAGGCAGTTTTTCGGTATAAGCATCTTTTTCATTCAGAACCTTAAGGTCGCGAATGGCATTACGGGTGGTTTTACCATAGTAACGGTTACGATCTCTGCGCTTGGCAGCCTGCCTCACATCTTTCTTTGTAGCTTGATGATTTGCCATAGTATTCTTTTTAAAGGACGGCAAAGGTAAATGAAAACAACATACATAAACAAATATATTTAAAAATATTTTCAACGTGTGTGTTCGGGTGCATCCCAAACTTTCGCACCTCAATAGGGACCCTTTGGCGGTCAGGCGACCGCCAAAGGCCCTGCTGTGTCGCTGTTGGTCGCCTGACCAACAGCGACAATTATATATTCACCATTTTCAAATGATTTATTTGCAATGGTTTGTTTATACTGTTTTTGTTGTGTCTAAAGCGGTGTCGCTGTTGGTCGCCTGACCAACAGCGGCAAATTGGATGCACCATGTGTGTTCGGCTTCATTGTGGATAAGGCAAACTATTATAACAACACTGGCTTTACGGATCCCAAAAGTGAAAAAGATTTAAAGATTATTATTTAAATAAATGTCTTGAGTTTTGTTCGGTGCTGGTATTTTATTATTTTCACTTTCTCATCGTAAAATATTCGATTTTTTAAACAGATCGCAATGGAGCAATCCTGCATTTTTTGTTAGGTAAAATACTGCGATAATTGAGTTTTTGTATAAATTTCTTCATTCAAAAACCGATATTTGCAATCACTTACAAAAATTTAAACGGTTGACTAAACGGATTAATTCCAAAAATTCATGAAGGATTTCTCGTATATCACCAATTCTCATCCATCTTATATTGAAAGTCTTTACCAGGACTATGTTGCCAATCCCGAAAACATTGATCCCGAAATGCGCAAGTTTTTTGATGGATTTGACTTTGCAGTCGGCAGCCCCGCTGCAAACGGTAATGGCGCGCCTGTTGCCCAAACCGACTCAAAACCGGCTTCAACTGCGGTAGTTAATAATTTGACCAAAGAATTTAGTGTTTACCAGCTAATTCTGGCCTATCGAAAAAAGGGCCACCTGGTAGCCAAAACCAACCCCATTCGCGAAAGAAAAGATCGCCGCGCAAACCTGGAGCTGAAATATTTTGGCCTGGATGAAAGCGATCTTGAGACCAATTTTGCTGCAGCTAAATTTATTGGCCGCGAAAAAGCGACCTTAAATCAGATCATCAGCTTTCTTAAACTGTGTTATACCGGTTCGGTAGGCGTTCAATTCACCTATATAAACGATGAGGTGAAACATGAGTGGATAAAAAATGAAGTGGAGAATAATTTCATAGAGCCCCTGTCGATCGAGCAAAAGAAAAGAATTCTGCAAAAACTTGACCAGGGGGTAATGTTCGAAAAATTTCTTCACACTAAATATATAGGCCAAAAGAGATTTTCGCTCGAAGGCGGAGAAACTACTATTGCCGCGTTGGATGCCATTTTAAATACAGCAGCCGAATTTGGCGTTCAGGAGGCGGTTTTGGGCATGGCGCATCGCGGCCGTTTAAATGTGCTGGCAAATATATTAGGTAAGACTTACGAACAAATATTTACCGAGTTTGAAGGTAAAGCCACCCCAGACACCACAATGGGCAGCGGCGATGTAAAATACCATATGGGTTTCAGGGGCGAGCATATGGCAATAAACGGCGCTAAGGTTAACCTGCAGTTATGTCCTAATCCATCGCACCTGGAGGCGGTTGATCCCGTAGTAGTGGGATTTGCGAGATGTAAAGCGGACGTCATTTATGGCAGTAATTACGACAGCATATTACCTATATTAATACATGGCGATGCATCGGTTATTGGCCAGGGTATCGTGTATGAAGTATTGCAGATGAGTGGTTTGCAGGGATACTATACAGGTGGTACTATTCACTTTGTAATTAACAACCAAATTGGTTTTACTACCGACTTTGACGATGCCAGAACATCGGATTATTGCACCTCGATGGCGGCAATGATACATGCCCCTGTTTTTCACATAAACGGAGACGATCCCGAAGCAGTGGTAAAGTGTTCACAAATAGCAACGCGGTACCGGCAGGAGTTCAACAGCGATATTTTTATCGACATGGTATGTTATCGCAGGCATGGCCACAATGAGGGCGACGATCCTAAATATACACAGCCGCAATTGTATGCATTAATCGATAATCATCCTAACCCACGCGAAGTTTATAGCCAAAATCTTATTAAGGCTGGTTCGATAGAAGCGGAATTGGCCAAGGAAATGGAAAAAAAGTTTTGGTCCGACTTACAGGAAAGGCTCGACGATTTAAAACAGCATCCGTTACCATATACCTTTCAAAAGCCAGAATTATGGTGGCAAAACCTGCGTCGTTCAACCCCTGCCGATTTTGATCAATCGCCTTTAACAGCAATCAGCGAAGACCGCTTTCAGGATATATTTGAAGGTTTGATGTCGTTGCCAAAAGGGTTCAAGCCTTTAAAAAAGGTAGAAAAATTATTACAGGATAAAATAAAGATGTATGAAACTGATGGCATGATAGACTGGGCAACCGGCGAACTAATGTCTTATGGCAGTCTGTTAATGGATGGCAGCGATGTGCGAATGAGCGGCCAGGATGTGCGCCGGGGTACTTTTTCTCACCGTCATGCTGTTTTACGCGATGATGAGTCAGATGCCAGTTACAATCGTTTGAGCCGGCTTTCAGACAATCAGGGGAAATTCAGGATTTTCAACTCGTTTTTAAGCGAATATGGTGTGCTGGGGTTTGAGTATGGATATTCTTTCGCAAGCCCAAATGCACTGGTATTATGGGAAGCCCAGTTTGGAGATTTTGTTAACGGCGCCCAAATTATGATTGACCAGTTTATTGCAAGTGCCGAACCAAAATGGCGGCAAATGAGTGGCTTGGTTATGTTACTGCCTCATGGATACGAAGGGCAGGGTCCCGAACATAGCAGCGCACGAATGGAGAGATTTTTGCAAATGTGTGCCGAATACAATATGATCATCGCGAATATTACGACTGCAGCTAATTACTTTCATGCAATACGAAGGCAGTTAGCCTGGCCATTCAGAAAGCCGATGATGATTTTTACTCCTAAGGCTAATTTACGCCATGCAGGCAGTTACAGCCCCGTGGCTGACTTTACCAGGGGCAGGTTTAAAGAATTAATTGATGATCAGACTGCCGACAAGCCCGAAGAGATAAAAAAAGTGCTGTTCTGCTCAGGCAAGATTTATTTTGAGCTGGCCGAAAAACAGCAGAAAGATGTCCGGAAAGATATAGCGATCATACGCCTGGAACAGATATACCCGTTACCGTCTAAACAGTTAGATGCGTTGTACAAAAAGTATAATAAGGCTACATGGTTCTGGGTGCAGGAAGAACCATTAAATATGGGTGCGGCCTCATTTTTACAAATGAATTTAAAAGGTATCAATTATGGCGTTATCAGCCGGCAGCCAAGTGCAGCCACAGCTACCGGTTATGCTAAAGTGCATGCGCAGGAGCAGGCTGAAATAATCAATACCGCCTTTAGTATCTGACAAATATGAAGATTGATTTTAGGTGAAAGGTGCTTTCTTCCTTTGTATATTGCCTGCCTGAATGTACCATTCCATAAAATCGGCATTAAAACTTAGTTTTACTAAGTTCAGAAAAAACTATAACTGAATTATATTTTAAATCATAACTAACTCAAATGATTGAGATCAAAGTTCCGGCAATTGGCGAATCTATAAGTGAAGTAACCCTGATAAAATGGCTAAAAAAGGATGGCGAATACGTAGAAAGAGATGAGGTGATTGCCGAATTGGAAAGTGAAAAAGCAACGTTTGAAGTAAATGCCGAAAAGGCAGGCATTTTAAAAACCAAAGCATCAGAAGACGATACCTTAAATATTGGGGATGTATTGGCCGAAATAGACGAAACCGCTGCAAAGCCGTCGAACGGCCGGCAGCCTGCCGCTGAAAAGCCTTCGGGTCAGCCTGCGGAAAAATCAGCGGTTCCTGAACCTGCGGCAGCAGCTGCTGCTGAGCCAGAATTACCCAAAGCTGCCGGAAAAGGCATTATTGAGATCAAAGTTCCCTCCATCGGCGAATCAATCAGCGAAGTATCGTTGGTAAAATGGATAAAAAAAGATGGCGATCTGGTAAATAGAGACGAAGTAATTGCGGAGTTTGAAAGTGAGAAGGCAACCTTTGAAGTAAATGCCGAACAACCAGGAAAATTAGCCCATAAGGCGGCTGAAGGCGATGTTTTAAATATTGGTGATATATTAGCCACTATAGACAGCGATGTTCCGGTTGGGGCGCCGGCCGCTGCAAAACCTGCGGAAGCAAAACCCGCTGCCGCCCAACCTGCTGCACAGCAAGCGCCGGTCACCACTGTTTCGAATGATGTTAAGGCCAGCCCGGTAGCAGCCGCTATGATCGCCGATAAAAAAGTGGATCCTTCCAGTATTCAGGCCAGCGGTTCTTTAGGAAAAATAATGAAGAACGATGTGCTGGCAGCTTTAGCCAACCCCGGCAAAAAAGCAGCAGCAGGTCAAGAATTGTTTAGCCGCAACGAACGCAAGGAGAAAATGAGTAACCTGCGTAAAACAATCAGTCGTCGACTGGTGGAAGCTAAGAATACTACCGCCATGCTCACAACGTTTAACGAGGTGGATATGGGCCCCATAATGCAGCTGCGTAAATTGTACAAAGAAAAATTTAAGGAAAAGCACGGTGTCAATCTTGGATTTATGAGCTTTTTTACGAAAGCGGTCTGCTATGCACTGCAGGACTGGCCTTCGGTTAACGCGTATTTAGATGGAGATGGTCTTGTATATCATGACTACTGCGATATTTCGATTGCCGTTTCGGCGCCTAAAGGATTGGTTGTACCGGTTATCAGAAATGCCGAAAGCCTGAGTATGGCAGAGATTGAAAAGAAGGTGGTGGAACTGGCAACCAAAGCCCGCGACAACAAATTGACGATGGACGAAATGCAGGGTGGTACTTTCACCTTGACAAATGGAGGTGTTTTTGGTTCGTTACTGTCTACCCCAATCATAAATATACCGCAAAGCGCCATTTTGGGTATGCACAAAATAGAAGAACGTCCTGTGGCTATTGACGGCCAGGTTGTTATCCGGTCCATGATGTACCTGGCATTAAGTTACGACCACCGCATTATTGACGGCCGCGAAAGTGTAAGCTTTTTGGTAAGGGTGAAAGAATTACTTGAAAACCCTGAGCTGTTATTATTTGGAAAAGATCCGGTTAAAACATTATTGCAATTATAATATCGTTTTAAAAAATAAAAACACAAAGGCTTCCGTTTTAATGGCAGCCTTTGTATTTAGGTCAATATCCAACGCCTTTGAATGAAACCACGAATAACCTTTCTAATTTCGATTGCATTAATAGTATTTGCTGCCTGCCAAAAAATGGTTGACTGGAAGATCGATCCGGTAACTAAAGAGGTTTTAGGCGATACTACCTTGAATCATACAGAGCCCTCAGGTGTATTGACCCGGATGGTTGCCATTACCGGCAGCGAAAACATTACAACCATTTTTACCTACGATTCATTAAAGCATTTGGTGGGCGAACGCCGCTCCGGAACTGTAAACGGTACCTGGACGGAGGTGAAGAAAATTTATACACGCGATACACTCAATAGAATCGTTAAGGTAACTACCATTAAAAACATTGTAGGAGCAATCGATACATTGATTTCCAACGTGTATTATGATGAAAACAATCCCAATTTTATATATTCAGCTTGCAGTAGAAAAGAGCAAGGACAGGTAATGCGAGACAGCAGCATATATGTTTACGATGGAAACGGGCATGTCGGCATGATAAAAACATTTCAAAAACCACTGTATTCTTACAATGATCCGGTGTTAAAGACCAGGAGCGAATTTGCCTACGCAAACAATAATTTAGTTTCATCCAAAAATTATCGGGACAGCAGCGGTACGATGGTACTGGCCGAAAGCACCCAATTTTCTTATGATAATCGAGTTAGTCCTTTAAAACTCTATAATGAGGCCTTTTTAACTGGCCGGCCTGAGGCTGCCTCAGTTAATAATCTCACCAAATTTGAATTTATAGATGCTGTATCGGCAATAAACAATACCAGCGTCAGCACTTCATTTTTTTATGGCGGAAGCGGAAAGCCTTTGTCAGGTACAGCCACTGCTGCCAATGGTGCGGTTAGCCAGGTTACTTATTTTTATCAATAAACTGTTTGCCACTGTGAGTTACAAAACAGCCGAACCATATTTTGCTAAAGTAACCGCAAAGGAGCTTATAACAAACCGGCAAAGCTTACTTACTTTTTACCGTGCTTGCGTTGCATTTCCTGGCTCTTTTCGCGATCGCCCAAAGACGCTTTAGAAAACGAAAATGATCATTGATTGAATATGTCCCGGACTATCCTTCTTCAATCAATATCTTTGAAGGATCTAATACAATATGTCCCGATCCACTTCTCACCTGAATACCGCAAAAAATATTATTAGCCAGTACCAGGCCGATGTTCCTCTTTCAACTTTCTTAAGAAGCTTTTTTGCAAAAGATAAAAAGTACGGCAGCAAAGACCGCCGGTCCATAGCGGCGTTGTGTTATGCTTATTATCGCGTTAGCCATGCATTTGCGGGGGGAATAATCTCAGATAAGATACTGGCAGGTGTTTTTCTTACTTCATCGGCTGCAAGCCCTCTTTTAGAAGAATTGCGGCCCGATTGGAATGCGTCAATCAGCCAGACTACTCAGCAAAAAATGCAATTACTGCAACTTGCACCTGAAAGGTTATTTCCATTTAATAGCGAATTAGGCGCGAAGATCGATCAAACATCTTTTGATCTTTCCTTTTTGGTTCAGCCAAAATTGTTTATTCGGTTACGGCCCCATAGATCGCAATCCATCGAAAAGAAATTTGCGGCAAGTAACCTGGTTTTTGAACGATTGTCTGAGAACTGTTTGGTTTTTGAAAACGGAACCAAAGTTGAAGAGGTGCTTGAATTGAACCAGGATTACGTTGTGCAGGACTATAACAGCCAGCAAACGATCGGCTTGCTT
>JBBRCW010000298.1:0-8706 GCA_038204535.1 Chitinophagales bacterium | reverse complement strand
AAAAAGTGAGCCGTTTGATAATTACATTATTTATGACCCCATATTGATAGCCGAGGTTCTTTCTGACTCTACGCGCAAACATGATTCAACCGACAAATTTATTCAATACCAAAAAATATCTACGCTGCGTTATTATTTATTGATTGAACCCGAAAAACAGGTAGTCATCTTTTACCAAAAAAGCGACGATGGTGAGTGGACAGGCAAAGTTTTTACCGATGCCGAAGAAACAATCAACTTTCCCTTGCTGGGTGGCCAAATAACTCTGGCCGATATTTATGCGAAATAAGGCAATGACATACAAGTTTACACCAGAGACGAAAGACGGATTGAGAGCACCTAATTTGTATTTTTAAGGCGTGAATTTCAACTACGCCGATCCATGTAGCAAAATACATGACTGGTATGGAATGCCGTCCGGCATTAAAACAACATTTATGGATGGAAAGACCTGTTTTACAACTTGCTATTTCTTTCGGAGATAACCTAATCCATAGCGCACGGGTGAAACCGGGGAGCGGGGATTCAGATATGTACATGGATAGATATTGCCAATCAATGTATAATTAATACGAACAATTCTCTATAATGCTAAAAAAATATTTTATAGTGAAATAGAATTTTAATAATGAATTTTAAGCTAAAAAAGATACTTTGCCTGGTTTTTTGAGTTATATTCACATTATGTGGATAAAAAATTGGCACATAAATTTATAGTATCATAATAAACCAATGACATTTTGGGGTTTATATTAAAATTTAAATTGAATTAAAAATACTGATATGAAGAAGGTTGTGATATCACCAGCGAATACAAAAGCAATCGCCTTCTTTGAAGCATTAAGTAAAAAGAAGGAAGAGTTAAAGAAAAAAATGGAGGCAAGATTATTAAATTCTCCATTAATTTCAAAAACACAATAATTCGATTTAATTATTGTGACACCTACATATTATTCTTTCACCCGTGAGCTTCTTGAAGACGAGAGTTATAGCTATTCATTTTTAACAGATCATAATATCGTTTATTTAGTCGAATTTAATATTCGTCTTTATGAGGAATTATATGATTATTTCCCAAACCTGCTAAAAAATGGCTATGGTTTGGGTTTTTATTGTAAAAAATTCAATGAGAATGAACGAAAAATTTGTGATCAAACGTGTAAGCTTAACAATAATTAAGATTATTCAAGATCACTTTGATTTATTGGGTAATGATTCTGTTCTGCTTTATCATTGCGACAATAGTGATAATAGGCAAAGAACAAGAGATTTGTTATTTAACTCATGGTATAATAAGTACAATCTTTCAGGGTCTTTTATAAAAGAAGCATTGGAGGTAGAATTGGTTGATGAAAATAAAAAGATCAGACCTTATTATATAGGATTTATAACACCAATAAATAATTCTAAATTATCCATCCTAAAAGATGAATTTGAGGATTTTGCAACCAGGATCGTTACAGCAGAAATAGCAAAAAATAATATTTAATATCTTCCAATAATTGCACATCTTACAACCAGCACTACATACAATATACCACCGAATACACTAAAAAAGCTAAAGTCATCAATACTAAGCAGATAGGCAAATAATACAACTATAATAAGCAGAAAGACTATAAAAGATCGCCTAATAATTGCTTTAACCAAATTGTAAAAGTTACTTTTCTTTATTTGGAGGAGAAACACTTAGCAAACCAGTTAACAGAAGATCGAATGGATCTTTATTATTAATTTTTGGCTTTGGATGTTCTTCCTCTTTAAAATTAAGTTCCAATTGACCAAATTCCTATTAAAGAACTTTTTAAATTCCTTCCAGTCTTTCGAAATTTTCATTAGAGTTATGACTGAAATAAGTTGTTTCTCCAAATGCGGGTTCCCGATATCAGAAGTTAAACTTTGATGCAATTTAGTTGCAAGTTTACCTGTAGGTGTCTTAGGTGTTTTATGATATAATTCTTGTATTAATAAATTGGCACCATTTTAAAAATTCCGCCAGTATTCCGCCAGTATTCCGTCTAATCCCTCCCATCCCAAAAATCCCCATTCCCCTTATTTTAAAATTTAAGCAAGCCCATCTGTTTTTAACCCATTGTATTCCGCCTAATCCCCCTAATCCCAAAAATCCCGGTTCTTTTTATCTCCCAAACATCCTCTCCAAATAATCCTCTTTAAACTCCATATAAGTCGGGTTACCGCCGGGGGTTATATTGGGCGTTTCGCACTCAAAAAGGTTACCGATCAAAAGCCGCATCTCACTTTGCGGCATAGAATTGCCCGATTTTATGGCCTGTTGTTTGGCCATACAGCGTACCAGTTTTTCACGCTTACTAAATTTAATATCCGAACTAAAATGTTTGTATTGCTCCAATAAAAGTTCGATGGCCATTTTTTCGTTGCCTTGCATCACATCGGCGGGCGTAGCCTGCAATACAAAAGTATTTTGTCCAAAAGGTTCAATTACATAGCCCAGCACCAGCAGGTCGGGCAGCAGTTCATTCATCAGCACCGTGTCGGCTGCACCCAGTTGTATAGTGGATGGAAACAGGTTTTGCTGGGCGGGCATGCGTTTGCCATGCATGGTTTTACTATACCGGTCGTACAATATTCGTTCGTGCGCCTGCTGCTGGTGTACCAGAATAAATCCGCTGGTGGTGGGCGTTACAATATAGGTTTGATGAATTTGTGTCAGGGGTGCATCGGTCAAAACTACCGGTCCCGTGGCGGGTTTTGGTTGCAAAAACCCAGTCAGCAAAGTGGCTTCGCCAGTGGTTTCGTCTGTTAAACGGTAACCGCTTTCAATGGGCAGGGGCGAAACCGGTTCGTAAAAATCTTTCCAGTGTTTTAGCTCCCCGCGGTTGGTGGTTCCTTCAATTTTATGCGCCTGGTTTTTTTGGGTAAATGTTTTGTAAAGGTTAGATGAGGTTACATTGGCCAGATGCTCAACCGATGAGGGCTTGGCAACCGCCTCCATTTGCTGTATATCGGCATTCAGCGAAAAATCGAGCGAAGGCGCTATACTAAACTGTGCCAGCGAATGTTTTACCGCCGCCTGTACAAATGCATAAACGATCTTTTCGTCTTCAAATTTTATTTCCTGCTTGGTGGGGTGTACGTTTATATCAAGCTGCGAGGGGTCAAGGTCTATAAACAGCACGTACATGGGATAGCTATCTTTTGCAAGCATATCGTTAAAGGCGTTCATGACCGCGTGGTTCAGGTAGCCGCTTTTAATAAACCGGTTGTTCACAAAAAAGTATTGATCGCCGCGGGTCTTTTTTGAAGTATCAGGTTTTCCCACAAAACCATAAATATTCATGTAATCGGTATCTTCTTTTACGGTTACCAGTTTAGTATTGTAGGTATTACCCAAAAGCTGAATTATCCGCTGTTTTAAACTACCTGCCTCCAAATGAAAAACCTGCTGACCGTTGCTGGTCAGCGAAAAAAACACCTCTGGAAACGCCATAGACACCCTAATAAATTCATCCATGATGTGGCGTAATTCAGAAGAATTGCTTTTAAGAAAGTTGCGCCGGGCCGGCACATTAAAGAACAGGTTCTTCATGCTGATACTGGTGCCGGCGTTAAAAGCACAGGGTTCCTGCTTAACTACCTGGCTATTCTCGATTTCTAAAAAAGTACCCAGTTCATCTTCCGGTTTGCGTGTCTTTAGCTCCACCTGGGCAACGGCAGCAATACTGGCAAGCGCTTCGCCCCTGAAACCCATGGTCTTTATTCGAAAAAGGTCTTCAATATTTGAGATCTTAGAAGTTGCGTGGCGTTCAAAACTCATTCGTGCATCGGTTTCACTCATGCCTTTACCGTTGTCAATTACCTGTATCAGGTTTTTACCTGCATCGGTCACGATCAATTTTATTTCGGTGGCACCCGCATCTACCGCATTTTCAAGCAGTTCTTTTACAGCACTGGCGGGTCGCTGTATAACTTCACCCGCTGCAATCTGGTTAGCTATATTATCTGGTAACAGTTGTATAATATCCGACACTATTCTTCGTTTTAAAAGCGGTAAAATTAGTGTTATCCGGCCGAATTTAGTCGCAACCTGCATTAAGCATGGGTACGATGAGCGACAGCCATGTAATGCATATTTCTCAATATCCGTATTATATGAAAAAGCTATTCCTGTTATCTGGCATTCTAATCGTTTGTTTGTCAGCCTGTAAAAAAGACCTGGTCACCTTTGTGGCTCCCAAAGAAGTTGCAGCTGTTTTAGCCGCTCCTGTGTTTCTCACCCCGCCTAACATCTCTTTTGTACAATATAATATAAAAGCAGGCGAGCAATATTGTGATAAAAATTTTTTGACAGCGGTTCAATACGACGAACTGAAATTCCGGGTAAAATTTGACAGCACGGCCGTGTACACCACGCTGTTATCTGGCAATCAAAATGATATAAACAAGTTATATGGGTTTTCTGATAACGATGCCCAGCATCATGAATTTAGCGCTCGTTTTGGCTGGCGATGGAGCGGTAAAGCATTGCGCTTGTTCGCCTATGTTTATAATTCCGGTGAAAGATCGTCTTTAGAATTAGGCGCAATAGCCATAAACGCAGCACATTATTGCAGTATTAAGATTGATGGAGAAAAATATATTTTTACGCTGAACGACAAAACTTTTACCATGCCGCGGACCGCGCAAACGCGAAAAGGAACGGGATACAAACTGTATCCATATTTTGGCGGCGATGAATTAGCTCCACAAAATATTAACATCTGGATAAAGGAGTTGCCGTAAAAAAGTTTCTGTTGAATTTATCCTTAAAGAAATGATCTTGCTTGCCAAAATCAATGCTGGAAACATCAGGCCCTAATATAATATTTGCAGTAGCCCAACCCGATTATAACAACGTGTCGTACTTCTTCCGGCAATTTATACGAGGACGAAAAACAGGCGACTATTAAAAGAGTTTTGTATTCGCCTAATTGTCTAAGGCGTATTAAGAGCCACGATAGGTGGAATATCCAAAGGGGTTCAGCAAAAGAGGGACATGGTAATGATCGTCGCTGTCAACATCAATAATAATTTCAACAAAAGGGTAAAATGTTTTTAAACCCAACCGATCAAAATAGTCTTTGGTTTCAAATCTGAGTTTGTATATACCTGCCTTCAATAGCTGGTCGGCCTGTAACAGGTCCAATAATCTGCCATCGTTATTGGTTTTGCCTCTTGACAGTTCAATCCAGGCATCGTTACCGCCCAGGTATAAAATAATATGCACATTTTCGGCTGGCTTGCCCGCGGTGGTATCTAAAATGTGGGTGGTTAACTGGCTCATGTTAATAATTTTTTTAGCCTGAGAGCGGTTATTTTGTTTTGTTCCTCCATGGCTATTTGTATTTCGTCCTCGGGTCTGTTTAACAATCGCAAAGTAAGCAAGCTAAGCATTTCTTCAGCCGACATGCCGCTTGCGCAGACAATAAATATATAACCAAATTTTTTTTCGTACTGCCTGTTGCAATCCGCTAAAGATTCCAGCACCTGTTGTGTGGTGTGTTTAACAGCTTCCTGTTCTCCTTCGGCCCATTTACTTGTTTCAGAAAACTTTTCTTTTAAAGATGAAAGGTCGCCAATTTTTGGGTGATGGCTAAACGCTTCTTTCCAATCGTTTTCGTTGCACGTCTGCCAGGCGGCTTCTGCTTCGTTCAATAATTTTTTTTCATCAGGTACCGGAAATATTCCGGTCATCGCTTTGATCCAGTTTGTTGCGCCGCAGCACCGGGCAAGCTCCCGTTGAAGCTGCGGCAGCGGCAATGCATTAAGTTGATGAATGTTCATGACAATAAAGGATATAATTAGATTAAAAATTTGGTTTAACGGAAAATGGATAATAAATACAAGGAACCAGTTATTCATTGCGTAAAATGCCTTTGCGTTTCCAGGCGTATTACAGACTTTTCTATTTTAATTTTTTAATGTTTTTGTTTGTCGATACGATTAAATAATTGCCGGAAACCGGTTAACGTTCTTATAATAAATATACACTGCCGGTTCCTTACCCATTGCTGTAAACCATTGCTGGCAATAGGGCGCCATCCAAATGGAATCGCCCTTTTTTACAGGGTACCATTGGTGGTCGAGCATATAAATTCCCTGTCCCTGCAGGTACAGCAACCCATGCTCCATGATATGCGTTTCCACCATGGGTAAATGCCCGCCGGGGTCGTAGGTAAAAATATTGACCGCCATATCAAATGTTATATCCTGAGGTAATAATACCTGTAGGCGCAATGCGGTATCATTCAAATATGCAGGTCCGTTTACCAGCGATGAATCGCCAAAAATTACCGGGGGCGCGTCATAACCTTCAATAAACTCGTATTCTTTATGAAAAGTGAGCATACGTGTGGCAGCCGTAATTTGGTTAAAGGCATAATGTTGGTTAATGGGCACATATACAAACTGCCCTTTCGATACAGTTTGCTGCTGTTCTGCAATGGTTGCCACTGCTTGCCCCGCCTCAATATAAAAAAATATTTGCGATTGCCGGGTAACTCCTTCAATTACACAGCCGTCGCCGGCCGTTATCAGCGTTTGGCACAGGCCGGCACCCATGGCTTCGCTTATAATTACATTGACCGTGCAATTTGCCCAGCCCGGTACGTTGCTGTTTATGTAACCATCGGGGCAAATAACCGCATGGTTGCTTTTTACTACAGACCGGGTGAGCGCTGATATTTCCATTTTATGGTTGGTTATAATAATTAATGACCTGCTGCAAAAAAAGATCGGAAACTGCTAAGACCGCTTCTATGTCTTTAATATCTACTTGTTCTTTAGGGTTGTGGCTGATACCTTTATAACAATTTACAAAAAGCATACATACCGGCGATACGTGCGAAACCGCTACTGCATCATGGCCCGCCCCGCTCATTAATTCCTTTACCGGGTAGCCCAATTGGGTAATAGCCCTTTTTAGTAAAAAGTTTAAATGATAATCGCATTTTACCGGCAAAGATGATTGCACCAATTGGATATCGGCAATTATTTTTCTTTTTTGGCTAATATCCTTTATCAGCGAGCCTATAGCCTGCCAGGCGGTATCCAGGTCATCTTTGTCGGCACCGCGCAGATCTAAAGAAAAGGTTACCTGACCGGGAATAACATTACTTGCGGCATTTAAAATATTGAGGGTACCCACCGTTGCAATAATGGCTGGATTAGTTTGCGCAAAATTTTCAATCCGCGTAATACATTCCGCGGCGCAGCATAGAGCATCGTTGCGCATTTGCATAGGTACAGTGCCAGCATGGCCATTTTCTCCGGTTAAGGTAATATTGGCTCTTTGCTGGCCGGCTATCGAAGTAACAATGCCCACCGGTATGTTTTCATTATACAAAACCGGCCCTTGCTCAATATGAATTTCAAAATAGCCGAGCCAATCAGCGGGCAAAATGGCATCGCCGGGTAATTTGCTAACGTCGCCTCCAAGGTCTTCAATGGCCTGCTGAAGCGAAATATCCCGGGCGTCTTTTTTTTGCAATAATTCCTTCTCAAAACTACCTGCTACCACTTTACTGCCTAAATAGGTGGTGTGAAAGCGAACGCCTTCTTCATCGCAAAAGCTAATCAATTCAATGTTAAACGGCAGATCATCCTTTTGCTTAGCTAATTTGCTTACCAGGTGCAGCCCGGTTAAAATGCCCAGTGGACCATCAAAGCGTCCTGCATTCACAACCGTATCGGCATGTGAGGCAATTACGAGGGTTTTAGCTTTGGGATTATTGCAGGCCAGCCTGCCTCTTACATTGCCAATATTGTCAATATGGGTTTGTAAGCCTTCCTGCGTAAACCATTCAAAAATTTTTTGATTACATTTTTTAAAAGCAGGAGACCCAAAGGTGCGGGTAATGCAGTTAGACTGGTCGCTGATGGCTGCCAGTTCGTTTATTTTCGATAATATATCGTTGGCCCTATTCTTCATTACCGGTCGGCTTTATGATCCTTCCAAAATTTGATTGAAGCAGGGTACTGTCTTTATAAACGATCAAACCGTTTAAAATAGTACCCACCACCTTACCTTTTAACCTTTGATGAAGATAGGGGGTAACTTTATGCCGGTGTAAAATGATAGGCTCCGACACTGCAAAACGCTCTTCTGGGTTCCATACCACCAGGTCCGCATCATATCCCTTTTCAATTCTTCCTTTTGAGTGCTGCCTGCCGATAAGCTTTGCCGGTTCCCGGCTAAGCCAACGTGCAATTTGCTGTAACCCGATACCGCGTTTATTGGCAGCGGTCCACAAAATGGGCAACGCAAACTGTATGGAGGCAATGCCGCCCCAGGCCTTTAAGAAATCGCCGCTTTCCAGTTCTTTTAGTGCGGAGGTACAAGGCGAGTGGTCAGTAGCAACAAAATCAATGATCCCTTGCTCTAATGCGTTCCAAAGTCGCTCGTTATTTTCTTTTGAGCGAATTGGCGGCGCACATTTAAATTCGGTTTTGCCGTCCGGTATATCTTCGGCATTAAAATACAAGTAATGCTGGGCTGTTTCAACAGTTAATGGGAGTCCATTAGCCCGCGCTTTTTCTATTTGCTTTAGCGAAGAAGCCGATGACAGATGAACGATATGAACCCTGCAGTTAAATTCTTCGCACAGCCTGATCATCAAAGCAATGGCATTATCTTCCCATTCAGGCGGCCGCGTTGCCAGGTAATTTTGATAAAAGCGTTCTTTACCA
>JBBRCW010000297.1:0-8734 GCA_038204535.1 Chitinophagales bacterium | reverse complement strand
AGATAAATCTGGTTGACACCGGAACTTTTCAATAAAACTAATGTCACCAAGTATTGCATTAACTGTTTGAATTTTATCAGTAGCAATTTGTCTTTGAAAGCAGAAGGAGACTGTCACTACGAATAGCAATAAAAATAAGATTAGCTTTTTCATTTTTTTTAAGTTTGACAACTGTTTCAGCCCGACTGTTGCATTAGAGGTTTCTCAATTAATGGCCGCTAAGCTCCCCGAACAATTAAAAATTGCTGAAACACCTGTTCCATGGCTGGCCTGGATGTTACTTCATCTACCCTGGCTCTTCGCGCACCTATCTTACACCAGTCAACAAAAAGCTTTAATTTTTCATCATCACCTGACACCAATGCTTCCACATCACCGCCCGGAGTGTTTCTTATCCAACCGGTAACGCCCAGCTTTTCGGCTTCTTCCCTGGCCGATGCCCTGTAAAAAACACCCTGGACTTTTCCTTTTATAAGCAAATGTATGGTTGGCATATACGAACAAACTATGTTTTAGAAATTAGTATAACTTAACAGGTAATCTACATTCAAAGTTACATACGGTTACCAGGCCGGCAAAAAAACGCAGATAAGCTCTTTTGCTGCAATAAATTACCCATTATCAGTTTGTAAACAATTAATATTGCGTTTATGCAACACCTCAACGATCTAAAAGACCTGCTTCTCCATGAAATATTAAGCCTGGTATCGGCCGAAGATCAGCTAATCGAAGCCCTCCCCACTTTTATTGAAAAAGCGGAAAACGAAGATTTAAAAAAGGCGCTAAAGGAAGATTTGCGCATCACCCAATTTCAAAGAAAGCGCCTTGATCAGGTGAATAATTTGCTGGAGGTAACGCCATTTAAAAAATTACAAGATGAGGTTGCCCTTGAAAGCAAGGGTTTAGAAGGCATATTGCAGGATGGAAATGTATTAATTAATCTGCCCCTGAATCTTGAAATTAAGGACGCATCTATTACTGCCATTGCAATAAAAATTAAGCAATTCGAAATTTGCGGTTATGGATTGGCCATGTTGTTTGCCAAAAAACTAAAACTGGATAATGTCGCGCTGCTATTAAAAGAAACACTACAGGAGGAAAAATTAGCGAATGAGTTGCTGTACAAATTAGCATCAGGCGAGGCGATCAATGTTATGGAAGAAAAGCCAGCCGATAAAATAACTGATGAAGCTTTATCCGGAGCGCGGCCAAAAGTAAAAACAAAAGATGCCAAAAGCTTTTATGGCGGCAACAAAGGCCCAGTTAAGAAAACGGCCGCTAAAGGCATAGAAGATAAAAAGGCTCCCTATAAAAAGTCTGCACCGAACAGAAGGCAGGTGGCACCTAAAAATTCGGGCGAAACAAAAGATGGCGGAAGAAATACTTCAAGGTCAGCCAAGGGAAATGACAATAAAAGACCGGCTAAAAAAACCTATTCTTCGCCAGGCAGATCAACCGGCGGACGTACAAAGAGCAGCTCAAAAGGCAAGTCAGGAGGTGGCAAAGCAAACAGGAGCAGTGGCGGAGGTCGCGGACATTCCTGATTTAATCAGTTTACCGCAAATGCAAACAGTTCTAACGCCACCCTGTAAACTGCCTGCTTTGATTTTTGCGCCATGTGAGGTTATCTAAAGCAACTTTGTAAATAATTTCTATAGGATAACCGGCACAGCCAAAGCCTGCTCAAAAATTCTATTTTGTTTCACCCAGATCTTTAACAATCTCCCATTCTTCGTCGGTAATTTTTGACACAGACAACCTGCTTAAACGCACCAGTTCGATAGTCGCAAGTCTTTTATCGGCCTTTACCGTGGCGAGTGTTACTGGTTTTTTAAACTTTTTCACAGGCTTAAAATCTACAGATAGCCAATTTTTATCTTCAGTGGTGGGATCCTGGTAGGCTTCTTTTACAACCTTTGCGATACCTACAATCTCCATTCCTTCGTTGCTGTGATAAAAGAAAACTTCCTCGCCTTTTTTCATATCCCTCAGATTGTTACGGGCAGCATAATTTCTGATGCCATCCCAAATGGTTGTTTTGTCTGCCAGCAACTGGTCGAAGCTATATTTTGAAGGTTCTGATTTAATAAGCCAGTGAGCCATAATATTTGGTGATTTTGTGATTTGGTGATCGGGTGATTGGGTGATTGGGTGATCTGGTGATTGGGTGATCGGGTGATTTTGTATATATGACATTCATAATTCATAATTGACTTTTCTCTATTTTTTGCCGCTAAGACGGAAAGACGCAAAGAAACGCGAAGGTTTGATAGGAAACACGGAGAAGCATAGTTGAATTTGCTCACAACTCACCACTCACTACTCACCACTCACTACTCACAACTCACCACTCACTCCCCCTCACCATCCATTTGCCAGCACATCAGCAATGTGCAGGCATTGCAGGTTGTGGCCTTTGTTTTTAATAAATCCATCCAGGTGCATCAGGCAGCTTATATCGGTACTAATGAGGTATTTTGCGCCAACCGCTAATGCGTTGTTTACTTTCTGATCGGCCATGGCAATACTGATCGGCTCAAACTTTACAGCGAATGTGCCCCCAAATCCGCAGCAGGTTTCTACATCAGCCATTTCGGCTATTTCTAACCCTGCCACCTTTTCAAGTAACTGCCGGGGCTCCTGCTTTATTTTACATTCGCGCAACCCCGCACAACTGTCGTGATAAGTGGCCAGTCCTTCCAGCCTTGCTCCCACATCAGTCACGCCTAATACTTTTACCATAAACTCAGAGAACTCAAACATACGGTCGCCCAGTTTCAAGACCGTATTATGCACGCTTGAATTATCGAAAAGCTTGGGATAATAGTTTCTGACAAAGCCGGCACAACTGGCACTGGGCGAAACTATAAAATCTGTTCCCTCAAAATCGTTCAAAAATTTATTACAAACCACCTTGGCTTCGTCCCAGAAACCTGCATTGAAAGCCGGCTGGCCGCAACAGGTTTGGTTTGCATTGTACTTAACATTACATCCCGCTTTACGCAATACCTTTACCATGTTGAACGCCGTTTCGGGGTACAACTGATCCATAAAACACGGAATAAATATCTGAACATCCATACAAAAGCGATTATTAACCTTTCTTAAAAATTTTACTTAAAAGTGGAACATTGCGGATTGAAGATAGTTCAGACTTCAATAATAAAAGGCAGACAGCGCGACTATATTAACCGGGGCAATGAAGTCGGCAAAACCCTTTGCATAGAACCTAATTATGCCCAAAACCATCAAGGTAGAAACCAGGAAAACTGAAGAATTGCCTCTACTACCTTAAATGATAAAAGTGCCCCTTGTTCTTATGTCAATTTATTTTTTAGGTCGATCATCTTTATAGCGGTTATGGCGGCTTCCTCACCTTTATGCCCATGCACACCACCTGTTCGTTCCAATGCCTGTTGTTCGTTTTCTACCGTAAGTACCCCAAAAATGACCGGTACATCCAATTGAAGATTTAATTGCATGATGCCATCGGTAATTCCTTTGCACACATAATCAAAATGAGGCGTGTCGCCCCTGATGATGGTACCCAAAGCGATAAATGCGTCGGCTGGTTGCTTTGTGGTATAAGCGTAATGCGTTTTAATGGCATACGGCACTTCGAAAGCGCCCGGCACAACCAATGTTTTACACTTTACTCCATTGGCTTTTAAAACCTTTTTACACCCGGCTTCCAGTTTGTCGATTATATGGGCGTTCCATTCGGTTTTTACTATAACTACAAAGGCATCCTTTAATTGGGGGATGCCTTTGTTAACGTTTGTGTTTCCTTTCGTAGCCATATTATTTTACGCTAAAGTCATTCTTTGGAATACTTACCCTGTAAATGTATTTATCAATCGAAAAGCCTTTTTCGGTACGTGGATATTTTTGTTTGATCTCTTTGTACACTTCCAGCGCATTGTCATTTTTACCCAGGCTTTCTAACAGGTATCCGGCCCTGAATAAAAATTCTGAAGAATTATAATCGTCTTCCGGAAAATTGCGACCTGCTTTTTTGTAAAAATCAACCGCTTCGTCATTCTTTTTCATTTCGCTGTATGCATCTCCTAATCGTCCGAAGGCTATCATTTGAATTTGCTTTGAATCGGTGCTAAAATCTTTCAAATACTTTATAGCGTTGTTATAGTCGCCATTTTTTAAAAAGATGTTACCGGCATAAAAACGGGCCAGATTGGCAGATTTGGTTCCGCCATAATTATTAATTATATATAAAAAACCCTTATTTACACCGTCACCATTCAGGGCCAGGTTCAGGCTATCCCTCTTAAAATAATCTTCCGCTTTGTATATGGCGGCGGCAGCATTCACTTCAGCCGGTTCCTGAATAAATTTCTTGTATCCAAACCAACCTCCTACAAGAATTATGATCGCCGCCGAAGCTCCAATAATCGGCTTCCTGTATTTTTCAAAAAAACCTTTTGCTCTTTCCAGCGGGTCTTGCTCTATCACTACTTCCTGTACTTTCTTTTCAGACATTTTTACTTTTTATATTGTTTTTTATTGAAAGGTTAAAACCTTTTTTGACTATTTAGTCGGTTATGAACGGATAATTTTGATCAACATATACGTCTTTCAGCAATTCATCATCATCTGGCCACGGACTTTCTTCTGCAAATTTTACGCTTTGTTCAACTACGTCTTCAATGCGTTTGTCAATTGCATCCAGATCTTGCTGGGTGGCGAACTTATTTTCAAGAATATTTTTGGCAACAAAGGTTATCGGATCCTTCACTTTATATTCATCCAACTCTTCCTTGGTGCGGTATTTTTGCGGATCGCTGATGGAGTGCCCTTTGTATCGATAGGTTTTCATCTCCAGCAAAGTGGGGCCGCCTTTTTCACGGGCTCTTTTTACCGCACGATCCACGGCTTCATGAACAGCTTCGGGATTCATTCCGTCCACTTTATCTCCCGGCATATCGTAGGCATCCGCCAATTTATAAATATCCACCACATTACTGGTTCGTTCAACCGAAGTACCCATGGCATATTGGTTGTTCTCGCAGATAAAAATAACCGGCAGTTTCCATGTCATGGCAATATTAAATGTTTCGTGCAAAATGCCCTGGCGTGAAGCGCCATCGCCAAAAAAGCATAAACATACATTGTCGGTTCCTTTATACTGTTCCGCAAAAGCCAGCCCGGCGCCAGTACCTATTTGAGCGCCAACAATTCCGTGGCCACCAAAAAACCTTTCTTTTACACCAAAAAAGTGCATACTGCCGCCCTTTCCCTTACTGCAGCCGGTAGCCTTACCATATAGCTCAGCCATACAGGCATCGGCGCTAATTCCTTTAGCCAGGGCAAAGGCATGGTCGCGATAAGCGGTTATATAAATATCGTCCTGTTTGGTGGCGGTCATACAACCGGCGGCAAGTGCTTCCTGACCTATATAGGCATGAAAAAAGCCCCTGATCTTTCCGGCCATTTTGTATTTCTCTTCCGCTTTTAATTCAAACTGGCGAATAAGCTGCATAAGCTCGTACCAGTACAGATAAGTTTCTTTGGAGAATTTTGTTGGCACAGTGTCGAATTTTTTGAGCCGCAAATATAAGCGATTAGGAATAAAAACAAACAGCGCAATTTGGGATTTCCGATGACGATTGGGTGATTTGGTGATTGGGTGATTTGGTGATCGGGTGATTTGGTGATTGGGCGATCGGGTGATTGGGTGATTGGGTGATCGGGTGATTGGGTGATTGGGTGATTGGGTGATTGGGTGATTGGGTGATTGGGTGATTGGGTGATCGGGTGATTGGGTGATTTGGTGATTGAGTGATCGGGTGATTTGGTGATCGGGTGATTGGGTGATCGGGTGATTTGGTGATTAGGTGATTAGGTGATTGGGTGATTGGGTGATCGGGTGATTTGGTGATTGGGTATTTTGTGATTGGGTGATCGGGTGATTTGGTGATTGGGTGATTGGGTGATCGGGTGATTTGGTGATCGGGTGATTGGGTGATCGGGTATTTTGTGATTGGGTGATTGGCTGACTTGGGGATTTGGGGATTGGCTGATTTGGAGATTTTGGGATTTGGTGATTGGGGGATTTGGGATAATGGATATTGGTATTGATTTATCTTCTGGTGCTTACCGGGTAATAATTATCTGCTTACTCTTAAAACTCAATGGCGAATGACTCTCGACTATCTGCTGGCGGATAATTACTATCTTCTAATATCTACTGACTAACGACTATCTCCTAACTTGCGCCCGATGCTTTATTTGCAAAACATATCACTTTTTCAGTTTAAAAACTACGAAAACAGGCAATTTGTCTTCACTCAAAAAATAGTGGGTATTTGTGGCAATAACGGTAAAGGAAAGACTAATCTGCTTGATGCCATTTACCTGGCCTGTTTTAGCAAGAGTTATTTTAGCAAGACCGACGGCGCCAATGTACACAAGGGTTTGAAAGGAATGCGGGTAGAAGCTAATTTTCTAAAACAGGAAATATCGGAGAAAATTGTATGCATTATACGTGAAAACAACAAAAAGGAATTGCAGCGTAATGGCGAGGATTACAAAAAATTCAGTCTGCACATTGGTCAGTTTCCGGCAGTAATAATCGCACCCGACGATGTGGAATTAATTACCGGCTCCAGCGAAACAAGGCGCAAATTTATTGACACCCTGCTTTGCCAGCTAGACCCCGAATATTTGCAATGGCTGATTAACTATAACAAAATTCTGATGCAGCGTAACAGCCTGTTAAAATCGGCCGGCGAGCGGGGATATACAGATGAAGCATTGTTGGAGGTGCTGAACGCACAATTGGTAAAACCCGGGCAACTGATCTTTGAAAGGCGAAAAAATTTTCTGCAGCACTTTCTGCCAAAGGTACAGCAGCGTTATGCCAGCATTGCCGGAAGCACAGAAACCACAAACATTTCCTATTACAGTCCGTTGCAGGAAGATGGTTTTGCAAAGATGTTGTCGATCTTTAAACAAAAGGATATTTTGTTACAGCGTACTACCATCGGCATACATAAAGACGATTTGGAAATAAGCCTGAACGGTGAACCCTTTAAAAATATTGCCAGCCAGGGCCAACGCAAAAGCATGTTATTTGCCCTGAAACTGGCTGAGTTCGATACCCTAAAAACCGCTAAAGGCTTTGCTCCTATTCTTTTACTGGATGATGTATTTGAAAAACTGGACTCCGGCCGTATAGATAACCTTTTACAACAGGTCTGCACGCAAAACAATGGCCAGGTGTTTATTACCGATACACATTATGACAGATTAGAAGAAGCCCTCCAAAACCTGAAAATCAGTTTTCAATTAATTGATTTACCGTAAAATTATTAACCCACTTCTTTTTAGGTTTAAAATGATGGTCCTATAAAACCATGACCAATACCTTTACTAAACGCCTGCTTCCTTACCTTTACAAACTAAGTAAAATGCTTTATGCCCGACAGAACCTGGTTTGTAGAATGGTTTAACTCGCCTTATTATTACCTGTTGTATGACAACAGAAACGATAACGAAGCCTTGTCTTTTATTAAGACGATAATCGATCATCTAAAACCAGCACCGGAATGCCAGATGCTAGACGTTGCCTGCGGAAGGGGCCGACACAGCAAGGCGCTGGCAGATATGGGTTTTAATGTATCAGGTATAGACATGAGCATAGAGGCCATAACCGAAGCCAAAAAAGCGGAGGATGAACACCTGCAGTTTTTTCAGCACGACATGCGGCTGCCCTTTTGGATCAATTATTTTGATTTCGCCTTTAACTTGTTTACCAGTTTTGGCTATTTTAGAACGCAGCGCGAACACGACAATGCCATAAGGACGATTGCCCAATCCATAAAATTGCACGGCCTTTTTATAATGGATTACCTGAATGTTCATTATGCCGAAGACCATCTTGAAAAATCTCATAATAAAGAGGTGGTCGATATACGGTTCCACATAAGTAAGTGGCACGATGACGAACACTTTTTTAAGCAAATACAAGTGGAAGAAAAAGGAGTGACTTTGAAACATCTTTTTACTGAAAAAGTGGCCAAATTCAGCCTTGGCGATTTAACTGACATGTTTGCCTACCAGGGCATGCAAATTCAGGAAGTATTCGGCGATTACCATTTAGGTCATTACGACATCCGTAAATCGCCCCGCATGATAGTGGTCGCGAAAAAAATGAAGAATGATTAAAGAGAAAGGATCAGTGATCGGGTGATCTGGTGATCTTTTGATTGGGTTTATTATTGGTTTTTGGATGTAAATGGAGAATTGATTGTTGGGAATTTTGGATGAGGAATTTTGATTTATCCGCAAACTATTTTCAAGCTGCTACTCAACGATTGAAAGTGTTCACCTGGCAAATTATGCACAAACAATTATTTGGTGCATTACCACCACTAATTCACTTGATACTTCTTTGCGTTGTATTTTCTTTGCGCCTTTGCGTGAAAGTAAAAATAGCCATGCGGTATTGGGGGTAATTGTTCACTTTTCATTGTTCATTATTCACTCACAATTCGTTATTCACAATTCGTTATTCACTTTTCGTTACTCACAACTCACTATTCACCATTCACTATTCACTTGTTCACTATTAATTGTTCTCTCATCTCCCTTTAGGGCCGGGGCTTCATCACTCACCACTCACATTTCACCACTCACATTTCACTACTCACAATTCCCTGTTCATCATTCCCTGACCACTTCTCAACCACTCACTATTCACTATTCACTATTCTTT
>JBBRCW010000296.1:0-8737 GCA_038204535.1 Chitinophagales bacterium | reverse complement strand
TCTTGTCGTAAATAACAGGCCCAAAAACGGTCATTGCTATTCTATCAATAAATGTCGGTTCGCTTTTTATCTTTATGGTATCGTATCTAAAGGTTGTATTTACCCAATTGTCATTGTACCAGTATTCTGTTTGGGTTGAATCTTTAAACCTGATCTCATAGTAATCTTTAACGTCGCGGCCGGCATTGGTAACTCCCCAGGCGCAACTATCGTTAAAGCCAATAATAATGGAAGGAGCACCTGGAAAACTGGCGCCATAACAATTACTGACCGGCGTACTTATTTGCATTTCGTACCAAAGCGATGGCATATTTAGCCCCAGGTGGGGATCATTGCAAAGAATGGGAGAACCGGTTCGTGTCTTTAAACCGCTTACGGCCCAGTTGTTACTGCCGTTGTCTTTATCTGGTTTAATATTTATAACAGGTTCAATTGAATCCTTTGAATTAAAGTAGATAGAGTCTGCTTTTTCGGGTACTGAAACATTAATAGACGAGTTTTCAAAAATGGTTTCCCTGGGTATGATGGGGTCAGCCGTCTCCTGGTAAACAGGATACAATTTTTCAATGTCTGCAGAAGAAAAGACATTTTTAGCATTGGTCATTTCAAAGTCATTATCACCTTTACCTGCAAGTTCCCAGGCCATATATTTCATAAATAACGCGGTCTTCAGATTGGTCCATGGCTCGGGCGAATAGTCAAGAACTTTGTACTCAAGCGGGCGCTGGTTGTAAGGCAAAGCGGTTATATAGGCGTTCACTCCTGCAGTGTAGGCATCTGTTTCTTTTTTTGCGGTTGGATTATTTTCCATTTCCACCAGCGATTTTTCCGCACCATACACCATTCCTGACCGTCTGAAAAATTTATCGATCGTTAAGAAGTCTCTTCCACCGCTTCGTTTACCCAATATCTCACTTAAACGTCCCGCTGCTGCATGCGTTTGAAATTCCATTTGCCAAAGCCTGAATTTTGCATGTAGGTATCCCTGCACAAAGTAGGCATCACTTTCATCATCCGCATAAACATGGGGCACCAAACGCTCGTCGAAGTAAACCTGCACATTTCCTTTTAAACCCGGATACTGCAGCGAAGCATTAAAATTTTTATTAAATGGTTCAGCATTTTGCCAGCATCCATGTTGCGGGCTTAGGAATTCTCCCAGCCGGGGTGTTTTACTTTCGCCAACAGGTAACTGTATATTTAGAAAAAAAACCAGCGCCACTGTAACCAATGCACTTATTGAAAAAGTCAACACTTTCATAATTAACGATTAGTGCCTAAAAGTATATTTTTTTGCACAGATAAATTAAAGGAAGTCTTAAAACATCAGCCGAGCAATTCGCATACTTTTTTTACCTGCTCAATGGTGTTGAATGCATGCAATACAATTCGCAATCTTTCTTTCCCATTTGGTACAGAAGGATATAGCACCGGACGAATGTCAAAGTTGTTCTGCTGTAGAATGGCGGCGGCTTTTTTAACCGCTTCATTACCTGGAATTATAACCGGTTGAATGGGTGTAACCGATGGAAAAGATGTACTTGAAAAAGGCCCATGGCTAAATACCTGAACCAGAGTATTTAATTGTGTTCGTTCTTTTTTCATGGATGGAAACAGGGCGTAGCTTTTTTGAATGGACCTTATGGCAACATCGGGCAAGGCAGTCGAAAAAATAAAACTGCGTGCAAAGTTTACCAGGTAGTCCTTTAATCGCTGAGACCCTGTAATGACCGCCCCATGGCAACCGCAGGCTTTACCAAAAGTATATACCCGTGCAAAACATTCATGGTGAAGCTGTTCAGACTGGGCCAGCCCCTCCCCATTATTACCAATGATACCAATACCATGGGCTTCGTCTATAATCAGATGCGCATTGAATTGTTTACACTGGTTTATTATTAGAGCCAGTTCGCAGGTATCGCCATCCATGCTAAAAACGCTTTCAGTAATAACAAAAATATTTCCGACGGCGTTCTGCAATTTCTTCTCCAGGTCACCCGCATCATTATGCAAAAACGAAAATGACTGTGCAAAAGAAAGGCGGATACCATCGCGAATGGATGCGTGAACCAATTGATCATATATAATCGTATCGCCTCTTTGCGCTACACATGGCAACAGCCCGATATTGGCATCGTACCCAGAGTTAAAGATCAAAGCCGCTTCACAATCATGAAAAATAGCCAGTTCTTTTTCTACCTCTTCTATTAATGTATAATTTCCAGACAACAGCCGCGAACCGGTTGATCCATGCCTGTCATTTTTATTGAAGGAACCAATAAGCCTGTTATGTACAATCCCAAGATAATCGTTAGAACAAAAATCAATTTTATTGTGAGGCAACTTAAGGGTCCTGAACGCATTGTGGCTAATTCTTTCCTGTAGTTTTTTCAGCAAAAAATCATCGTTATACATAATTTTCAAAACTAAGGGTTCTTTGCAGATATTTGCAGCCATGCCTTATTGCTTTTACGTGAGCAAAGTAGAACGGTATAGTTATAAAAACCTGGAAGTATAATTTTTCGACCAGGTTTAAAGCGGATCATTTTTAAGTTTTTCGTTATTATAAGGGATGTAAACAAAAAGATTAAACACTTCATTTCGAGCAATACATGGACGAATATCAAAAGAACATACTTGGTTTGCAACTGCCCACAGACCCGCGTTGGGTAAACCTTGCTGAGATTTCTTTACAGGAAATCTTAACAGATCATGCGTATTGCGAACAGAAGGCAGCTACCAGTTGCATATCATTAATACAGCGTTACTCCGAAAAAGAAAAACTGGTAAATGAACTTTCACCGATAGTTACCGAAGAGTGGGGTCACTTTAGACTGGTATTGGGAGAACTTAATAAAAGAAAGCTTTCGCTGGGCAAGCAACGAAAAGATGAATATGTAAATAAGCTGATGGAGTTTCAGAAAAAAGGTGGTAACGATGAAGAAAGGTTGTTAGACAGGCTGTTAATTTTTGCATTAATTGAAGCCAGAAGCTGTGAAAGGTTTAAAAGATTAAGTGAAGGTTTGGACGACGAATATCTTTCAAAATTTTACAGGCGGTTTATGGAAAGCGAGGCTGGACATTATGCCCTTTTTATAGAGTTAGCGGAAACTTATATAGATAAAGAAAAAGTAAGAGCGCGTTGGAAAGAATGGCTTGAATATGAAGCGGGAATAATGAATGAAATAGCAGTAAGAGGAGACCGTATACATTAGCCAAATTATATGCTGCCAAACAATGAAACCTTCTGCTGCAGCGCGTTTCACAAGATATGCCTTTTTATTCCCAAGGACTAATATCGCATAGTAATATGTGAACGCATCAATGATAATAACCCGTTATGCGAAATTAAATCCATAAAAAAAGTCTCTATATTTAGAGACTTTAAAATAGTATTTAAGCTTTGCTTACTTCTTTTTTGCAGCAGCCTTTTTAGGTGCAGCGGCTTTCTTTGGAGCGGCGGCTTTTTTGGGAGCAGCAGCTTTCTTGGGAGAAGCAGCTTTTTTAGGAGCGGCGGCTTTCTTGGGAGAAGCAGCCTTCTTAGGTGCGGCGACTTTTTTTGAAGCAGCAGCCTTCTTAGGTGCCGCCGCTTTTTTAGGTGCAGCAGCTTTTTTAGGAGCGGCGGCTTTTTTTGGAGCAGCAGCCTTTTTAGGAGCGGCGGCTTTCTTAGGCGCAGCAGCTTTTTTAGGAGCCGCTTTTTTTGCAGTTGCCATGTTCTTAAATTTAATGGTTAGTAAATAATCATTAAAATTAAAAATTTATTTATAACTGACAAAAAAAACTTATGCTGTCGCTTCGTCAGTCACCACCGAAACAGTGGTTCTGTCGTTCCTTCCTTTTTTAAATTCGACCAAACCATCTGTTAATGCGAACAAAGTAAAATCCTTGCCTAGTCCAACATTTTTGCCTGGATGATAAACTGTACCACGCTGACGCAAAATGATGTTGCCTGATATGGCTGATTGTCCGCCAAATATTTTTACACCCAAGCGTTTACTTTGTGAGTCTCTTCCGTTCTTTACGGAGCCTTCACCTTTTTTGTGAGCCATAAAATTTGTTTTAAGATTTTAAGATTTAATGATTTTGAAATTGTGAACAAACTGACTTCTGAAGAGAAGAACAAAAAATTCAAAAATCAAACATCAATAAATTTATGCGATGCTTTCAATTTTAATACGGGTATAGTGTGTTCTATGACCGTGCTTTTTACGGAAACCTTTTCTTCTTTTCATTTTAAATGCGATTACTTTATCGCCTTTAACAAGATCGCTTAAGATCTCTGCGGTTACTGTTGCTTTCGCACCTTCACCAGAAGAAACTTTTCCGTCGTTATCTGTAAACAGCACATCACTGAACTGAACTTTATCTCCGGATTTACCTTGCAGGTGAGGTACGTACAAGCTTTGTCCAGCTTCTACTTTAAATTGTTGTCCTGCGATTTTAACTACTGCAAACATAACTATTCCAAAATTAGGTGGGCAAAGGTAAGACTTTTATGAATAAACGGGTCAATAAAACTTTCAAATTCAACGATATTTTTTAAAAATATTTATGTTTTTCAACAATTTGAGTAAAAAACCGCTTTGTGCTACAGGCTTTTTATATTTGCCAGTTATTAAATAAGGATATTTAAATAATATGAATCTTAAATCATTACTTGCCAAACCTTTTGCTACCTACATATATAACCAGGTAAAAAAAGGAATGGAAACAGCTGAACAAGACCAGACGGATATTTTAAAAACCCTAATAAAAATCGGCCGTAATACCCAGTTTGGCAAAGAGTATCAATTTGATAGTATCCAAAATTACGACGACTATAAAAAGTACGTACCCATTCGCGACTACGAAAGTTTTATTCCTTATATAGACGAGATTAAAAAAGGAAAAATAAATGTTTTGTGGAAAGGTAAGCCTATCTACTTTGCAAAAACAAGCGGTACAACCAGCGGGGTAAAGTACATACCCATAACAAAAGCATCCATTCCAAACCATATAAATACGGCACGCAATGCGCTGCTTTGTTACATGGCGGTAAGCGGTAATTATGCATTCGCCAATGGCAAAATGATTTTTTTAAGCGGTTCACCTGTTCTAGACCGGGTAGGCGATATTCCGACCGGCAGGTTAAGCGGTATCGTTAATCATCATGTACCCCAATATTTACGCACCAATCAGCTTCCCTCCTATGAAACAAATTGTATTGAAGAGTGGGAAGCAAAACTTGATAAGATCGTAGAGGAAACGATTGATCAAAAAATGACGCTCATTAGCGGCATTCCCCCGTGGATGCAAATGTATTTTGACCGCCTGAATGAAAGGACCGGAAAAAAAATAAAAGATATTTTTCCCGAATTTTCTGTAATGGTGCAGGGAGGAGTAAATTTTGAACCCTACAAAGCCAAACTAATTAATAGCATAGGCAAACCTATAGATTGTATTGAATTGTTTCCGGCGTCGGAAGGTTTTTTCGGCTTTCAGGATAATTATTCAGAACCGGGCCTTTTGCTCAATACTAATTCTGGTATCTTTTTTGAGTTTGTACCGGCCAACGAAATATTCAAGGAAGATCCAACGCGCCTTAGTTTAAGCGAGGTAAAAAAAGATGAAAACTATGCATTGATTATTAGCAGCAACGCGGGTTTGTGGGCTTACAACACCGGCGATACCGTAAAATTCATTAGCGTTAAACCATTTAAATTATTGGTGACCGGTAGAACCAAACATTTTATTTCGGCTTTTGGCGAGCACGTTATTGGTGAAGAGGTTGAAGCAGCTTTACTGGCTGTGGCAAAAAAAGAGAATATACATATTATAGAATTTACCGTGGCGCCCTTTATTGCACAGGATAAAGGCAAAAGTTACCACGAGTGGCTGGTTGAGTTTGAAAATTTACCTGCTGATATGCTGGACTTTGCTCAGAAAGTTGATACAGAACTTTGCAAAAAGAATGTGTATTACGATGATTTAATAAGGGGAAATATTCTGGAGTGCCTGAAGATAAACCCCATAAAGAAGAATGGATTTATAGATTATATGAAAAGTGTTGGAAAACTGGGGGGGCAGAACAAGGTAGCCCGTTTAAGCAACGACCGGATATTGGCTGACCACCTGCAACGATTTATAGATAAAGCAAAATAATATTGGTCACAGCATCTGTCGTTTATATGCGGTTATTAGACTAGCAGCGCAATGGCTAATGCCCCGGCGCTTTAACAAATCAATAAAACAACAATACTATAAGGAATAAGCAGTAATATAGGATTTCAGTTTAATAGGTAAGGCTTTACATTAGCTACAAAAATTACAAATTAATATTCCTATATCTTTACCGCCCTTGATATTTTTATATTATGTCAAAAAAAAGAATTGCAATTTTTGGATCAACCGGTTCTATCGGTACGCAAGCACTGGAGGTAATTGAAGCCAACGAAGAAAAATTTTCGGTAGAGGTTTTGACGGCACAAACCAACGACACTTTATTGATTGAGCAAGCGTTAAAGTTTAATCCAAACATTGTAGTTATTGGCGATGAAAAGAAATATACAAAGGTAAAAGAAGCCCTCAGCAAAACGGGAGTAAAAGTTTTTACAGGCGAAAAGGCTCTTGAAGAAGTTGCTGCCATGAATATTTATGACCTGATGCTGGCAGCCATAGTTGGATATGCAGGCCTAAAACCAACCATGCAGGCATTAGACAATGGCAAACCCGTTGCATTGGCTAATAAAGAAACGCTGGTGGTAGCGGGCGATATTGTTATGCAGAAGGCGCTGGAGAAAAGAGTGCCTATTATACCTGTAGACAGTGAGCATTCTGCCATATTTCAGTGTTTGGTTGGCGAAACACGCAACAAAATAGAAAAGATCATTCTTACTGCAAGCGGAGGACCTTTCAGAGGTAAAAAACCAAATTTTTTGGTGAATGTAAAAAGGGATCATGCGCTGCAGCACCCTAATTGGACCATGGGCGCAAAAATTACGATAGATAGCGCTACTCTTATGAACAAGGGGCTTGAAATGATAGAGGCGAAATGGCTATTTAATCTAAAACCAGACCAAATTCAGGTGGTTGTTCATCCGCAAAGTATTATACACAGCATGGTGCAATTTGAAGATGGAAGCATTAAAGCCCAAATGGGTTTACCCGATATGAAGCTGCCAATTCAATACGCCCTGACCTTTCCCCAAAGATTAGCCAATAATTTTCCCCGGCTTAATTTTAGAAATACTGCAACCTTAAATTTCGAAGAGCCCGATATTAAGACCTTTAGAAACCTGGGACTGGCAATGGACGCCTTAAGTATGGGCGGTAATATGGCCTGCATTCTGAATGCTGCAAACGAAATTGCTGTTTATGCTTTTTTACGAAACAGGATTGGTTTTTTAGACATGACCGAGGTTGTTGAACAAACTATGGCAAAAGTTCCTTTCATACAGAAACCTACATTGGATGAGTATTTTGAAACAGATGGCGAAGCCCGTAATTTCGCGGCTTCGTTAATTCAAATGTAGAAAGGCGCAGAAAAAAACCCCTGCCATAAAGGGAAGTTTGAGTAAAAGCCCGGGCCATGAAAAGGGAGTTAAAAAAAAATGTTGAGTAAACATTTGATAATACAATTGAAATATTTTTTAAATTCCTGCTTCGATAAATCGAAATGGGGCAAATCAAAATTCCCCATTTGGGGTCAGGGTCTTATATGACATTATTAGCAATCGACTGGACCAGCGTAGCAGTTAAAACCGGCCAATTTATTTTATCCTTTTCAATATTGGTAGTGCTTCACGAAATGGGACATTTTTTTCCCGCAAAATGGTTTAAATGCAGAGTTGAAAAATTTTACCTCTTCTTTAATCCTTACTTCAGTTTATGGAAAACAAAAAAGGGCGATACCGAGTACGGTATAGGTTGGGTACCCTTTGGCGGCTATGTAAAAATTAGCGGCATGGTAGATGAGAGCATGGACAAAGAACAAATGAAACAACCGCCTCAGCCGTACGAATTCAGAAGTAAACCTGCCTGGCAGCGTCTTATAATAATGGTAGGCGGTGTTGTGGTAAACATTGTATTGGCCATCGTTTTGTTTATGATGATCATGTACGTTTGGGGCGAAGAGTATCTTCCGGCAAAAAATATACAATATGGTGTTTACGCCGATAGCCTGGCGCAACAAATTGGCATAAAAGACGGCGATAAAATTGTTTCTATTGATGGAAAACCGGTAGAGGCATTCGCCACCATTGCGCCCGAAATTGTTTTGGGCGAAGCCAAACAAATACAGGTGCAACGCAACGGCGCCGAAATAAACATACCTGTTCCCGAAACTTTTATAAAAGAACTTAATAAAAATAAACTTGAAGGTTTTGTGTACCCAAGGGTGCCCAATATTGTCGACACGGTTTTGTCAACTGCCAACTTTCAGAAAAACAAACTCGAAAAGGAAGATCAGATTATAGCTTTTAATGGCATACCCACCTACTTTTTTCACGAGCTAAACCGGCTAAAGAAAAACTATCCAAATAAAAGCGCAGACCTTACAGTTTTAAGAGGAAAAGACACGGTAAGCGTTGTGGTGAAGCTTTCCGATAAAAGCCAGATTGGTTTTGGACCCAGAGCACCTGAAGAATTATTTGGAACAACCGTAAAAAAATACACCCTGGCAGAGTCTATACCAGCAGGCTTTACTAAATGTTTTGAGACATTGGGCAGGTATGTAACCGGCTTAAAACAACTTTTTACC
>JBBRCW010000295.1:0-8758 GCA_038204535.1 Chitinophagales bacterium | reverse complement strand
TGCAATCAATGTTGAATATTAGACAATGATTGAAAATGGCTGAATAAAATTACAGAACGTATAAATGCGGACGCAACGACCGACGGAAACGGCGGTAAAACTGGGATCCAAAACTTCTGAACCAAATTGCGGATAGTCATTTTTAATTAGTGCGTTCGTGACCTAAACGCTGTGCTACTCCGTGCCGCTCTGCCTCTGTGCCTGCCCCGCGGAATGGCGGAGATCCAAAAAATACCTTCGTGTTTCTTTGCGTCTTAGCGCCTTTGTGGCAAGACTCTTACTCCCCTGGTTGCAAAAACGGGTAGGTATAATCCACCGCCGGGTCGAACGTTTCCTTAATGGTTCTTGCGCTTAACCATCTGTATAGATTAATCATACTGCCGGCCTTATCGTTGGTTCCGCTGGCCCTGGCGCCACCAAAAGGCTGCTGCCCTACCACCGCGCCGGTTGGTTTGTCGTTTATATAAAAATTACCGGCTGCATTTCTAAGTTTTACAATCGCCAGGTCTACGGCGCTTCTGTCTTGTGCTATCACAGCACCGGTTAATGCATAAGGCGAGGTCTTATCCAGCAGTTCCAATGTTTCCACAAAACGGTCGGCATCATAAGTGTAAATTGTCAATACCGGGCCAAAGATCTCTTCGCACATGGTTACGTATTTCGGGTCTTTGGCTTCAATAACCGTGGGTTCAATAAAATATCCTTCCGTCTTATCGCAAGTGCCACCTACCAATATACTTGCCTTCCTGCTTTTGCGGGCATCGTCTATATACCCTTTTATCTTATCAAAACTTTTTTCGTCGATCACTGCATTTATAAAATTTCCAAAATCTTCTACGGTGCCCATTTTCATGCTTTGCACCTGGTCAACCAGTTTGCGTTTTATTGCTTCGGCTAAATTAGATGGAATATAAGCCCTGGAAGCGGCCGAACATTTCTGTCCCTGGAATTCAAAAGCACCTCTTGAAAGTGCCGTCGCTACAACATCGGCGTCGGCGCTGGCGTGGGCTATTACAAAATCCTTTCCGCCCGTCTCCCCCACTATTCTTGGGTACGATTTATAACCCGCTATGTTTTCGCCAATAGTCTTCCACATAAGGTTAAAAACGCCGGTTGAGCCCGTAAAATGTACACCGCCAAAATCGGGGTGACTGAAACATACATTGCCTAAAGTTGGCCCATCCACATAAACCAGGTTGATAACGCCATCGGGCAAACCTGCTTCTTTAAAAACACGCATAATCATTTGGGCAGAAAAAACCTGCGTATTAGCGGGCTTCCAAACCACCACATTGCCGCACATGGCAGCACTACTTGGCAGGTTGCCGGCAATGGCTGTAAAATTAAAAGGGGTGATGGCCAACACAAAACCTTCAAGGGCACGCCACTCGGTGCGGTTGTGCATACCGGGTGAAGAAATTGGCTGCTGCTTATATATCTCACTTAAAAAGTGTACGTTGAAACGAAGAAAATCTATCAATTCGCAGGCACTGTCAATCTCGGCCTGGTAAGCGTTTTTGCTTTGTCCGAGCATAGTAGTGCCGTTAATTAAAAAACGGTATTTGGTCGCCAGTAAATCAGCGGCTTTTAAAAAGATATGCGCCCTTGACTCCCAACTGCTATTGGCCCAATCTTCTCTGGCCTTCAGTGCGGCATCAATTGCCAGGCGAACGTGCTTTTCTTCGCCACCGTTAAAATGCCCCAGCGTATGCGCTGTTTCGTGCGGCGGGTGAAGCGCTACCTTATTATTTGTTTTAACCGCTTTTCCGCCAATGTACATGGGTATATCAACCGGCTTCTTTTTTAGGTCGGCCAATACTTTTTTCAATGCTGCTCTTTCGGGGCTGCCCGGTGCATATTGCAAAACAGTTTCGTTTGCCGGCATCGGGTAATTAAAATATCCGTGGTTCATATATCATAATTTGTTGGGTTGCAAATTTAACCAATGAAGACTATCAGTTGTAAGTTTTTTGCGCGATGAAGGTTAGATAACCAAGCCTTCAAAGTTATTTATCAGTTTTTATCCCTTTCCGCTAATTCCGACTCCGGTATCTATTGTATATTACTGATTGTCTTAAACACCATAACACACTTCTTAAAAACCCCGTTAACGATATGCTAATATGAAATAATTGTGCATAACAAATGGGAATGATTTTAAATAATCACATTATTGGGTTGACATAGTAATCGTCAATAATTTGCCGTTAATATCCTAAATCATTTTTTTATGCTGAAAAAATTAATAGCCTGTGCGTTTCTGCTGTTTGCCAGCCGCTTAAGCCATGCCCAGTTTTACAAGTCGGTGATGCCATCTGCAGAATTTAACCAAACGCTCGAAAAAATTGTGAGCGATTTCAGGTATGACTTTAAAAATATAAGGGGTGCAGTTACTGAAAATGCCGGCGAATACGACATCTACCAATCTGCCGTTACCTTACCCGGCGCCAGTGATTGTACCATTAATACTTATCGTTCGGCAATGGATACTACCTCAAGCTGGCAGGGAGTGTTGTATCGTGGCGATGACTATAGGGAGGCTGTTAAGGCTTACAGGAACACCTTCAGGTTAATGAACAAGAGCCGGATGCAGATCATTGACAGAAGCGTTGTTGGCTTCTCTGGCAGAATGGAAGAACCAACGGAAGACCTGCGATTTGCTGTAAGTTCTTTATACCTTGATATTGCCGATCCGCGTTACAGGCGTTTTATAGCGGAAATTGAACTGGTAAGTAATTACGAAGGCTGGCAGGTAAATGTCAATTTTTTTAATAAGAAGCCGGATAACGAACAAGAGTAGATCTTAGCGGTCACTTTTACCTGGGCCTAGGTGCGGACTATTAGCATTAATTGAACATGGATGACATGGATTGAAAAGGATAAAATGGATTTTCGGATTTAGGGAAGAAGAGAAAGGGAATAATCAGTTTTATCATATTTCTATTATATTTCAAAAGGATCCTGCTGGGCGCCAAAGCAAATTATCATACGGTAGGACGACAATATAATTCACACTTTACAATTTGGCATTTCTTTTTTCTACTATAGTGGTGTGTCTTTGGGAGATTAAAATGCTGAACATCGCTTAAATGGCCGCTTTCAATTCCTTGCTCCATTTATTTATATATTTGAAGTTTTAGCATTCCGTAAAAATGCCTTTGGCTCAAATTGATTCATGAATGTATTCACCTATTTAATGGCACTTGCCAAAGTCCGGTACGAGATCGGAGTGCAGAAAAAATTCAACCAGCGGTTTCTCCTGCCTTATTTGAGGGAATTGGAAGAAAAATACGGTGGAAAATTTCCGTCTGAACAAGTTAAAAAGATATTGAACTACTATGGCCTTTTTATTCCATCGGTGCTGTGCGCCAGTTATAAAAGGCTTTACGGAAAAAAATTAACTGAGGAGGAAAGAAGGCGGGTCTCGCTTTTTGGTATTTTAACACCTGTTGGCGACGACCTTTTTGATATTGACAAACTGGATGTGGAAAGTATTCGCCTGATCACCTATACACCCGAAAGCTATCATGCCACCACCTTTTCGTCAAACGTAGCAAAGGAAATTCAATCCTATCTTCTGAACCATGTGCCGGTTAGAGATGCCTACCTGCAGGCATCGCGTAACGTTTTCGAGATTCAGCTGGAAACAATTAAACAAACCAACCCGACGATTACCCGGGCAGAGATAGAGCCCATCACCTGGGCAAAAGGCGGCTATTCGGTCATCATTTATCACCAGACCATGAACGAAACCGCTTCACCCGAAATGTATGCGGCCTTGTTTAATATTGGCGCGCTCATGCAATTTGACAACGATTGTTTTGATATTTACAAAGACATTCAGGATGGCATTTTTACCCTGGCGAGCCGTTGTCCCGATTACCGGAAAATAAAAAAACTATATCTTGAAAGAGTCGTGGAAGCAAATCGATCCGTAAGAAACCTGCCTTATCCGCAAAGCAGAAAAAACGAGTTTTTGGTGATCATGCACGCCATTATTTCGCAGGGATTGGTTGCGATTGATCAGATGATAAAGCTGCAGGATACCATTGGTAAACCGGTGGATTGCCTTCAGCAGCCACGAAAGGCATTGATCACCGATATGCAAAAAATACCCAACATTATTCGCTGGATGAAATACGCTTACATGCTTCCTAAAATGTAGTTTTAAAAATAGATATGAGTATAAGAGTTCTGAAAAGATGGTGCGTTGTTTTGATTTTCATCAGTACAAATGTCAAGGCTGCCGCTTATACTAAAGACACCCTGCTCATTCATCAGCTGGTAAAAGAAATTGCAGCAATGCAATATCAGTCAGAAGCGTCTTTCGGGTTTCACCCAGGTATGTTTTACAGCTATAAAAAGTGGGCAGGTTACCCCCATCGATATTCGCCCGATAATAATATTTTCTATACCGGCATCATTGCCTTTGCCCTGCAAAATATGCTGCCGCAGCTAAGCGAACCCAACCGGCAGATCTGTAAAAGTATTATTGATAAAACCGCAAAGGCATATCCTTATTATAAAAATAAAAAAGGGCTTCCCTCCTACTTTTTTTGGCAGGATGGCAAACCAATTATGCCCCATACGCTTTTTGTACATAAGCTAAGCGACCTTATAGCCACCAGCGAAGATGTAGATGACAGTGTAATGCTCTTAATGGCGATGAATGCACCTGACAGTTCAACTTATAAGCTTCACAGGGTGATGGATACTGTGGCGAACACCCAGTTAAGAACCATTACCAATACATACAAAAAATACAAAAAGCTGCCTGCACATACCACCTATCTCGGCAAAAAAATGCGGGTAGATTTTGACCTGGCGGTACATTGCAACGTGCTCTATTTTTTGCTGGAGGAAAATTTGCCTTTTAACCGGTTTGATTCGGCCACACTGCAGATTGCTACCCAAATGATCAAAAACCGGGAATATGTTTCGGATCCTAAGTTTATAGCTCCCTATTATATCAGCACACCGGTTATACTATACCATATCGCCCGGCTAATGGGTAAGTTTGAGATACCTGCCCTACTGCCTTACAAGCAACAATTAATAGAAGACATTAAGGCGGAACTTAACCACGCAACCAATATCATGGAGCAGGTTATCCTGGGAACTTCACTAAAAAGATTGGGTGCCCAACCTGAACCATTACTTATAGGTGATTTGGTTGAATTTAACCAGAGCAATCAAAGCCAGTTTGTTTTTTACCAGGCAAGGGCCGCATCACAAATGCCCAATCCTTTTAAAAGGCTTTTGCTCAACTTCAGCATGCTCAATTATCATTTTTTCTGCCCGGCATATAATAAGGTTTTGCTGCTGGAGTATTTAACAGCCAGCCCCCTAAATCCCCCGAAGGGGGACTTTCGGACACGCTCATTAGATTAATTGCAGAAATCATTGTTAAGGATGGTGGGTTCTTCGTTTTTAACCCCCCTTTGGGGAGCGGGGGGGCCCCGCCTCTTCCTTCTGCATCATTAAATATGCTTTTATAAATCCGTCCAGTTCGCCGTCCATTACCGGGCCAACATTGCCCACTTCATAATCTGTACGGTGGTCTTTGATCATTTTATAAGGATGAAAAACATAGCTCCTGATCTGGCTTCCCCACTCTATTTTCTTTTTACTGCTATTGGCCACGTTCTTTAATTCTTCACGTTTACGCATTTCTTCTTCGTACAACCGGCTCTTCAGCATGGTCATCGCCTTTTCGCGGTTTTCGCCCTGTGTACGGGCCTGCTGGCATTCAACTATAATTCCCGAAGGTTTGTGGGTTAACCGCACGGCAGTTTCAACTTTATTAACGTTTTGTCCGCCAGAGCCGCCGCTTCTGAAAAACGCCCATTCTACATCGGCCGGGTTTACGGCAATCTCAATGGTATCATCTATAAGCGGGTAAACATATACACTGGCGAAAGAAGTATGCCGGCGTGCATTACTATCAAAAGGCGAAATGCGCACCAACCGGTGAACACCGCTTTCAGCTTTTAAAAAGCCATAAGCAAATGGCCCGTCAAACTGCAGTGTGGCGCTTTTTATACCTGCGCCGTCACCTTCCTGTAAATCGAGTTCGGTAACATTCCAGCCTTGTTTTTGGCCATACATGCGATACATACGCAGCAGCATTTCGGCCCAATCCTGGCTTTCGGTGCCACCTGCGCCACTATTGATCTGCACAATACCCGACAGCTCATCTTCAGGCTTATTCAATGTACTTTTAAATTCGGCCTCTTCAATGGCATCTATAGCCTGTTGATGGGCTTCTTTCACTTCTTCTTCGGTTGCTTCGCCCGCTTTCCAAAAATCAAAAAGCACGGCAAAATCATCCACTGATGCCTCCACCGAATGGTACAATTTGGTCCAATACTCGTTGACCTTAATTTCTTTTAGAATGCCGGTGGCACGTTCATTGTCGTCCCAAAAACCCGGCGAAAGGGAAAGCTGTTTATCGTTGGTGATTTTTTCTTGTCTATGATCGACGTCAAAGAAACCTCCTTAGAACACCTACGCGGTCCCTCATATCCTTAATTTGCTCCTGTGTCATATCTTAAATCCATTGTAGTTTATTTCAATGGGCGACAAATGTAAGCGAATTGTTTTAAACAAGATGGATGGATAGCGTGTTACCTTGCAGGTTCCGCATCAAATATCAAATGCAATATTTTGGATGACCGGTAACCTATTAAACCGATTGATCGTGTAATTTTGTAAAAAGGCTGTATTAAAAATGAATGCTAAAATCACCATCGTCTTTGTTCTTATACAGCTTTTCCATCTGTCGTTTTTCTCGGCTTCCGCTCAAACTAAATGGGAATTAGCCAAAGAAAGTAATAACATTAAAGTATATACTTCAAAAGACGAAACTTCAAAATTTAAATCGATCAAAGTAGAGGCAGTTTTAAGCGGCACTTTAGATAAATTGGTTTACCTGTTAACCACTGCTTCTTCAAACAAAGACTGGATCTATAATACAAAGGAAAGTTATACTCTAAAAAGGATCAATGCATTCGAATCCCTTTCTTACACTGAAACTGAAGTTCCCTGGCCGGCGAGCAACCGCGATATTCCTTTGAATTTGCGACTGGACCTTGACAGCAAGAATAACAGGTTGCATGTAACGGCTAAAGGTGTTCCCAATGCCATTCCGGCAAAAAAAGGAATAGTCCGCATACCTTATTTTAATAGCACGTGGGATGTTTTGTTTGATGGCAACAACAAGCTGATGATCACTTATTTTCTTGAATTGGATCCGGGGGGCATGGTACCAGCATGGATAAATAACCTATTTGTCGCTAAAGGGCCTTACGAAACCTTTAATAAACTTTCAACGCTTTTACACTAAATATTCAGTGGGATTACAAATAATCTATCAAACAGATTACTATAGCCTGTTGGGGTTACCTGCTGATTTCTTTAGCTCTTTTATAAAGATGCCTGCCATCTTTTGAATGTCTTTAGCGGTTTTTTTGCCAATGGTTATATCGCGGTTACCAACCGCTGATGATATGCGAATGAGCCTTGTTTTCTTATTTTTAAGATCAATTAAATCTTTCATCCTGGTGAGGTAATGGTGCTGAAAAACTTTGGTGAAGCCGCCGTCGTTGGCTGGCTGGTCTCCAATGGAAACCGTTGTCAAAATCAATCCATCCTCCATTAAAAAAAATACATTATCTATTTTTTTTACAGGGCCCAGGCCATCACCATATCCCACTATGTTTACCAGGTAATGATCGCCGGAAGACGAGAAATAGATTCCTAAACCGGTTGTATAGGCCGCCTTTAAACTAATGATAGAAGTTTCAATAACTCTCAGGCCGGTGAATCCATCAATTTCATTCAACTTAATATCCTGCGAATTGCCAGAAACCGGAATAACCAGGAGGAGGAAAACAAAAAATTTCATCTGCAATTATACGTTTTTAGAACAAAGGCTTTGCAGCCGCATTTACCTGGTGTTTTATTTTTTCATTTTTTAAAGGATTAAGGGCCGGTTTTCAAACGTGTTATGGGAATACCGGTTGTAAAAGTAAAGAAGTAAAACAGAAACGATGTATTAAAATAAAGCCGGAAAAATCAATGCTGTTTATTAAAGCGGTTTTAAAAATTTATAATAGGGCCCTGGAGCACTGCCAAAGCCTAGCATGCTTACACAAGTATAAATAGAACACGGATGACATTGATTGAAAGGATAAGATGGATTTTCGCAACTATGAAGCTGTATAATTCGTGACTGCCCCATTAAATATTTCAAAAGAACACGGATGACATGGATTGAAAGGATATTATGGATTTTCGAAACCAGGAAGCCGTATAACCCCTGACTACCTTCTTAAATATTTCAGTAGAACACGGATGACATGGATTGAAAGAATATTATGGATTTTCACATACTGCGAAACGGAAGAATCTGTGACTACCCGATTAAATAATTCGATTTGCCGGATATGTTTTCGCATGCAACGAAAATCAGACAGTTAAAAAATCAGCCTTATCCGTGTCATCCATATGCTTTTATTTTTAAATTATAACAATAAGAAAGGCCGAATGCAATTTACATTCGGCCCTTGAACCAGAGGGGACTATTTCATGACGTTTAACCCGTTATTGTTTTACCACTTTAATATTAAATATTTCATCATTAACATACACTTTTAAAATATAAATACCCTGGGCTAACCGAGGCATATTTTTAAGCATTACCCTCGAATTGTTTAACCATCCGCTGATGGTCTGCGTATAGATTATTTTTCCGTCT
>JBBRCW010000294.1:0-8880 GCA_038204535.1 Chitinophagales bacterium | reverse complement strand
TCTTAAAAAAACAAGGAGGTAACAAAGCAGACAAACAAATAATGACAACACCCCACGGCCGCAAACGATTTTTGACGGCCAAATAATCTATTGCCAAAAATCATAAACGAATTTTAAATTCTTAATCGCTGAATTGCTGCTAAATCCTTTTTTTCTTCTTTGTTTTCTTTGCGTGGCTTTCCTTTGCGCACTTTGCGTGAAAAATTCTCCCGGTCTGTATAGCGTGTGTATGCGGAAGCAAATATCTACTGCTATTTTGGCGATTTCGTTTTCAGTCATGTTGTTTGTTTTCACGCAAAGGGCGCAAAGAGTTTCACGCAAAGACGACCCAAGTATAATTATTTTTTGCTAAATCCTTTTCTTCTTTGTTTTCTTTGCGTGACTTTCCTTTGCGCACTTTGCGTGAAATTTCTCTTTTATTACCCAACCCCCAAAAACTCCAGTATCCCCTTAGCCCCATCTTTACCTGCCTGCACTGCGTCAACCACTTCTTTGCCGCCATTTACCGCATCGCCGCCGGCAAATACTTTAGGCAGGCTCGTTTGGCCCTGATCGTTCAGTAAAATTTTTCCATGATGATGTTGAATGCCACTGGCTTCTACCAATTGTGTAAAAGGTGTTTGACCAGTTGCCTTAATGACCATATCGACGGCTAAGGTAAAGGTGTCATTGGTTTCAACCGGTGAACGCCGGCCACTGTAATCGGGCAATCCAAGTTCCATTACACTGCACACTAATCCTGTTACGAAATTCCCTTCACCAATAACTTCTTTTGGTGCCGCCAGCCATTTGATGTCGCAGCCATCCAGTAAGGCTATATCCAGTTCGTGCTGTGTGCAGGGCATTTCCTGTTGCGTGCGGCGATAAACAATATACACCCTCGATGCGCCCAAACGTTTGGCCTGGGTGGCCGCATCTATCGCAGTCATGCCCATACCAATTACCGCAACATTATCTCCAACAGCCACTTCGCTAAAACTCTTACTTCGGATATTATAAATGAAGTCTATCGCATCCACAACTCCTTCCAGGTCTTCACCCTCAATGCCCAATGTTCGCGTTTGTCCAACACCCATCCCAATGTACACCGCATCGAACTGTGTTGTCAATTCCGCTATATTGATGTCCTTCCCCAGTTCGTGGTTATATTTTATTTCTATACCCCCGATTGATAGTATGTATTCGACTTCTTTTTCGGCAAAATCCTCTTCCAGTTTGTAGGCTGCAATACCATAAGTCATCAATCCGCCGCCTTTGGCTTCCTTTTCAAAAATGGTTACGTCTATTCCTTCTCTGCTTAATGCATGGGCACACGACAAACCAGCTGGCCCCGCACCCACAATGGCCACTTTTCTTCTCCCGATAGCAATTGGGAAGGGCTTTCTTTCAAACAATTTCCATTTTTGTTCGATGGCCTTTTCAGTGCTATACCGCTGCAGTTTGGCTATGGGGATGGGCGGCTCGTCCATCAGGTGGAATACACAGGCGCCTTCGCATAATTTTTCTACCGGTCAAACCTTGCCGCAACCCGCTCCAAATATGTTAGATGATAGTATTGTATGTGCAGATCCTTTAATGTTTTCGGTGCTGATCTGCTTGATGAATTTGGGTATGTTGATGCTGGTTGGGCATAATTTGGTGCATGGTGCATCGTAACAGTACAGGCACCTGTTTGCCTCTACCAATGCCGCATCATGCGTTTCAAATGGCGGATGTATGTCGGCGAAATTTTCCTTATACTGTTCGGCTGTTAGGCGATTATTGACGATTGACATAGTATGTTTTTTGAGAACACGGATGACACGGATTTCAATGGATAAAAAATCCTGCTAATCCGTTCTATCTGTGTCATCAGTGTTCTAATCTATTTAAAGTTCCACCAGTTTTCCATAAGTCTCCGGCCGCCTGTCTCTAAAAAACTGCCAGGTGTTTCTAACCTCTTCTATCATATCTAAATCAAAATCTGCAATCAGCAGCTCGTCTTTGTCTTCCGAAGCTTCTGCTATGATTTGTCCACGCGGATCAACAAAATAGCTGCTGCCATAAAACCTGCCCAGGTTCCAGGGTTTTTCTTCACCCACCCGATTGATGCAGCCCATAAAGTAACCATTGGCTACGGCATGTGCAGGTTGCTCCAGCTTCCATAGGTATTGACTTAATCCTGCAACGGTAGCCGAAGGATTGTAAACGATTTCTGCTCCGTTCAATCCTAATATTCTTGCTCCATCAGGAAAATGCCTGTCGTAACAGATGTACACCCCGATCTTAGCATACTTAGTTTGAAACACCGGGTAACCCAGGTTGCCGGGTTTAAAGAAAAACTTTTCCCAAAAACCCGAAGTATGCGGTATATGGTTCTTTCGATACTTTCCCAAATAAGTGCCATCGGCATCTATAATTGCGGCCGTATTGTAAAAAAAACCTGCCTGCTCTTTTTCATAGACGGGCACAATGATGACCATGTTGTATCGGTTGGCATATTCGGCCAATTTTTCGGTGGTGGGTCCCGGAACGGCCTCTGCCGAAGCATACCATTTCTTATCCTGCCCTGGGCAGAAATAGGGCGTATTAAAGATCTCCTGCAGGCAAAGGATCTGCACCCCTTTTTTTCCGGCTTCCTCAATAAGCGGAATGTGCTTTTGGTACATTGCTTCAACTATCTCTTCAATAGTTCCATTGCCTTCTGTTTTGGGGAGGCTCATTTGGATTAGAGCGGATTTGATGATACGTGGCATGTGTTATCCTGAATTTAGATGTTGAATTTTATTCCACTATCATTACATTCTTACTTAATCGCTGGGTAATTGGTTTAGGTAGTCATCCACCAAAGTAGTCACATATTGAATGTATTGTTTAGACGGCTCTAAGAACTCTTCTATATCTTTTTCGTCTATAATTAAATAATCACCGTAGTCGCTTTCATGTCTTTCATTCATTAATTTAGAAAATAAAGAAGCTTTTTGTAAATCAAATAATCCCTTTTGAACAAATTCTTTCTGAAGAAGCGTTCCGGTGCCACTATGTGTTTTTGGAGCGAGATTTTTAGACAACAAAAACGCGGACGTTGCATGAAAGCAGCTGTAATAAAGCCTGTTTATTGCCGTATTGTAAAATCTGTTTTAAATTAAAAAATCCACTTCATCCAGAAACGCTTTGGATTTTTGCAGCTTTAATTTTATCTCTTCTGATTTTTTTATCATAAAGCCATCATTTCATCTTTTATACCTTGTTGAAAAGTATAATACCCCGGATGGTTTTCCCACTCTTGCCGGGGGGCCATTATAAACTGAAAAATAGTTCCGACTGAAACGCTCAATGGAAAGAGCTTATCATGAATTTTCCACTTCATAGCTTTTGGATATTTTTTTTTAGTAAGAACTAAAATATCCCAATCGCTTTCGTTATGCCAATCACCCCTTGCCCTGCTACCAAAAAGATACACTTTGGCATCAGGAATTTCTTCCTTTACAAGACTTTTAATGGTTGATAATATTTCTTCCTGTTTCATCGCTTCTAATTTCGGACTTCTTTTTTACAATGGCTCTAATTTAATGTATTAAATAAACCCTTTTACCTTTTTACGTTTTACAAACTGTCCATATCCTTTCTCCGCTAAACATGTATTTTCATCAATCACCACTTTTCCCCGCAGTAAAACCGTTTTTACTTTGCCGGTTACTTCCCATCCTTCGTAGCCTGAATAATCGGTGTTCATGTGATGTTTTGCGGCTGTAATGGTATGTTTTTCAATGGGATCGAGAAGCAGAATATCCGCATCTGAGCCAACAGCTATGGTTCCTTTTTTAGGAAACATGCCAAAGATTTTTGCCGGGTTGGTGCTGGTTACCTCTACATATTTATTCAGACTGATCTTTCCTTTGTTTACGCCTTCGCTAAAAAGCAGTTCCATTCTATGTTCAATAGCAGGGTGGCCGTTGGGGATTTTTGAAAAATCATCTTTTCCCATTTGCTTTTGCTGCCAGGTAAACGGACAATGATCGGTGGCCACCACATTTACCAGTCCCTGGTTGATGCCGGCCCAAAGCGTTGCCTGGTCTTTCTTTTCGCGCAAGGGGGGCGACATTACCCATTTGGCTCCGTTAAAAACCTGCTCGTACAAACTGGCATCCAATACCAGGTACTGAATGCAGGTCTCAACAAATAAGTGCTGGTTTCGGCGGGTTGCATTGCGTACAGCATTTAAGGCCCCTTCGCAGGTCATGTGTACAATATAACCCGGGCAACCAGTAAAATTGATCATATCCACAAAGCGTTCGCTGGCTTCGGCTTCAGTTACTTCGGGCTGACTTAGGTAATGATAAAGCGGCGCCCTGTTTCCTGCCTTCACATTTTTTTGCACCAGGTAATCAATCATATCCCCATTGGTAGCATGTACGGTTACCATGCCGCCTTCTTTCTTTACTTCTTCCATTAGTCCGATCATTTGCCGGTCGTCTATCATCAGCGCGCCCTTATAGGCCATAAAGGTTTTAAACGAAGTAATACCTTCGGCAACCATCTCCCTTATCTCTTCTTTGGTGCTGTCATTAAAATCGGTCACTGCCATGTGAAAGCTATAATCGCCCACCGCATTACCAGTTGCTCTTCCGCTCCATTCATTCAACGCCGCCCGCAGGCTGTTGCCTTGTTTTTGTAAGATGAAATCAATAACAGTTGTGGTGCCCCCATACAAGGCGGCACGCGTACCGGTCTCGTAGGTATCGCTGCTGAAGGTGCCCATAAACGGCATTTCCAGGTGCACATGCGGATCTACCCCGCCGGGCATTACCAGCAATCCGCCGGCATCAATAACGGTATCGGCCTTAATATCAAGATTTTTACCGATGGCTTTGATCGTTTCGACCTCAATTAATATATCCGCGAAGTAATCGTCGGTGGCGGTAATGATTCGGCCGTTTTTTATAAGAACAGCCCCCCCGCCCCCCGAAGGGGGGAGTAAAGAACTTTCGTCATTTGTATGCTTACTGTAAATCATAATATTTATTTCTACTTCTGTTTTTTGAAAAACTAAACATTTTCAGCATCTGTTAGGTTTAATGTGTTATCGGCAATTAAAGCCCCTCCTTTGGAGGGGTTTGGGGAGGCCCCATAAATAGCCAATATAGCACAAAAGATAAAAAGAAAGTAACAAACCAGGCATAGGAGTAGAGGCTGATCAATGAAGCGGGGTAATCGCTTTCGCCACAAATGCCTACGGCTACTAAAAAACCAGGAATTACGGGTAGAATGCTGGTAATAAATGCAATCCATGCTTTTGTATTCCATCCCTTATAAGGCCCGTTTTCATCAAATAATGCTGCAAGATTTAGGGTCGTTTTTCTAACGATATAATAATCGCAGATCATGATTCCCGCCATTGCCCCCAGTAAAGCAGAATACGCAATCAGCCAGCGAAATATATATCCTTCAGGATCTGCAATCAATTTCCAAGGAAAGATCAGGATGCCTATTATTCCGGTAATATAGCCACCCATTTTAAAGTTGATCTTTCGGGGAAACATGTTGGCAAATCCATTGGCTGGTGCTACCACGTTGGCCGCTATATTGGTTGAAAGTGTGGCTATGGTTAAGCCAAACATTGCCACAATAACAACAGCCGGCGATTGAAATTTACCCAGTAAAGCCACAGGGTCCCAGATGGCCTCGCCAAAAATCAGGACCGTAGCGCTAGTAACCGCTATACCGATAAAAGAATAAAATACCATTGTACCGGGCAGCCCGATTAATTGCCCCATGGCCTGGTCTTTCTGCGATTTTGCATATCGTGTAAAGTCGGGGATGTTTAAAGATAACGTTGCCCAGAAGCCCACCATAGCTGTCAACCCGGGAAAAAATATTTTCCAGAAATCAATATTCCCGGAACCCGATAATGTATAAGATGCCTGCAAAATTTCACTCATCGATCCTACACGAATCCACGCCCATGCCAGTAAGAAGGCACCAATGATCAGCAAAAAAGGTGCAGACCATGTTTCTAATACTTTTATTGAATTTATGCCGCGGTAAATGATCCAGATATTGATCAGCCAAAAGAAAATAAAGCAACCAAATTGTCCAATATTCAGCCCGATAAAGTCACCCATTGAAGGTGTTGCGGCCAGGCCAGGAAATATTGCCAGCAATAACTGGTAAATCGCCGCTCCGCCAATCCAGGTTTGAATGCCGAACCAGCCGCACGCCACCAACCCGCGAAGCAAAGCGGCAACAACAGCTCCTTTTATTCCAAAACTCAATCTAAGAAAAACAGGAAGGGGCACACCGTACTTGGTGCCTACATGGGCATTTAAAATCATGGGTACTAAAACAATCAAATTACCGAGCAAAATGGTTACTAATGCCTGCCACCAGTTCATGCCTTGTTGTATAAGACTGCTGGCCAGCATGTACGTAGGTATACATACAGCCATTCCTATCCAAATGGCGGCAATGTGCCATTTGTTCCAGGTGCGTAGATGTTCCGGTACGGGTGCCAGGTCTTCGTTGTATAGTTTACTGAAAGTGTTGATTAAGGTTTCATCAATCATGTAAATTCATTTATTCGCCAAAATATTTACTGTAATTTCAAATGCTACAATCGTTATTGAACAATCAGTTCATCGGTATAAAGTTCAATAAGTGAATAATCTTCCAGATAATTCACTATTTGTAAAAGAAGCCTGTCAAACAGTATAAGTAATGCTGCATTGGAAATGTTGCCCGTTTTAACAAATAATAATTTTGCTGGTATTTTATAAATAACATGTGACTGAAAAAAGTCTAAGTCTTTTGTTATAACTACCATATCAAGTTTTTCGGCTAACTCAATGATTTCGATATCGGACGTTCTGTTTCTTTTTTCAAGTTCTGTGGTATGAATCGCAAGGTGGCCTTTTGCCGTTAAAAAATCGGCCAGCGACTTTGGCAATTGGGCATCCACTATAAAATTCATGATGCGAATTTAAAGATGCTTTTTACCTGCATTGCCTTTGCTGCGTAATCTATGCAGGCCAGGAAATCTTCCTTTTCAAGGTCGGGATAATCAAAAAGCAGTTCTTGCATACTCATGCCTGAAGCCAATAATTCCAGCATATTTTCTACGGGATACCGCAATCCTCGTATTACCGGTTTACCATGACAGATGTCAGGATCAATGGTTATTCTGCTTAAAAGCTCATTTTTCATACCTGTAAATTAATTAAATATTTCTGTCATCCGTGTCCTAACTCACCTCCGCATCTGCGATCTTCAGTGCTTCACTAATTATTGCCAATCCTTCATCTATCTGTTCTTTGGTAATGATGAGTGGAGGTGCGATAAAAATTAAGCTCCACCGCACAAATGTGTACAACCCAAGTTCTTTTAATTTGGCCGCTACTTTGTTCATGATCACCATTTCATCGGGTTTGGCGTTGAATGGGGCAAACGGTTCCTTTGTTTGCCTGTTCTTTACCAGCTCAAGGCAGCCCAATAATCCCTGGTTGCGCCAATCGCCAATAGAGGGATGTACGTCCATCATCTCCGCTATCTGCTTGTCCATGTATTCACCCATCTTTACGGCGTTTTCAATCAGGTTATCCTCCTCGTAAATTTTCAATACCTGCAGGGCCGCTGCACAAGCCACCGGATGAGCAGAATAAGTAAGGCCGAGCGCCAGCATATTGTCATCGTACCTCGATGCAATGGTGTCGCTCACCGTCAGGCAGCCAAAAGGCAGGTAACCGCATGTAAGCCCCTTTGCCATACAAATCATATCGGGCACAATATTATGATGCTCAAAGCCAAACCATTTACCTGTGCGTCCAAAACCGCTCATTACCTCGTCCATGATCAGTAAAATGCCATGGGTGTCGCACAAATGCCGAACAGCCTGTAAATAGCCGTCAGGATAAAGCAGGCAACCCGATGTGCCAGACTGGCCCTCCAACATAATGGCGGCAATATTTGCCGGCCCTTCGTAGGCAATCATTCTCTCAAGACTGGCTACGGCTTCTTTTAAAAAGTTCTCTTCGCCGTAATCCCAGCGATATTTATACGAAAGGTCAAAGTGAATAAAGTTGGGTGCCTGCTGGCTGTCCGCGAGTAATTTTCGTGGGTCGCCGCCCGCTGACAATGTTCCGTAAGACGCGCCATGAAATGATTGATACCGGCTTAATATTTTATGTTTTCCGGTAAACATTCTTGCCAGTTTAATCGCATTGTCAATAGTTGTTGCACCACAAAGGGTAAAAAATGATTTATTGAGGTCGCCGGGACAAATTTCAGCCAGTTTTTTTCCCAGATCGCCACGCACTTTTGTAATGCAGCTGGGCGTAACATAGGCCACCTCCTGCATTTGCTTCACCACCGCTTCGGTCACGCGCTGGTCACCATGGCCAATGTTTACATTCATTAGCCCGCTGGAAAAATCGATGTAGCGTTTACCGTCGTAATCGTATAAATAAATGCCTTTGCCATATTTAACCGCGATTGGGTTAATACCTTTTTGTTTGCTCCAGCTAAAAAGGGTGTGCTCCATATTGTTGTGCAATATTTCTTCAGTTTCTGTTTGCCATTGGGTATCTATCATACTATTTAATTTATAAAAATGTTTTGTTGTCGTATTGACTATACTTGTCAATCAACCGGTTTAAACCCGATCATGTTTCTTTTTGGTTTGGGTTGTTCTATCAATTGCCTGAGCACTTTAAAAATAGCCGCTATATCCTGTTTGTTTTCCTTTACATCGATTTCCAACTTTTCCAATTTTAAAAGAATGTCTTTATTCGTAAGCAGCAACTCTCTCATTTTCGAAAATATCCTGATAATCTGGATATGAACCTGTATGGCTACCGGGCTGTTTAATACGCCGGATAGCATGGAAACGCCTTGTTCGGTGAAGGC
>JBBRCW010000293.1:0-8908 GCA_038204535.1 Chitinophagales bacterium | reverse complement strand
ACATTAAGTAAAATAAAGAGGCCGCTTCAACATTAATATTGAAGCGGCCTTCCAAAAAGTATGAATATTATTATTGCAGGAAAACTATTTCGCCTTGCTTTGTTTTTGGCTGGGTACGATAGAAGAACCTGAAACGGACCGATTGTAGCCGGCATTTTTTACATAGCTATTGCCTGGCGAACTTGCCGGCACCACAAAACAAGGTGTTTCGGTTACATTGATGGTAATCTTACCATCAATAGTATTGACAGTTTGGTGCAACATTTCATTGCTCCCGTCCTGGGGCGTATAAATGATGGCATAAAAAGCGGTACCCAAATCAAGTGTATAATCTTGTTTTCTGCCAATCTCATCCGGCACAACAAGTGCATACATTGATTGCCCGTTAAATTCGTACCTGTCAACAATAGGGTCGCTTTGTATAGTTTGCTGAAAAGTAAACTCACCAAATAATTTCCTGGTTTGGTATAAAAAATCAGCAGCAGGCTTTCGGGTAGTGTCGGCCTTGTTTATAAAGCCGCTGGATGCAAATTTCCAGGGCGCATTTACATCCTCGTCGTACACCTGGTAGAAAAATACTTTTTGAAGCCCGAGGCGGCTGTACAATAACGACGATCTAAGATCCCAATCGGCTTGTGTTAATAAGGCCGAACGGTTGCCAATGGCAATAGCTTTCAGCGGACTGCCCTGGTTTATGTCGTACCCCAATTCGGTTATCCAAACGGGCATATCGTTGCAATACTGATGGGCAACCTGCAGAAATGCTTTGGCTGCTTCGGTGCAATTAGATTTTTCAGGAGCGGCCCCCCGGGTGGAGTTTGACGACTGCGACGAGCCCTGGTCGTTGCTATACAAATGATAATTTACCACATCCCAGCAAAGGTTTACCGTGCCGTCGGCATTATAACCCCTAAATTCTTTACACCAGTCAACCATCGCCCTAACGTAGTCGGTTGAAGTGCTGGCTGTACCGGACATTACAACAATAACAGTTGAATCTGCATTTTTAACACCCACTCCCGGCCCCATTGTATTTTTATGGCCATCATAAAATGCAGAAAGATTGGCGGCGTACTCCCTGCCTGTCAGGTATCCTTTTCTGCCCTTCCACCATTTATCGCGTTCGTTATCACATTCTATATATTTAATGTAACCCAGCCCGATCCTTTTTTCGTTTATCGGATCCATATGCCATTTAGGTACGCTATATACCGAAACAAGCGAGGTATCCAGTAAGGTGTTACTGCCATAACGGGCTATATGCTGAAATGCTACCTTTGCCATTTCCCTATATGACAACGGATCGGTAAAATCCTTTCCGTACTTAACAGGGTTGTTGTCCCAATCCCGCTGATTCAGCGGATAAGTATCGATCATGAATGGTGGCAGCGTTTTTAAACAGGCCACTACTTCTATGCCTTCTTCCTTACACCTTCGGTATATGGTGTCATAATTCCATCCGCCCCTGGCTACCGGATTAAACATAAATCTTCCTTCAACCTCTTCCAGCTTTTCCCAATCCATATAATGCCTTAATCCTCCAAAACTCCTCATGGTATTCATTTTTGTTTCGTTGATTACCCGGGGCTTTACGGCATCTTCAAAATCCCATTCAAAACCATTTATACCAAACATACTTTTAAGGGGATAATGTTCCGGAGTATAAGACGTATTACCCGCACCGGCACTATAACTTCCATAAAATTCTATCTCTCCGGGAAAATCGTTGTTATTAATATTGAGCAGCAGGTACCGGATATTGGTGACCGGTGTATCCAGTTTAATAACAGAAGGCCGGGATGGGTAAGGACCTACCCAGGCATTGTATTTTTCGCCGGTGAATTGCGCCATCTTCTTTCGTTGCCAGCCATTGGTAATTGCATAAATAGTTAAAGGTGTATTTACAAATACGCCTTCCTTATCATACATTCTTATGCTATCGATTGTCATACTTTCTCCATAAGCCAGGGGATAGTATGCATCGTAATTAGCTAAGATTTTTGACCAGCCAGTAAAAGCAACGGTATTAATATTACCATCGAACAAAGGTGACAGGCTGCCAACGGTATAATTTACCTGGTACCACCTGGCTGTGTCAATAGGAATTTTCTGGGCATTACCATTCGTGCTTACAACAAATGCCAGGCATGCGAAAACTGAAAAAAGTAGTATGGATTTTAAAAACGTGGGAAATTGCAGAGTACGCTTCTTCAAAATAAATGATTTGGTTATAAACAAATGAATGGTTTTTATAGAACATTGTTTTAACCGGGTTACCGTTAATAACCTATATAAGGCGCCGGATTCTGACACGACGCATCAAGCACAATAAAGCAACACCTGTATATCTCATCAAAAATTGAATTGATGGAAATTAACTGACGGAAGAACGAAAAATTAAAGCGCATATTGTGCAAACGAAAAAAAATCTATCGTTTTAATTGATATCAGTTATTTAGTATTGCCCAACATAAGTTTATCTGAATATTTAGACCGGGATACTAACCATACAACCGGCACAACAATGGCCAGCGTAATGGCCCCCACAATAAACCCCTGGGGCATGCTGATAAACTGCTTAGCCGGGTCGCCTATTAATTTATAAATGCCTATCATAATAATTGGATGATAGAGGTATATACCAAGGGAATGTTTATTGACAAAGTCTAGAAATTTACTCCGAATGATATTTTGAGGGGCCCAATAATGCAGCACATATACCAACAAACTAAAATTAAAAAACAGGTAGGGCAAAACGGTAAACCAACTTGAAAAGCTGTTTTCAACACATATAGCTACTAAAATAAAAGATGAAGTAATGATGAATAGAAGCGGTATGGGCAATGGCCTGATACTCACAAACTGATTGCGTAGGCCAAAACCAGCAACAAAGAAAAATATGTAAGCATATAATCGCTTATCACCAAAATAATATAAGATCTGGTCGGTGGTCAATTCCGGAGTATCTCTGAACAATACATACCATAATCCGGTACCTATACCTGAAAGAACCAATACTAATAAAACCGGTACCTTATGTTTAGTAATTGCATAACAAATGATTGCCGAAAGCAGGTATGCCGGTATAAACCATAAATGATAAAATGGATATAGTAAATCGAAAACGGAAAATTGCATCAGGGAACGCCCATTTAATTGTAAAGGAAAATAAACGATCATTGCAAAAAGCCATGGTACGATCAGGCGTTTGGTCATTTTAATAAGATAACTGTTCAGACCGTTTTTAAAAGCACTTGTTTTTAGTAAAAAGCCACTTATGGCCATAAACAAGGGCATTTCAAAAAAGTAATTATAATACTGTATCATACCTGCCGGTAAACAATGCGCAAAAACAACCAGCATTATCAAAACTGCTTTGGCAGTATTTAGCCCGGGATATACTTTTAATGATTCTGCAGTTGCCGTATAATAAATCTGTTTTTCAATTTTTAGCATTCAATTATCTTTTCTTTTTCTTTAATTTTTTTTATACACGACTGCCAGGTATGAGATTTTGAAAATTCAATAGCAGCATTTATAACCGAAGCTGGCTTAGACATCAAAGCGTTTTCAATGGCTTTTAAATACTCATCGGTCCCTACTGCAAGCAACACATGCGGTAAAAACATTTGCATTGCAGGTGTATGGGTTGCTACAGTTGGCTTTCCCATTGCCAGGTATTCATCAATTTTACGGGGATAATTGCCAACAGTTAATTCATTGACCAACTGAGGGTTGATACAAACATCCACATGCTGCATATAGGCAGGTATCTGGCTGCCCTTTTTAGCCCCCAAAAAATGCACATTCTCTATTTGATGCAGGCGGCTCTGCTGAAACATGATTTCCTCGGGCCCTATAAAAACCCATTGCCAGCCTGGCTTTAAATCGGCCAGTTGTTCAAGCAATTTTATGTCGAGCCTTTCGCCTGTTAAAAAACCGGCATATCCTATCCGCGGATGCGGAATGCCCGCAAGGTCGGCCGGTTCTTCGTATTGCTTGCAGGCATCGTACATCTCCAACTCGCATCCCTGCCCTATATCGTAACTGTGTTTATTGAATTGCCTGGCATAATCTGCCAGGTATGCAGAATTGGCAAAAATTACATCGGCCTGCTGAATGGTTTCCGGCTCTATTCTTACACCATGTTTTTTAAAGTAAGGGTGATGCACCAGGTTGTCGCGTATGTAATAAAAATTCTGCAAAGGCTGCAGGTACTTTTTTACATACCGGCCGGTAAACATCTGGCTATCGTTTAAAACGATGTACGATCGGTCCTTAATATTCAGGCTGGTCAATGCCTTGTTAAGGCTACAGAAAAATAAAAAAGCATTTAACCGGTTAAGGCGGTTAAATAAACCAGGCCATTTTAACCAATTAATCGAAAGGCTTACAGCAGCCGGTGTATGCACCCAAATATTAGGACCGATTTCTTTTGTATTTGCCGATAAACCGAGCGATACCCATAACCTTTCCCACCCTTTCAACTTTATTAAATTTTTGAAAAGCGTGTTAACATCAAGCGAAGGATTAACATACAAAACCCGGTGGGTATTGTTCAATTCAATGGCCATGTTCCGGGCATTGCTGCCAAGATCAAGAGCCCATTGCTGCTGGGCAATTACGATATAGGTATCAACCTTTAACGACATTTTTTTTTGTTGTTGCTTTTATGCCATTCTTAAAACCTAAAATCAGGCAGATAATAGCAGGTATGGCAATAATATCCCAAGGCATAATTTCTATTTTTGCATGGCTGCGTCGCCATGTGGTGTATGTATAAATTGGGTTTTGGCCAGGCCAATGTTCAATATTGCTTTTATAAAAGAAACCATGGCCATAGGTATCTGAACAAACGCTAAAAGAAGCTTCTTATTATACCACTTAGCCGGAATACCCATCAGCAGCGATAAAGCCAGGCTGCACAACAGCACCATATCGGCTATCCACCAGTTCTTCATAAAAAGCAGGCCCGCAAGTGTCCAAAGCGTAACCAGCCCAACCAGCATTACACGCGGCAATAAGTAAGTCTGAAATACCTTATCAAAAAAAGCGATGTTGCCCTTCAATAATTGTCTCCATCCCTCTATAAAATACTTTGTCAGAAATTCAATTTGTACAGCAATCCAGCGGCTGCGCTGCTTGCTGAACACTTCTTTACGGGCCACCTTTTCGTCATACACATATACGCCGTCAAGAAAAGCAATATCATACCTGTCGCGAATAATAGCGAACTCCATTTGCTTATCTTCGCCGGCAGTTTCGCCCACGTTCTTCAAAAGCAATTCAAACAGGTACCAATTAAAAGCCATACCACTGCCAATTAAAGCTGAAGGCAAACCCGCTGCAACATGGCCGCGGCGAAATATATGGTTATTGATCTCTTCGGTACAGGCATCTAACAAGGCAAAGGGGGTAGCGGGATCCTTTGCAGTACGGTGCCCTTGCATTACCTCGTACCCGGCTTCGAAAGCATTATTTACAGCGTGCAGAAAGCCCGGCGCCATTATGTTGTCTGCATCTAAAACAACGGCAATATCCGCGGCATCGCTGCCTGTTTTTTCAACGGCCTGCTGCAATGCTTTGCCTTTGGTGCTTTTATCAAATTTTACTTGCAATATGCTTACCGGTAACTGCTTTAAGGCTTTTAGCGTGCTGTCAGAAAATGAGTCGGCTATCACTACTACCTCAAACTTATCAACCGGGTAATTATGATTAACCGCCTGCAGTGCCGTGTCAATAATAACGTTGTCCTCTTTATAACCCGGTATAAAAACCCTTATCCGGTTAAAATAGGTAGTGGCAGGTATTTTTTTAACAGCAGCAATTTTGCCTGCCAGCGAAAAAAATAAAAGATAGCCCACCTGAATGGCCAGGTATATAAAAAGAACCCATTCTATTATGTTTATTACCTGCTGCATAAGGGTAAAGTGTCTTAAAATTTATTTGATTCCGGCGTGTTTATTTAAAACTAACTAACCAGTAATTTTTCTTTTAGGGTGGATGTATGAATGGCCGGTTCTGTAAATGCACTGTGCGTAATATTCCAGCACAACGCTCTTATAATTGCTGCTGAATGTTTCCATTCGCCTTTTACAGCGTGTTTAACAAAATGCAACGGGGTTGATATGCAGCTAAAAAATCCGCTGCCAATCAATTTGTTTATACCCTTGTAATTTCGCCGGATGTACAATAACCGGTTCCGATGCAAATAGAATGTTTTAAAGGCGGAATTTTTGCCCGTAGAAACCGATTCTTTGTGATATACCTGGGTGGTGCCCACATAATGTACCTGGTAGCCAGCCTGCTTAAAACGGGCTGCCCAATCCAGTTCTTCGTAATACAAAAAAAAGAGCTCACTCATTAAACCCACTTGTTTTATAAGATGCATGGGTATCATCATAGCAGCGCCATTGGGCTGGTCGGTTACGCGTTCGTCGTTATAGCTGCCATCATCTTTTTGTTGGTACCCGATATCGTGACTGCGGCTGGTTAAAACCGTGGGGCCAACTGTACCCGCATATTGAATAGTGTCGGATTGGTAATAGTATTTTATTTTAGGACAGGCAATGGCACATTCGGTATGCGACTGCAGATAGCCCGTTAATACAGTTAATAAGCTGGGCGTTACTTCGGTATCGTTATTTATAAAAAGCACATATTCGCCTTTGGCAAAAAACAAACCCAGGTTATTGCCTCCGGCAAAACCGGTATTGGCAGGCGATGTAACGTGGGTGATAAAAGGATACCTGGTTTTCAAAAATGCAGAGGTTTCTTTAGAGGCATTATCCACTACAATAACTTCAAAGTTTTTGTAGGTGAGGTCTTTTAAAGAATCCAGAAAACCGGCGGTAACGCCAGCCTGGTTGTAGTTGACCGTTATTATTGAAACTAATGGTTCGTTTTTCATTTTATAAAATAACAATGCTTACAGGTCGGTACGCAATTGAGTAAAGGCTGCCGGGCGAAAGAATTTCAATACACGTTTCTTCAATCCTTTCATAAACCCGCCTTCCATTTGTATGCGGCGGTCCGAGGTCCAGACCAGGGCTTTTATGGTAGTTACATAATGCAACTTACCAAACCCGTTGTCTCTTATTTTAAGCGCCAGGTAACCATCTTCGTTGGCGCCTTTGGGATGGTCAAATCCGTTTACCTTCAAGCCATCTTTTCTTCTGAAACCAGAATTAAAACCATATACGTTAACAGCCTCTTCTTTAAAATATTTGTTGATGATTCGCAGCAGGTCGGCGGCGTATTCGTATAAAAAATATTGAGCCCTTCCGGTTGACCCAACCGGTATAAAAGAAAACCGGCCGTAGGTTAAACCCACTTGCTTATTGTTTATCATGGGGTCAACCATTTCGTCTATCCACCTGGGCGGATATATGGCGTCTGCATCGGCATTTAAAATATAGGTGCCCAGAGCGGCCTGCAAGCCGGCATTTCGTGCAGCAGTTATCCCTTGCTTTTTTTCATTCACATACTCCACACCTGTCTCTAATAAAATAATTTCTGTATTGTCATTAGAATTATTATTGACTACCAATATCTGCACCTTTTTATCGGTTTTATTGGTTACAAGCGAATGCAGTGTGGCCAGAATGTTCTTTTCCTCATTGAAAGCAGGAATAACAATGGTTACATCAGGCAATCCGCTTTTTCTAAGTTTCGGATATAACTTACTTACCAGGACAATGCGCTCCCGATAGAACAGCCACGACTCTGCAATTTCGTAAATATGATTGGGTATGGTTACAGGCCTCATATATGAATAACGTAAACTGAGGCCACTTATTTTTAAACCTTAAAATAAACTTATACGCGGGTCTATATAATAAAAAACGTTTTAAACTGTTTATTATAAGCCTTTATTTTTTCGTACCCTTTAAACCACGAGTGGCATGCACAACCAATCGATACAAACCGGTCCAGCCCGTCTTTATGAACAACCCAAAAAAATAAGGGTTTTGGAAGGCATACGCCAGGGTAAGATTGGCGGCGGAGAAAGCTACCTGTTAAGCCTGGTAGAAAACATGGATCGCAACGTGTATGAGCCGGTGGTATTAAGTTTTACCGATGGCCCTATGATAGACCGGCTGAAAAAACTGGGTTTTGAAACCCATGTTATTTATACCGAAAAGCCATTTGACATAAGAGTTTGGAAAAAAGTTAGCAACCTTGTAAAAGAGGCGAATATTGACATCGTTCACGCTCATGGCACACGGGCAATGTCTAATATGTTTAAGGCTGCCAAAAACAATGGTCTTCCTTTATTATACACCTGCCATGCCTGGTCGTTTCACGTAGATCAAAACCCGATCGTAAAAACACTGCGTATAAAAAGCGAGCAATACCTGACGGCAAAAGCTGACATCAATATTTGCGGCGCTAAAGCTAACCGCGATGAAGCCCAAAAACTATTTGGGAATTTTGATGCTGAGATTATTTACAACTCGGTAGATCCTGAAAAGTTTAATCCACATGCAAACTATAAAGATATCAGGCGCCAACTGGGCATACAGCCAAACGAATTGGTGATTGCCTCAATAGCACGCTTTACCCTGCAAAAACAACCCCTCAAACTCATCAATGCATTTGCTGAAGTTTGCCGAAGCGTAAGCAACGCCAAATTATTAATGGTGGGCGATGGTGAGTTAAAAGAGAAAGCGATCAGGCTGATCAAAAAATTGAACATTGCAGATAAGATTATTCTGCAGCCGTTCAGGCAGGATGTTCCCGATCTGTTGGCCGGGTCAGATATTTTTGTATTGCCTTCTCTTTGGGAAGCGTTTCCGATAGCCTTGCTCGAAGCCATGTCGATGGGCAAGGCTGTAATAGCCACTAATGTTGATGGTACACCCGAAATGATTGAAGACCGTTACAACGGCCTGTTGGTAAACCCCGC
>JBBRCW010000292.1:0-8934 GCA_038204535.1 Chitinophagales bacterium | reverse complement strand
TTTTATTGCCGCAACGGCCATTGCAAATAAATTGTCTTTGACAACATTGAACATCAGTCATTTTAATCGCATTGATGGTTTAGTGATTGTGAAATGATTGTTGTTTCATAATACTATTTCAATCCCAACAAATTTAATTGCTGACGCTATTTGCCCGTTCCAATTGTCGGGCCACAAATGCAAGATGAGTTTTCAATATCAGTAAAACCCACATCTCTCAACCTCAAAATCCCCCTCACTTCCCCGGTTTAGAAGTATAAATCAACGCCTGCACATCGGGGTCGTCCTCAATATTGCGCATTTGCTGCATTACCCGCGGATAACGCCAGGCAACCCAGCGGCTAACGGGTTTTACGGTATAACGTTTGGGGCTTGGCAAACATGAAATGATCATTGCAGCCTGGGCGCTGGATAAACTACGGGCAGGTTTGTTGAAATATGCCTGCGAGGCGGCTTCAATTCCAAAAATGCCCGGTCCCATTTCGGCCACATTCAGGTACACTTCCAATATCCGGGGCTTACCCCATATCCATTCGATCATAACGGTAAAATAAATTTCAGGCACTTTACGAATGTACCGCATCACCCCGCTGCCTTGCCATAAAAAAACATTTTTGGCTACCTGTTGCGTTATGGTACTGGCGCCCGCCCCCCGCACTTTTTTTCGCTTTTTTGCATTGGTCTGCATGCTCTTTTCAATTGATTTCCAGTCAAACCCGTTATGATCGGGGAACAACTGGTCTTCGCTGGCCATTGCCGCAAGTTTAGGGGCAGCGGCTATTTCATCCATATTTACATAATCGCGTTTAAGGCCATAGCCTTCTACCAGGCTCATTATTTGGGTGAGGGTGATGGGTGGCATAATCCATTTGCAGATGACAAGGTATAGTGTAGAAGTAATAAACCCCCACAACAGTAACCTGAATAGCTTTCTGAAAAATCGTTTAAAAAGGTCTTTTACTGTCATGCTGCATAAAAGAGCGCAAGATAATGATCTGAACTTTTACAATGGATTATGCTTTTATATACTTGAGCGTGTACTTTTTGCCTACTAACAGGTAGGGTTTTCGCAGGGAATGAAGGAGCTTGCCCAGCCCAAAAACACCGGCAGCGGCAATAAGGTTTCCCCTGTTATCTTTTGCAAAAGGGGCATAATGCCCATAAGAACTATTCACCAGGTTTAACGTGGCATACCCGGCACCGATGATCATAAAGAGGGTACCGTTCTTTATATAATTGAAAGAAGCGGCTTTTCGGGGTAATGCAATAATGTCTTTATAAAAAAGTTTCCTGGTAAAGGTGCTTATGGTATCCAGCCGGGTAACGCCCCAGGGAGTACCCACCTGCCGAACAATAACTTCTTTAAAAAACAGGGTATCGTTTTTAATAGCGATAATCCTGCCGTCGAACCACTCTCCGCCAGCGGCTTGAAACTGAACGAAACTTCCGGTAAAAATTGTTTTATAAGGCTGGCCCTTTTTTTTGATGACGATGAAATCTGCCGATTGGCCGATACAAGCCAAAACAAATGCCGAAAAAAACGTTGTCAGAACAAATTTTTTCATGGAGGTTCAAATCTACATAAACCCAACCCAACGTATGGAGATATGTAGTTAAAATACTGTAATTCAAGCGGATGTTTCTCTCTGCTGCTTTTTCGGGTTTCTTTTTCAAACGATCAGATAGAGCTTGCTAAACGGCCTTTTAACCTTGCCGGCATTTTGTTTCTGTAGTTACGTTAAATGATGGGCGGTGTCATATTGATGACTGACTTGTAAAATCGGCATCTGTTTTTAATATCGTTTAAATAAAACAACCTCTATCGACAAAAAAGAGACGGAATGTATCCGCCTCTTTTTAAAATATGATGATGTGTATTACCCTTTCGGGCAGCAGGTAAAGTTAAATTACCCTTCTGCAGCGCGAATTGTATTGCCTGAACTGGCATTGTTTACGCGGCTCCTCCTTTTGCACTTTCTTTTTCTTGTCAAGATTGATGGGGATACCCAAAGTGGCATTCCAGCCTGAGACCTTTGAATTCAACAGAGTTGTATTGGTTTTAACGCCATTATCGGTTACAAGGTTTTCCCTGTTGCTTCCAAGACCTCTAATATAATTGACATTGACAGTAAAGCGTTTGGTGGAATTGCTGCCTGCCTCAAAGGCCAGACCTGTTACCAGCGCTGTTGATGTATTGCCGGCACGATAAAGTGTGGCTGGCTGGTTATTTATTTTTTCTGTTGTTAAAGTAGCCTGTTTAAACGGATTTAACGCCAGCCCAACTGAAGGATTGATGCTGACAAACCAGCTCTTATTTACTGCTGGCCTTTTTATTTCGGGTGCAGAACGGGCATTCAGCATGCTTTTATATTTTGCACAGCGGCTGTAGGCCTGGGATGTCTCTGCAGGTGCTGGTGTGACGTTGGGCCTGGCGGCACTCATTTTCTTGAAAAAGATGGGTTTGGTACGAGCCTGCAATCCGCCCTGAAGCTGCATCTGTACATTGCCCATTGCAGCCGAAAAGTTCTGAATGGCTGTTTCGGGATTGGAAAAACTATAGGCTATGGTTGACCTGCTGGTAGAAACACCAATGTAAGGGCCTATGCCCTGCTTCGTTTTATAATCAAGTCTTAAACCCAGCATAGGCGAAACCTGCGACGACAGCGGGTTAAACGCAGCAAGATCATTGATACTAAGCCTTGTAAATGCATTTTCTAAACCAACCTGTGGTTGTAACGTCCACTTTTGAGCTGTTGCTCCAATGGCAAAAAAAAGCAGGAAGGCGCCGGCAAGAGTAGATTTTTTCATAAAATGACAATTTAAAGTTTGATAATTTAATAAAAAATACTTATTATTTTTCTTTAAAGCAAGCCCCTTTTTATGAGTGGTCTAATATGCCAAAACAAATCGGTGAATGGGACAACCAGGACGGAAAACATCTCCAAATTTTATTCAGAACCGCGTTGACACAAAAATATTACATCATCAATAAGTGGGAAAAATGGCGGTTAGTTATAGCTAAAAATAAAAGTGACGAATTGGATCTAATCTACAAAATCTCTTAAAGAGAACAGTTGGTTTTTACTAAAAATATTAAAAACAATTACTAATATACTTAGTGTTAATAACTTAATTACTATACCTTTGTCCATTCTATACTTTTGATAAAAAATATACTAAATGAGCAATGTTGAGAAGTTGAAAGCGCTTAAGCTTACAATGGATAAAATAGATAAGGATTTTGGAAAAGGCAGCGTAATGATGATGAATGAGAAAGGAGTGGTAGAGCTGGAAACTATTTCTACAGGCTCTATAGGTTTGGATATGGCTCTTGGGATAGGTGGATTGCCAAAGGGAAGGATTATAGAAATTTACGGCCCGGAAAGCAGCGGTAAAACAACCGTGGCTATTCATGTAATTGCGGAGGCGCAAAAGAAAGGTGGCATGTGTGCCTTTATAGATGCAGAACATGCCTTTGACAGTACTTATGCCAAAAGGCTGGGTGTGGATGTTGACAACCTGCTGATCTCTCAGCCAGATTATGGAGAACAGGCTTTGGAAATTGCAGACCGTTTAATTTTATCAGGAGCATTAGATGTTGTGGTTATTGACTCAGTAGCGGCATTGGTGCCAAAAGGTGAATTAGAGGGCGAAATGGGCGACAGTAAAATGGGCTTACAGGCAAGATTAATGAGCCAGGCTATGCGTAAGCTGACCGCTACCATTAACAAAACCAACACCGTTTGCATTTTTATCAACCAGTTAAGAGAAAAGATCGGTGTAATGTTTGGTAACCCCGAAACAACCACCGGCGGAAATGCATTGAAGTTTTATGCATCAGTAAGGTTAGATATTAGGAGGATGGCACAGATCAAGGATGGCGATTCCGCAATTGGTAACCGCGTAAAAGTGAAAGTGGTAAAAAATAAGGTAGCGCCACCTTTTCGCGCTGCCGAATTCGATATAATTTTTGGAAACGGTATCAGTAAGATTGGTGAGATCATTGACATGGGTGTAGAATTGGGCATCATTCAGAAAAGTGGCAGTTGGTTCAGTTACGACTCAAATAAACTAGGCCAGGGCCGCGACACTGTAAAACAGTTATTGCATGACAATCCTGAACTGGCCAACGAACTGGAAGTTAAAATACGGGCAAAGGTTGTAGAAGCAACCACCTAAGATGATACATTCTTATATTACTCAAGCCATCTTTGCGGGTGGTTTTTTTATTCCATCCGCATAATTTGAAAGCGTTTGATTACGGGTGGGCTCGCCGGTGACTGGCCGGATACAGAAACGAGAAGCATGCTAAATCATGCCCTTTTTTTCAGGGTTCGCTTAAATATGTCTTTCCTTGTATTTCGGAACAAAGCCCCTTTTCCATTAGTGTGATTGTCTTTTTTATTGATGCGTGGCCTGCATAAGAAGTATCCTTTAGTTTTCCGTGGTCCATTTGTACAAGAAAAGTATGCTGTTTCATTTTTCCATCATCCATTAAGTTTTGCTGGTACCATATGACGCCTTCAATGTTATCCAAAATCTGACCGTAAAAAGCCCTTGCAGTATAAAGCACACTACCTGTTTCGTAGTCCTTTTGCACACCAGGATATAGGTATCCATTTGCTCCATAATCCACATTTAATATTCCGTTGCCTGGCGAATGGATATAAATTGAAATGCCGGCGTCGCATTCGTCACAGTCACGGCCCGAAAATATTAAAAATGGAACCTTGTCTCCCGATGGAATTTGTCCAATATATTTTAGTTCATACAGATTGGTTTTAAAATGATTTCCATTTTTAAAGAATATTGTATCGCTCAAAATATTGGCATATTCCCATTTTGATGAATTATTATCAACCGCCGGTTTTAGGCTATCCGACAGCTTGTTTGTGTCAGGGGAGATTGTTTCATTCTGAGTTGCGCTTGCTTGATTTGATTTTTCATTCTCCCCGGAACTACTTCCACAGGCAACAAAAAGGAGGCTGGCTATTACTATTAAACAACGTGGGAACATAAGAATTGTTGGTATAAAATAAATCTATGTAAAACAATTTCAACCATTTCAAAGTTAGCACCAAAAAGAAAGTATTAGGGCAAGTGTATGTTTGCGTTAGCCCATTCCGCTTCTCATCGGCAATTAACATTACCAATTTATAAACAATAAGGTTATTCACTTTTTATCCCCTATCTTCGCGGCATTCATATACTCTCTCTTAGCAGACCCGATAATCTTCCTTCTCCTAAAGCTTCATCAGGTCATATGATGAGCATATATAAATCGATTTTTACATAGCATTTGTATAGTCGTACATTATTTTTATTAAAACAATTTACATTGTCGTTCGAAAACTTACAATTAATTGAGCCCATATTAAAGGCGCTCAAAACAGAAGGGTACACTATACCCACCCCCATTCAGGAACAATCCATTCCTATTATTTTAAACCGAAACGACCTGCTGGGATGTGCCCAGACCGGTACCGGTAAAACGGCTGCATTCGCAATTCCTATTTTGCAGATACTGCACCAGGAGAAAACGAATGTGCGTGGTAATAAATCCATCAAGGCTTTAATATTGACCCCTACGAGGGAACTGGCCATTCAAATTGATGAAAGCTTTGCCGCTTATGGAAGGCATACCGGCTTAAGCCACCTGGTTATTTTTGGCGGCGTATCGCAACTGGCACAAACCAATGCCTTACGTAATGGCGTAGATATTTTAATTGCTACACCCGGCCGTTTATTAGACCTGATGGACCAGCGTTATATAAGCCTGGCCAATATAAGCATGTTTGTATTAGACGAAGCCGACCGCATGTTGGATATGGGCTTTATACACGATATAAAAAAGGTGATCGCAAAATTGCCCGTAAAAAGGCAAACCCTGTTTTTCTCAGCTACAATGCCCGCTGAAATATCAAAACTGGCCGATACCATATTAACCAATCCGTTAAGAGTGGAGGTATCGCCTGTTTCTTCTACGGCAGAGAATGTAGAACAAGCCGTTTATTTTGTTGATAAAGGCGACAAACGCGCTTTATTACAGCATCTGTTAAAGGATCAAAAAATAAGGAGCGCTTTGGTTTTCACCCGCACCAAACACGGAGCAGATAAGGTGGTGAAAGACCTGAACAGGGCAAACATAGAGGCGGAAGCCATTCATGGCAATAAAAGCCAGAATGCACGCCAACGTGCGCTAAGTTTATTTAAAAGTGGGGATATCAGGGTTTTGGTTGCCACCGATATAGCAGCCCGCGGTATAGACGTTGAAGACCTAAGCCATGTGATCAATTATGAATTACCCAATGTGCCCGAGACCTATGTGCACCGCATTGGCCGTACAGGCCGTGCAGGTGCAAGTGGTATAGCCGTTAGCTTTTGTGATGGTGAAGAAAGAGAGTATCTGCGCGATATTAACAAGCTGATCGCTTTATCAATTCCTGTAGTTGAAGAGCATCCATATCATCTGAATATGCCTATGCTTCAGCAAAAGAAATTTACGCAAAACGTACCAGGCAAAAGACCTGTTATCAACAATTTCAGGCGCGAAAGTAAGTGGGTGAATAACGGCCCGGGTTTATACAACAAATAATTTTGTGACTTTATAAAAAACGCTGATATTGGTAAAAGACCGGTAACAGCGTTTTTATTTACTAAAGGTATCTTACCACATAGGCACATAGAAAACATAGGAAGGCAAATAGTTTCTTTCCTGACCAAAAAGGCACAGAGGAAAACAGAAAGGCATCCAGGACTTGGTGATGCTTGGTGTGCTTTGTGCCTTAGTGGTTCTCAAGATTTCACCATATAGGCACATTAGAAAACATAGGAGGCACATAGACCTTCAAAGTCTTAGTGTCGCTTTGTGTGCTTTGTGCCTTGGTGGTTCAAAAAGGGTTTTATTGCATATGCACAATATAAAACGGCGTAACGCACCTGAATCGATGTTATCCTTCTATGTACCATATGCTTCTATGTGGCGAATAAAAAAAGAAAATAGAAGATGTGAACTTACTACGCATCCGGATCACCAAATTTGCCTTTGTTATAATCTTCGTAAGCCTGCATTATTTCTTCCTGTGTATTCATAACAAATGGTCCCATAGCCACAAATGGCTCATGAAAAGGAGTTGCATGGCCAAACAAAATCACCACATCAGTCAGGGCTTTCATTTCAATGGTTTTGCCATCGGCATTAAATTCAACCAGGTGATGCATGCCGGTCTTTTCGCCATTAATCATCAGTTCGCCCTTTACGACATAGAGAAAAATTGTTTTATCGGGTTCAACCAAAAAAGTATGATGCCCGTTTGGTTTAAAACTGATGTTTGCCAGGTGAATATCGGTCAGTGGTTTAAATGCTCCTTCCACGCCATCCCAATTACCAGAAATGATCCGGGCTTTTACTGCGCCATTATCCCACTCCTTAGTGGGTATTTCATCTTTTTGCAAACCTACATACGCGGGATTTGTCATTTTGTGCTTTGCCGGAAGATTTACCCAAAGCTGCAAAATTTCCAAAGGCCCCCCGTTTTTCTTAAATTCTTCTGACGAGATTTCGGCGTGTATCAACCCGCTGCCTGCGGTCATCCATTGTACTCCGCCTTCTTTTATTACACTGCCTGCGCCGCTGCTGTCTTTGTGCATCAGGTCGCCTTCTAAAACAAAAGTGACGGTTTCAAAACCGCGGTGCGGGTGTGGACCAAACGGAAGGCCGTTGTTACCGGGCTTGTATTCCTGCCAGCCATGGTGGTTTAAAAAAATAAAAGGGTCCAGCTGGTTCATAGTAACGGCGGCCGTCGGCATGGCACGGTAGGTTACCAGGTCGGCTATTGGTTCGGAAACCGCTAAATGATTATGCCTGATCATTTTCATAGTAAAAGCAATTTTTCAGTAAAAGTTAAACAATTTAATCATTTTAAAATGAAACGCTTACGGTCACTTAAAAGGGGTGCATCTCAAATTGTCGCTGTTGGTCAGACGACCAACAGCGACGCAGCAGGCCGTTGAAGGTCGCCTGACCGCCAACCGGTCCCAATTGAGGTGCGACAATTTGGAAGGCACCCCTTAAATGGTTGCTTATGTATTTATATCTCCGGGGTAATGCAGCTATTTCTCAACCCATTATTTCGTCGGCAGACGGTCCATACATGCCAGGAACCGGAATATTTAGTAAACGCAGGTAAACCGAAAGTTGCCCGCGATGATGCACCACATGATTAAGCACCAAACCCCTGACTACGCCGATACGAGGCATCTTAAAAAATATTTCCGGACCGTTTCTTAACGTCCAGATGCCCATCAGGTTTTCATCGGTCGCATGTTTAAAAGCCGCTAACCCTTTACCAACATTATCATCAAAAACGCTCAATAAAGCACCCGGTTCATTCAGTGGTTTGGGCGAATAGTCGCCAGTAGAAAAATCCAGTTCTTCCTGCATAATGGTTTCGTGCAACCAGCCGGGTATTTCAGCTATATGGGCTGCGAGCCTGCCCAGCGTCATCGATTTTTGGTGCGGTTGCCAGCCGAGTTTTTCGTAAGGTATTTTTTCTATCATTTTGCGGGTGCCTTCCGCTTCATGCAAAAATTCTTCTATCAGGGCGTCTTTTAGGCTCATGTACTAATTTTTCGTAAATATATTCATTTGGCTCAGGCTTACTGTACCAATAAATTATAGAATTAAAGACATTTTCAATTAGTGAGGTTCATTTAAAACGAGCGGTCATGCTGAAATTATTTCAGCATCCGCTGTTTCTCATCCGATACTTTACAGGAGATCCTGAAACAAGTTCAGGATGACGAATACCCTAAGTTAATTACATTGGAATTGAAGCCTTAATTTTATGTTATGCGTCCCGAAAAGTTTATAAAGCAGTTAATCCAGCCCATATTTAATACAGGCCGTACACGGCAAATTTTTCATGTAAACCC
>JBBRCW010000291.1:0-8947 GCA_038204535.1 Chitinophagales bacterium | reverse complement strand
ATATCTTTTGAATACAGCACCTTCAGGTGGTTTGCATACTTCGTCTGTACAACGTATGCGGTAGGCCTACTACCATCTTTTATACAACATTGAAAAGAATAGCCCATTCTTTTCATTCGTGACACACCCTGCAAAGGCGGAGGTACAGGCAACTGTACAATAGGCGAAGTAATGAGACTCAATTAAATATACCTCAGCCTGTTACACTTTTGCGCAGGAAGGAGAAAAATTTGCAGAGTGGAATATAACAACGAAAAAAAATTAATGATCTGGTTTGTTTTACAGGATGTATGTTGATCGCACTATGTACAATTCTGCGAATGATTGCATCAAGTTTATGTGCAGAGGTTTTTAAATGAGCAAGAATGGACGCATTAACGTGCTTACTTTGTTTATCAAGATCAACCAGGCTTATTAAGCCAATTATATTAGTTAAGGGAGCCCTCACATCGTGTGATTGCATGTGAATAATTTCTTTCAACTTTTGCTTGTATTGAGTTTGTTCTGTTACATCGCGTACAAAAGCTACATAACCGTCTTCTCTTCTTTTTATCAATATATCCAGGTCCCTTAATTCTCCGTTTTCATTTACAAATTGTTTTTGTAAACTCATAGTATAAATGGGTTCACTACCCTGGTCATCAACCCCTGTTATGGTGTTAATATGTAAGGCAGTGGTATTGATGTTGCAGTTTGAAAAGAAGTTCGTTGCTATAGAATTGACCTGAATAATAAAACCCTTTTCATCAATTATAAGTACGCCATCTGGTGTAAGGTCAATAAGGGATTGAGGACTGTTTCTCATGAATGTAATATTGAATGCTATTTGATCAGCTTTTAATGACGTTACCGAAACTATGGAGAAAAATTGTTAAAATATTAACTATTGCATTAATAGTTCATATTTTATGATAACAGATATGTTTTATAGTGTTTTTACTATGTTTAAAAAACAAAAACACGGTGTTTTTTTCAGATTACCTATGTTTAAGCAGTGTTTTTACAGACATAGAAATAATTAAATTAGTTAACCCGCTCTTTTTGCAAACATCTGTCTTGTTAACTATCACTAGTCGTGTGCATATACAGCCGGAAGCTCACTTATTAGATTTATTTTTGCATCCGCAACACTTTGAACGATGTGAACAACGGTTTGTTTACAGAGACACAGACAATCAATCCAACAAAATATGATTAAAGACCAGGCGGTTTCTAAAGTTCTAAAAAATAAATACATACCAACAGCCGAATTCTATAGCCAGTTGATAGATAGCTTACATGATTATTCGATTCTTACTTTGGATAATGATTTAAAGATTAATAGCTGGAGTTCGGGCTCAACTCTAATTTTTGGTTATGAAACAGAGGAAATTATTGGGGAAGATTTTGATATAATTTTTACTGATGAAGATAAAATGAACGGCATTCCGAAATTGGAAATTCAGAAAGCGACTAAGGATGGAAAAGCTGTGGATAATCGTTGGCACCTTTGTAAAGACGGAAGCAAATTTTATGCGGATGGTTTAGTTTTTCCGCTCACAGGTGTAGACGGCGAAATGTTGGGTTATGTTAAGATATTGCGTGATTTAACCGAGAAACGGAAATCGGAAGAAGCTATAAAGAAATATGTAAACGAGCTCGAAGAACTTAATACCCACAAGGAAAACATACTTGCCATAGTCTCCCACGATTTAAGAAGTCCATTGACCGGAATTATTGGAGTGGCTGACCATTTGAAATCAAATTTTAAAAAAATGGAAAGTAGTGAAGTACAACAAATGCTTGACCTCCTTTATAAAACATCGAAGGAAGAGTTGAATATGCTGGACTATTTAGTGGAGTGGGCAAGAATAAAATATGCATCAGAAGCATTTTTTCCAACAAAAATTGAGCTTGTAGAATACGTCAACAAAGTTTTTCAAACGTTAAATGAAGTGGCTTCTGTAAATACAATAAATCTTCATCACGAAGTTGAAGAAAATACAAGGGTTTTTGCGGATAAAAAAATGTTACTCTCCGTTCTCCAAAACATCGTTTCAAATGCAATAAAACATTCGCATAAAGGAGGGAAAATTACAATTACAGCGAAAACAAAAGAGGATAAAATGATCATTGAAATAAAAGATACCGGTATTGGAATGTCTAAAAAAATTCAGGAAAAACTTTTTACCCCACAAATTGACTTTCTTTCAAAAGCAAGGAAAAAGAATAAAGGAGCAGGTATAGGATTAATATTGGTAAAGGGGTTTTTAGAAAAAAATGGAGGGGAAATATGGGTCGAAAGTGAGGCAGGCAAGGGTTCATCTTTTTATTTTACGTTACCAATACATAAACCTTTGGATAAAATAAATAGCGTAGTCAATATTGACCTGGATAAAATGGCCTAAATAAGATACTCACTTTGCAGGGTGGGTAAAAAAGCTGAATAAAGAAACTGTTATACAAGGCACACATGCGTGCAGATAAACCGGACAAATCCAGTGGATGAGAGTTCCACCAGCGACAAGAGAAATCATAAATCGCTGTAGCTAAGTGGCAGATATTTAAGAGATGACATAACTGAAGCCCACGGATAAGGTTCTATGAAAAGTAGGATGAGCGGGTTACCTGGGCGTAACCGAAAGTGAACGCAATAATAGCCGCGGGAACTTGTAACCCCAGTGGCTGAACTTTCCCCGCCTTTAAATCGTCGTAGGTGTTCTTCTCCCATCCCTTTGTAGATGTTTCCGTTTCATCGAATGTTTTCCAACTAAAAAAGAGTCGGGGCTGGTCAGGTGCCCGTTCTGTCAGATGTTCCTGCGCTAGAAAAAGCGATTGAGTTGTTCAAGTGCCGTTCTGCCAGGATGTTCCTGCACTAAATAAGTCGAAGGAGTTATTCGGGTGTCTTAAGTAGGATGACCTCGAACACAGGATAATATGCCGATTGCTTCAAAAGAACTCCTTATGTCAACTTTCAATTTGAAGATGTAAGTTGTTGGGTGAAATCTTCTTTTTGCTGTTTATTAAGCAATGGTGTTGTCCGGTCTTGCCGCATAACTTTATTTAAGCCCGCTACTAGTGTAAGTCTAATCTGTGGCTGTCCCGCGGAGTAAAAGAAAAAGTTCCGATTGCTGGTATGATGCTAAATAGTCACAGTTCCTTATTTTAAAATTGTAAGTGTAACACCGGCTGCATTTGTAAGATGTGCCCCGGATGAAAGCGTAAGGGTACTAATAGTAGTATTGATGTTTAGAAAAATATTACCATTGGTAATAACAACATTGGTATTTGGATCAGGCAAAACACCGCAACTCCAGTTCAATGGATTTTCCCATTGACTGCTTACTGAGCCCTGCCTGGTATTTTGAATTTTTAAGGCATATAGATCACCATATACAAAACCATTTATTTTGCATCGGTACCTGTTGCCATCAAATGAAGAAGGTATGTTGGTTAATTTCAACCAGTTAGTACCCGCCCCTGTATAATAGGTATTATCAAAAATGTTATTAAAGCCTGTACCTGTATCTACCTGCCAATTCCGTCGAAGTTGGTGTTTTTCCCCAAGTGCTTTCTTGCTAGTCTAAGTCTATGTTTTCAGGTGAAGAATACCTGCAAAGGCGAAACATACCTGGTGGGTTTTTGTTTCCAGGATGCATCTCGGTCTGTTTGATTAGTTGCCTGGAAGCAAGAAGCCGCCGATTTGATGCTGACTGTCTTAAATGTAATGATAGCTCGAAAGATTTTGTATCTGTTAGTCACTTTGAACTGAAAACCGGATGTGGGGATATAGTAATTTTTATTGCCCACGCAAAGATGTCAAATCGAAACAATTGATTACAAACTTAATACAGCCTATTTCCTTAGGAACAAAGGAAGGAAAGGGGAGCTTAAAATTGTAAGAAGTTACTTCAGCCTATGCGCTTAGGCATAGACCAAATATATGCACCAGCGTTGGATAAAATCAGACTAACTAGAAAATTATAATATAAAATATCAGTTATTTAAAACCTGTCTTTTCACTTAAAATGTGATAAATCATTAAAGCTGCTTTCCCCCTGGTTAGAATAGAATCATCTATTTCAAATCCAGAAATAGGCTTTTGCAACAGATCGGAAACAATTGTCAGGGCTAATTTGCCAGAAATTGCCAGGTTCGGGTATGCATAAACGGGCGGACCCAGAGAAGAAGAACTTCCCCACCAATAGTTCAAATAATTTCGTACCTCATACGAAAGGAAAGGCTTTGCTGCCTGTGTTGAATAATCGTATAACGTTTCTATATATTTGAAATGAGGATCTCCCCGGGGCACATCTTTAAAATGCGCAGCAGTAATACTTATTGGAATATCTAACCCATTTACAGCTAGTCGTGCAAATTCGCCCATTGTTATTGGTTGATCCGGACGGCAATAATAATTCTCATCACCATCTAAAGCATCCTTTACACTCAATTTTTGAATAGCCTTAAATTTCTCGTTATCTTCTGGCATGTCTTTGTAGAAAAAAAGCAGCGATTTCTGTTTCAATAATATCTCCTGAATTTTAGAAACCGAAACATCTCTAATATCGCATGTATCATCGAGTGAAATAGCTGCTGCAACACCAGCTGCCTGGCCCAATGAAGACCAAACCGGCTCCATCCGCACAGTAGACATTGCGACATGAGTAGAGGAAATGGCTACGGGAACAAGTAATCCATTCAGTTTTTTCGGCACCATTACACCATATGGAATTTGATATGGACCGGTTACATCATTAAGGTGTATGGCTCCTTCGCCACAAGGCGCATCTGATTTTGACTTTTGAACAAAATGAACATCCATTGGATAGACGCCGATCGCAATGCCGTGCTGATGTAATGGCCCCCGATATCCATTCCCTTTCAAATCTTTGTGAACATCACTTTCGGTAAGAGTATACATGCCCTCAATCCTTCTTCCCTGACGAACGTAAAGCCGATAGGGCCAGTTAACATTGTCTTTGAATTCATCATCAGGAAGTCCCCATTGAGGCGAATTCCCTTTTGTTTGGATGTAGTATAACCAACCGAGTTCATGATTGCGATAAATATTTTCAAGCTTTGCCCTTTCCGCCCACCCAGCCAACACATACTTTGTAGATAAGCCTGTCAAATCACCTGTTTCGATTCCAAGCAAGTCAGATTTATTACCAGGCAACCATGGTTTTGTTGCAGGATTCCAATTGTACAGAGTCGAGTCATATCCCGGTGGTGGAGAAGTAAGACGAAAAGGATGATCAGGTCGTCCATAATCTTTAGCTACGAAACGAAATGTAAATGCCTGCATCCGATCATCTCCTTCGCCCGTGCTACCAGGGAATATTGTACCTCTCAATGCTTCTGCCTGTTTCTGGTTACAAAAGGCCTCCGTATATATTTTGCCGGCATGGGGTTCTTCCTTAGAACGGGCTTCTCTCCCAATACGGAAAGGCACTCCGGCGAATGCAGCAACATCACCTTCATATGTGGCATCAATTATAATACGCCCTGTGTAAGTATGTTTTGCACCAAGCAGGCCATCATTACTGCGATCTTGTGTAGTAACAGCAGTTATTCTGCCATTTTTTACTATTACGCCTACCGGAACTTCATTGAACCTGGTTTTGATTGATGGTACCTCAGCGACCATTTGTGCGAAAATCCTGGCCGCTGTTTTGGGTTCCCAGGACCTACCCTGCGCTGAACTCCAACGATGATCCAGCTCTTTCAAATCTCTTTGTACAACAGGATCTTTTTTATGTTCGTTGATATTATAGTTCATCACCCGGGTCCTAAACTCATCTATAATACCACTGTTTGCCTCTACCAAATAATCATCCAACCGATCTACACCTGATGAAAGAGTTCCACCCAGTACAGGTGCCTGTTCGACCAAAATTATAGATTTCCCACTTCGTCCTGCCGCAATAGCAGCAGCTACTCCTGCCGGGGTTCCTCCTATTACAACTATATCATAGATCGTTGTTTGTGACTGGGAATTATTGGTTTGGGCATCAACTGAATTCTTAATAAGAATTAATATGAGTAACATTATTATTCGCATAATTAAATAAATTATTTATGTATTACATTTAATAAAGAGATCTTAAAATGATGACAATAAGTTCTGCAACTTATTTTTAAATTAATGACTAATTCTCAGATTTATTAGTTGGTCGTTTTAATGCTTCTGCATCGCGATAAGCTTTATGACCTGTTGAACCGCTTCCAATTATCCGGTACGCTTGCTTTTCAGGAATAAAAGCAGCATGCTCCTTAATGATATCTTTCATTCCTGGCTTATTAATAAGATTGTTCCATTCATTTGAATCAGTCAGGTGGTCATAAAGCTCTTCTGAACCATCATTATAACGAGTATACCGATACCTTTCGGAACGAATGGAATAATTACCGGGACCGAAACTACTTTGTGCCATATATGGCCAATCGGAATTGGGTGATTTTAACAAAGGCAACAGGGAATGGCCTTCAAGCATTTGATCTTTTTTTAAACCACACAACTCAAGTAATGTTGGATAAATATCCAATAACTGAACAGGCTTTGTACACTTTTGGTTGCCTTTAATTCCAGGCCCTGCTATGATAAAGGGAACACGGGTGCTTTCTTCCCATAGCGTTTGTTTTGCCCATCTCTCTTTTTCCCCAAGATGAAATCCGTTGTCACCAAAGAGAACTATAATTGTGTTGTCTCTGTATTTCGATTTTTCAAGAGCATCCAAAACTTTTCCAATCTGTGCGTCTGCAAAAGCAATTGACGCAAGATAAGATTGCACTAAGTGATGCCATTCATCGTTTTTAATAATCCATTTATGCGGAGGTTCTATATGATCTAAACTGGTAAGATTTAACGCATATTGAGCGATATCCCCCAGATCATCCTGCTTAATATCAGGTATTTGAGTTTGTTTGAGAGGGAATAGATCAAACCATTTTTGAGGTACATATAAGGGGACATGTGGACGAATAAAACCCAACCCTAAAAAAAATGGTTGATTGAAATTCTCATCCAATTTTTTTGATCCCCATTGAGCGATCTTAAAATCTGGCATCAACGAATCGGCTGCCGGGTAAGCTCCCCAATCCCATAACTTCACTCCGGTATAAGGAGAAAGCTTTTTTTCAGGAAATGGGCCAAAACCTTCAAACCTTCCAACATAGTTAGACATATATTTTTGGTCATCGATATTATAAATCTTACCTGCTCCAGTCACGTAATATCCCTCCGTTTCAAAACGCCTGGTTAGCAGTGTATGTTCTGATGCAACTGGCGAATCTGTAATATCTCCTTCGTTGAAATATATTCCGGTGGTGGCAGGATACAAGGAAGTCATAAAACTTGCCCTGGAAGGATTGCATATTGCACATTGTACATGGGCATTAGTGAAAAGGACACCTTTAGAAGAAAGACGGTCAATGTTTGGTGTTTTTGTCTGAGAGTTACCCTGCGTACAGCCAACCCAGTCATTCAAGTCATCAACAACTATAAAAAGAATATTAGGTCTGGGAGCATCTTTATTCTTTTGAGCAGAACAAAATAATATTTGCATTATGGTGATTAAAACCGCGATAAAATTAATTAGTTTCATTCTCATTTATATTTATTAATTGTTGAACGACAGCAATTCGCAAAGCCTATGAAAGTAATTTCGCAGGAAAATTTTTATAATTGTCTTCGGGTCAACAGAACTCATGTAAGTTTCATTATTGATTAATTGTTTTTACCAAAATTTTTTAAAAAAGTTGTACATAGAAATCCTGGTCCTGACAGCAGGACCGGGATTTCTATTATAATTAATATCCCGGATTTTGGTCTTTTGCCGGATCTAAGGCTTTATTAAAGTTCAGTTCAGAAATAGGAATTGGCCATAAATAAGCCTTTGCGGCAATTGTAATCCCTTTTATTGCCAAAAAGACTTCGGCTGCTTTTCCCGTTCGTTTTAAATCGTACCAGCGTTTCCCTTCATATACAAATTCATAAGCCCTTTCCTGAAGCACTAAGTCCTGAAAAGTATTCTTATTGTAATCAGAAATTTTGAAATCCACAACAGAAGTCACATTAGGATCTTTGCCATAAGCACGACGATGTACCTTATTCAACGCTTCGATCCCTGCTGCTGTTGGACCATCGGAAGCCATACATGTGGCTTCGGCATAAATTAATAATGCATCTGCATAGCGATATATTGGCAAATCATTTCCAGCACCGTTATTTTGTTCTACGGCATTTTGGTCAACATATTTGCTGCTTACAAGGGTGTTTGGTCCCAATCCAAAATTAATTTTATCCCACAAACTCTTTCGGATATCGTTATCATTCCACGAAATATAAAACGGGTTTGTTGCAAGGCTGTAATGCGCATATGCACCACCGAAACTAAAATTACCTGTACTGGGATGGCTCAACACCCATAATATCCAGCTACCTTGCCCCGGCTGACGGGAATACTTGAAGTAGAATATTTCTTCAGGTGTAGTGATTATTGTTGGGCCAAAAAGATTCCTTTGAAAATCGGTCTTGCTTGCCACCGGAACCAGAGAGTATTTATTTGATTGAATAACTTCATTGGCTTTGTTAGCTGCTTCTGAATAGTTGACGCGAGTTAAGTAAACATCGGCAAGTATTGTTTTAGCCGAATATTTTGTAGGTTTACCAACCAGGGTTTGTACTTCCGGCAAATTATTTTCAGCATATTTTAAATCAGAAACGATAAGACTATAAACATCGTCAACAGAACTTTTTGCCAAATCTCGGATAGTCATATTTTCTTCGGTCCTTAAAGGAATGCTTCCCCAGTTTCTGACCAGCTGGAAATAAGAAAATGCCCGAAGGAATCTTGCTTCCCCTACATTTCGATTTATATCCTCCTGGCTAATAGCAGAGCCTTTTGGCGCGTTTTGAATTACGAGGTTTGCATTACGAATAGCCAAAAAGAACATATTCCAACGA
>JBBRCW010000290.1:0-8966 GCA_038204535.1 Chitinophagales bacterium | reverse complement strand
TAAAAAGTAGCAAGCAAGCCTCCATTTTTTCATTTAATAAATATAGAGCAAAAAGAAACTTAGTGAGCAGCAGTATAGGAGGTTTTATAATTATCACTTAATATTAATTTATTATGGCGTTTAGTTTCATAAAAAAGATACGAATGTAGTTGGTGATTTAGGAGAAAAGAGTACGTTTAATTCAAGATCCTAATAAACTACAAAATAGAATGATTGCAAAAGCAAGTGCGAGTATGAAGCAGCCTCTAAGACACTTGTGTTTTAGCTTATCCACAAATATTAAGAGTGTGACTTTTCACCTTTTTTAAAGGGATTAATGTTTTTGATATTTAGAGTTCAATTGTGCCATTACCCTTTTACAACTGGTGAGAAAGGAAGATCGGTTAGATGCCGAATGAGCTAAATTTATTTGAAATGTTAATAATTTTTCATCAATATCTATAATTCAATCAATTTCAAATTAAAAATTAAGGGCCTAACTTTTATTGATTTTTATTGGTAAAAGATTTAGGTAAAGTGATAGAATGAAAACCGCTCCACCTAACTTGTAATTATCGTGAAACCCTCACAATTCACTTGCGGTACACTAAATTGATGTTTTAGCATTGCTCAAAAGCACGCACTAGTGCATATTGACTTAGGTCAATTAGTTTATTAGCCTGTTCCACTTTCTTTGATAGATTATTTGTTACATAAATATGGAATTTCAATCGCTTATGACTAGAGTTTATTCTTTGGAGATTGAAGCGTTCCACAATCTTTCTATCACACATCCAAGTTGTTAATTTAACATGCGGATTTAAGAAAACAATTCACTAAAATTTAATACTTTAAACAGCTAAATATAGATGGCAAAAAGTAAACATCTTCAATTGTTGGTATGTATTATAATTTCTATGATGCATATTACAGCATTTGCTCAAAACAGATTGCTATTACAATAGATGATCCGACCACTAAAGACACGCCCAAATTAAAATGGTTTGAAAGAGACAGTATTATTTTAGAGACTCTTGATAAACACAATATTAAAGCGGCACTTTTTGTTTGTGGCATGAGGGTCGACAATCCTGATGGGAAAATATTATTGAACAATTGGGATTCTAAAAACCATCTGATTTGTAACCACTCGTATTCGCATTTGTATTATAATTCAACGTCTATTTCAAGTAACCGGTTCCATTTAGATTTCAAGTACGGTGATAATATCATTCGAGGGTACAAGAATTATACACAACTATTCAGATTTCCATTTTTAAAAGAAGGAAACACCGCCGAAAAAAGAGACTCTATGAGAGTTGCAATGAATAGGGAAGGATATAAAAATGGCTATGTAACTATTGACGCTTCCGACTGGTACATTGATGCGCAATTAACGGCAGCTTTGAAAAGCGATATAAATACTGATTTGACGCCCTTCAGAGAATATTATATGCAACACATATTAGACAGAGCCAGTTATTATGATTCTCTGGCGCAAATAGTATTTAAAAGAGACATTAAGCATACACTGCTTATTCATCATTCTTTACTAAACGCTCTATTTCTTGATGATTTGCTTATAGCATTGAAGGCGAAAGGATGGAGCCTAATCGATGCAGCAAAAGCATATACGGATGATGTGTTTCTGATGCAACCCAACATAGAACCATGTGGTGAAAGTATTGTATGGCAATGTGCAAAACAGATGGAATCGGTTTCTAAAAATTTACGTCTTCCTGCTGAAGATGCGGTATATGAGGAATTGCCCTTAGAAATTTATATAAAAAGCTATAAAGAAAAGCGAACCCAAAAATAGGCGAACAGATTTAAAGTCTGCTACAGTATGCCATTGATTCATTTCAGCGTGAAAACCTAGCTTTCTATCCACTTACGAAAAATAGCTGTGGTGCTTTGACTTGTTTTTAGCAACCGAACCGTGCCTTTCATTTTTACGGCAATGGTATTTTTACTGTATCGCTCAATTATTTCTATGTGAACTTTGTGGATGAGTTCACTACGGTTGAGTCTAAAAAAATTGTCGGGATCCAAACGTTCTTCTATTTCTTTTAAAGTTGCTTCGTTGAGAATATGTTTTTTTCCAGTGTTGTCAAACGCAAATACAACACCATTAAAGGCTTCAAAAAAGGCTATAGTTTCAATTTGCAACATTTTTATTTCCTGCTGCGTGTGCACCAGAAAGCTTTTTTTATATGATCGCTCGGCAAGCTGCTTCTCTATTAATAGTGTAATTTGATGAAGCTGGTTATCGTGGCGCTGGCCTGCCTGTTTCAGCATGATAAATTTATTCCACGCCTGTTGAAATCGCTCCTTTGAATATGGCTTTAACAGATATGCTATCCCGCTTGTCTCAAAAGCATTCATCCAGAATTGGTCATAGGCTGTGGTGAAAATAATAGGACACGATATCTGCACCTTGCTGTAGATATCAAAGGCATTTCCATCCAGCAATTCAATGTCTGAGAATAACAGATCTACCTCGTTGGTTTGAAGAAATGAAATAGCTGCTTGCACGCTGTTTATTTCTGCAATGATTTCAAGGGGAGGCACCTGTTCCTCCAGCAGCCTCCGCAGTTTTTTTCTTGCGGGTATCTCATCTTCTATGATGGCTATTTTTATCATTTGGCTCTGTTCAATGTATGATGGGAACAATTACAATAAAACGACTTTCTGTTTTCTGTATATCCAGAGGCGTACCTGCCAATAATTTATATTGTTGTGTTAAGTTATTCAATCCCGTACCCGGCGATTTAACGGTTTCCCGTTTTGAAATAAGGTTGTTAGATACGGTGATATAATTATCTTTTATGATGAGCTTGATGCACACCGGGCTACTTTCAGTTCCTATATTATGCTTGATAGCATTTTCTAAAAGTAACTGAATTGTAAATGGCACCACCATTCCAGTGCTGTCATGGTTTTCAATTTTTAATTGGTAGGCATTGCCATATTTGTATTGCATAAGTTGAAAGTACTGCTCTGCAAAGGTTAGCTCTTTACTTATCAGAATTGTGGTATCCTCCGATGCCTGAAGCGCAAACCGATATACATCTGCAAATTTATTTAAAAAGTCTGATGCAAGATTTTTGTCCTCGTCTATAAGTTGGTCTAACACATTTAAATTATTGAACAAAAAGTGTGGATTAAGTTGTGATTTGAGGTTGTTTATTTTACTTTCTGAAAGAGCCTTGTTATAACTTGCTAATTGAAGTTGGTGGTTTTTATTTTTTGCGTAATAGTAATAAGCTATAAAAAAGCTGCCGTAAATTATGCTGTTTAAAAAGTTGGAGAACATGCTGAAAAAGAATGTCTCCTGATTAAAGTTTTGCTGAACGGTGTTGAATAGAAGCGAAACGAGTAATCCCAATACTTTGAGTGCAAATAGATGTGTCAAGATAGAGAAACTAAAGACTTTGATCATTTCTTTTCGACTGAAAATTCCGATGGTTTGCCATTTCTTTAAATACAATAGGGTGATTGTGAAAATCACTCCTGCTTCAATTAGGGAGGCTATTGCTCCATCAGGTGTGAATGTGTAGGCATTGATCTGTCTCTCGACCGATATACGGCCGTACACCGACTGCACATACGCAAAAAGTGCGATGAAATGGAAGAAGTTTCGATGAACGTATATTTTATGTATCCAATTTTTCATGAAGTGCTAACTTGACAAAAATAGCCTTATTGGTGATAAGGCTATTTTCATGGTGATGAGTATCGGATTCTTTATCAGCAGTTATTTCTTTACTTGTTCCGGAAACGATGCTACTGTATTCCCTTTATCGTCAAAAAAGTCGAGTTTGGCATTGTTGTCTTTGTCTACGTAGAACATTGCTTTCGGCATCCCTTTGTTGTCAAAAAGAAACAGGCCATTATTTTCGCTTCTTGATTTTCCCAGCATTACCCGTGGACCACCACCGAGCAGGCCCTGTGCCTCATATTGCTTGTATTTTGCTTCAGCTGCTTTAGGATCTTTTTTGCCAAGCTCATCCAGTTCCTTCAGGAGCGAGGCTGTTTTGCTTTGTGACTCTTTGGATGGTCTGTCGTTGAACATGAGGGCGCTGCTTACAAAGCGCTTATCTCCTTCCAGGTAGTCTTCTGTTATTAACTGCATTACCTGGTCACCATCATACTGGTCGTAAGTAAGAGAAAGTCCTGAACTGTGGCCGTTGGCATTTTTCTGACCGTCATAAATAAATCCACCGCATTCTATGCCGTCTTCGTTAAAGAAGAGCATGCCTGAGCGTTTTTTCCTTTCTTCATTGGTCGGTCTGCCATTAATCTTTTCTTTGCCATTGGGGAACTTTCCTACGTTTGTTATAACCATCTTTACAGTTCCGTTTTTTTCTACGATATTGATTCTCTCTACATCAATTTCACTGAATTTGGTTTTGCCGGTTTCGTTAAATGCGGTTGTGGTTAGATACAACATTCCGATGGCGGTGGCTGTTGCGAATGTTCTGAGAAAAATAAGTTCTTTGTTCATCGTTCTTTAATTTAAAATTATAAAAAGACAAAGCTAGATAGGGAGGTGTTGAGTTGGCCGGATAAAGCATTGAATGCGGGAAAAATTCAGATGGAGGCAGGATTTTTGGGTTTAGTCTGGCCGCAGAAATGTTGTTATTAGCATTGAGCCACTGGTTCGAGATTGACTAAGGAAGAGGTATCGATAATTTCACTACGAGTTGAAGGGCTTACTTTCAACCGTCTTTTAGTTCATTATGTATAATACATTTGTAGTTTGGTATAATAAACTGGAGTTCATTTTCTTAAAGCCGTAGTTTGACACTTTAATACATTTTCATAAAATGGTTGCCACCGATCAAAATAAGTTAGAAGCTTTTATGCTTGATTTTTTTATAAATAAAAAATGGAGCGTAGCGAGGCATATAGGATTGATTGTGATAGCCGCAGTAGGCATGTATCCGCCTGCGTACCTAACTGTTCCATATCTCCAGAATGCCGGTGAGCTACACCCCGCAAGAGTTTTAAGGGATTATCAGTTCACTGTTTTTCTTTTGTTTATCGAGGCATTGGCAACCATTTATATAAACTTGTACATTCTGGTACCTAGACTGCTATTTAGAAATAAGTTTCTCCTGTACTTATTTAGCTGCGTTGCATTGGTGGTGTCAACTTTGTTATTGGAGCTACTTATTCCTATGCAAATAAAAAAGTACCTCCCTGCAAATTTTATACTTACCTCATTTACTTTTAAATCAGTTATTGAGTCTACCACCATGGGTTTTGTATTTTTAATAGCCACTGCGGGCTATAAGGTCTTTAAAAAGTGGATATATGATACCAAGCAAATGGCTGATTTAAAAGAGGCTGGTTTAAAAGAAGAGCTAAGGAACTTAAAAAATCAGATTAATCCGCATTTTCTATTTAATACCCTTAATAATTTAAACACACTCATTACAACCGATAGACAAAAGGCCTCTGCTGTGGTGCTTGGCTTATCAGATGTACTGCGATTTTATTTATACGAGGCTGATAAGGATAAAATATTATTGCAAAAGGATATCAATATTTTAGAACAGGTGTTGGCCCTGGAAAAAATAAGGCGGGATGATTTTGAATATACCCTAACCATCCACTCAAATATAAGCGGCGTGTTGGTTCCTCCATTTATATTTATTATTTTTCTTGAAAATGCGATTAAACATAGTTTGAATAACAATGCTGCTTCTAAAGTAACGATTGGTTTCACAGTGAATGGAGGGCACTTAATATTTGCATGTGAAAATAGTAAACCACTTTTGGCTAAGCCAGCCACAAACTTCGGAGGGCTTGGCTTGCTGAACGTGCAAAGAAGACTTGAATTGCTGTATGGCAAAAGCTATACGCTCAAGATAGAAGATGAAGGCTGCAAGTATTCCGTTTTATTAAACATCCCCCTCTAAAGTAATTGTATGAAATGTATTTTAATAGACGATGAACCATTGGCCCGGGAAGGCCTCAAAAATATACTGGCTAATGTGGCTACGGTAGAATTATTAGAGAGTTTCAGCAATGCACTTGCGGCCAACGATTTTTTGTTACACAACGATGTAGACCTGATCTTTTTGGATATAGAAATGGCATCTCTAAATGGTCTTGACTTTGCAAAAAGCCTCATTTACAAGCCACTCATTATTTTTATAACTGCTTATCCTCAGTATGCGCTGGATAGTTTTGATGTAGATGCTATTGATTATCTCGTGAAGCCTATCCGGGTAGAACGTTTGGTAAAAGCCATAAATAAAGCTGGCAACTATTTGAACTTACTGCAACAAAAAGGAAAGGATGACGAGGTGACCATAGCCGATAATTATGTGTTTGTAAAAGCAGACAGAAAATATGTAAAGTTATTTTTCAAGGATATACTTTTTATAGAGGGTTTAAAAGATTATGTAATTATTCATGTGGAGAATAGCAGAGTTCTCACTGCCATGAACATCAAAACCATTTTAGCCAGGCTACCGAATAAACTGTTTGCCCGAATAAGCAAATCTTTTATTGTAAACACTGCCCACATTAGTTCTGCCGATGCAAACGCTGTTTATATAAAGGACGAGGAAATTGCCATCGGTGACAATTACAGGGAAGCTTTTTTTAGAGATTTTATTGATAGAAAAACCATAAAGCGCTAATCTTAACAACGCCGGCATTATTAAAACCGTTCTCAAACAGGAACGGTTTTTTTGTGCAAATGCTTTGGTATAAAAAAGAAAGCCTTTGGTATAATAACTCTTTAAACTTTTTTTTTGGTTTATAAGTTTGCAATTATAAACCAATCATGTACACGCTTTAATTTCTATTGCTGCTTTTAAAACGGGTTTATTTCTTTTGCCTCTGGTCGTATGTAGAAAAAAATGCCGGTATTCTTATTTATTAACCTAAGTGAAGAGTTGTGGCCAGAGGCCGTTTTACTTTTGCCCGAATAAAATTATTATTTGTATGCTTAAATCTTGTTTTTGTTTTTTGTTATTACTTGTTGGAAGTTCTGCTATAGCGCAAACTAGCAAACCGTTTGTTATTAGTGGTACTGTTAGGGATTTGCAAACTGGCGAATCAATCATAGGTGCAACCGTTACTTTAAAAGCCGCCAACAAAATCACTACACTTTCTAATGCCTATGGATTTTATGCTCTTGGCACACCGGCTGGTAGTTTTCAGCTTGTGACCAGTTTTACCGGATACAAGCCCGATACAACCATGATTGATGTATCCAATGATTTAGTTGTTCAGGTTGCGTTGGTTGCTCACACGGCCCGCTTAAGCGAAGTGATTGTAACCAGCAAAAGGAGTGGCGAATACATTGCCAAATCTATCATGGGTGTAGATAAATTGAATATGGCAGAAATAAACAAGATGCCCGTTCTATTTGGTGAGCGGGATGTGCTAAAGACCATTCAATTGATGCCCGGATATAAACCAGCAGGCGAAGGCAATGCAGGCTTTAATGTGCGGGGTGGTGGAACCGATCAGAACTTGATACTGCTGGATGAAGCGCCAGTTTACAACGCATCGCACCTGTTTGGCTTTTTTTCCACATTCAATTCAGATGCTATTAAGGATGTTAGTATTTACAAAGGAGGTATGCCGGCGCAGTACGGTGGCAGGCTATCTAGTGTTGTAGATATTAAAATGAAAGATGGTAACAGCAAAGCGTTGGATGTAGAAGGTGGACTTGGTTTGATTGCCTCCAGGCTAAGCATCAGTGCACCTATTGTAAAAGATAAGGGATCCTTTATTGTGAGCGCCCGCCGTACTTATGCCGATGTATTTTTCGGATTGATCAAAGACACCGGTCAGGGTAAACAAAACCTATTTTTCTACGATGTAAATATGAAAGCCAATTATAAATTGGGTAAAAAAGATCGGGTGTTTTTGTCTGGCTATTTTGGGAGAGATGAACTCCTATTGGGAAAAAGCTTTTCTACCAACTGGGGCAATAAAACGGCCACGCTCAGGTGGAACCATGTTTTTGGCAACCGCCTGTTTTCAAACACTTCCTTTATCTACAGCAATTTTGATTACAAGGTAAAAGCAGATGTGCGTGGCACTGGTTTTTCCATCGGTTCTAAAATTGAGGATCTAAACTTTAAGCAGGATTTTGATTGGAACGTTAGTAATCAATCAAAGCTTCGTTTTGGAGTAAATGCCATTCACCACAATATTGCACCTGGCTCTGTTACTACCGATGCCGCCGCTGGCGGTACTTCTAGCCCGGTACAAACACGGTATTCTGTAGAGTGTGCTGCATACATTTCACATGAATGGAAAGCCAGTGAACGCCTTGAAATAATTTATGGCACAAGACTTTCTAGCTTAGATGTGCTGGGAGCAGGGTCCTTTAACACCTACGATACCGATGGCAATATTTCGAGTACTAAAAGTTACAGGAAGGGTGACAAGGTGGTGGGTTACCTGAATTTGGAGCCAAGATTTTCGGCAAGTTTTACTGTAAACCCAAAGCAAACAATCAAGGCCTCCTATAACAGAAATGTTCAAAATCTGCACTTGTTGACAAATGCTACGAGTAACGCTCCTTATGATGTATGGCTGCCAAGCACCAATAATATAAAGCCCGAAATAGCTGACCAGGTGTCTGTGGGATTCTATCAAAAAGTAAACAACGGTCGATATGAGTTCACAACAGAGCTTTACTATAAGGCTTTGCAAAACCAGGTAGATTATAGAAATGCTGCTACTATTTTGGGGAACGATAATATAGAAGGAGAGTTGTTGTATGGCACGGGCAGGGCATACGGAGCAGAGTTTCTGCTTAGTAAAAAAACGGGAGTATTAACCGGTTGGATTGGCTACACCCTCTCTAAGTCTGAAAAGAAAATAGCAGGTATTAACGACGGTAAATATTTTAATGCAAGGCAGGACAGAACCCACGATATTTCCATAGTGGCGATGTTTGATATGCAAAGAAAATGGAGCTTCAGCAGCGCATGGGTGTACACAACTGG
>JBBRCW010000289.1:0-8970 GCA_038204535.1 Chitinophagales bacterium | reverse complement strand
CGAATGATGCAAATATTCTCACCGGCGGGCATATGGCCTTCGTATGTCGTCCAATGCTGCAGATCGTGCGACCAGGAGCGACTGGCGCCATTTTGTTTGTAAAAGAGCCACCACTTACCTTTCTCTTTTTTTTCCTTCCAGCAAAAAAGGATCTATCATGCGGCCCATGTCTTTTTCGGCCACTCCATCGCCTTTTACCAAAAGTATTTCAGGTGCCGACCAATGCTCCAGGTCGTTGCTTCGCATGATGAAAAGCCTGCAGGTGGCATCACCATATTTAGGCGTTTGGTCAACAGTGTAACCTGGCCGGGGATACGTTTACAGGCACATAACATATTGGTCATTGTACCGAATAATATTGCCAGGGCTCGAAAAATCAAGCACCTGGCTTTGGGGGGTTATTTTAACAATAGGTGACCATTTTTTAAGGTCTTTGCTTTTGCTAAAAGCGGTGTACATGTAAATCTTTCCGTCTTCTTCAATTTGAACCAATGTGAAGTAGCAATAAAAAGTTCCCTTATCAATATATACCTTGGGATCGCGGTACGCGATTACCGAATCGCCTTTAAATAAAACGGAAGATGACAGGCTTTTAAAATCTAAATTTTGACTATGGCAAAAGCCAGTGATAAACAATGCAAATACCAAATAAATGGTTCGTCTTAATTGCATGCTCAACCAGCTTGACGGTGATAATTTATTGTTCCGCTTTAGTCTTATGGATGGAAGATATTTCATTGCTTCAGGTGCCGCAGATTTAATAATCTCATCACTTAAACTGCTTTCCTTTTTCTGCCCGTTTCATTTTGTTCAACAGGTCGGTTAGTTCCTTTACTTTTTCAGGATACTGGTTATAAAGGTTGTGGTCTTCATGCATGTCGTTGGCAAGATTATACAACTGGCCAATGGGTTCGCCTGCCACGGGTTTAACTTCCGACGGAACAGTAAAACCGCCGGAGCCTAATTGATCAATCAGTTTCCAATCGCCCTTACGAATATCAAAATGCCCTTTGGATGAAATATTTACAATGGCAGGCTGGTCTTTGGCAAAGGTGGCCTTGCCCATAAGAACAGGTAAAATGGAATAACTGTCTTCAGAAATAAATTGGGCCGAAGGCTGCCCTACGAGCTCTGCACAGGTAGCCATTAAGTTGGCCAGCGTGGTCGGCGCATTACTCTCTGTTCCGGCCTTAACAACACCCGGATACCTTACAATAAACGGCACCCGGTGGCCACCTTCAAAAGCGTCCCCTTTCATTCCTCTAAATGGGCCTGCAGCTTTATGCTGAAATTTTTCAACAAAATTCAACCGCCAGTACGGCCCGTTATCACTGGTAAAAATTACCATTGTATTATCAGCTATGCCCAGGCTATCCAGCGTGTGTAAAATCTTACCAACGGCATCGTCCACCTCCTGCACATAATCGCCATATTCACCCGCCTTACTAGTGCCGACAAAAGTTTTACCCGGTACCCAGGGTGTATGCGGCGCCGGCATAGGGAAGTATAAAAAAAATGGATTAGCGGCTGTTGCTTCTCTCTTTATAAAATCATTTGCCTTGCGGGTAAAGCGGGGCAGCACATCGTAAAAATCGTAACCGGGGTTCATTAAACCTGCCCGCCAAAAAGGGCCGGTATAGCCGGATGTTAATTTATTGCCAGCGGTATAACCTGTCAGCGGTTCCGTTAGCTTGTCATTCTCCAGGTAGCAATAGGGCGGCATATCCAGCGAAGCCGGCAAAATATACGAATAATTGAACCCTTGCTTTGTCGGGCCTTTTGTAGGCGCTTTTGTAAAATCGATATGGTCGGGGTTCATATCGTTCGTTATGCCATACAGGTTGTCTTTATTGTATTTTGGATTGATGGAATCTTTGTGAGCTTCTTTCGGTACCCAATCCAATCCAAGATGCCATTTACCCACCACACCGGTGTGGTAGCCTTTTGTTTGTAAAAGTTCTGGTACCGTGGGCTCTCTATCAATCAGCGTTCTGCTATAGCCTCTTAACACCCCCAACGATAACCTGCTTCGCCAGGGATACCGGCCGGTGAGCAACGAATACCTGGAAGGCGTACATACCGATGAGGTGGTATGCGCATCGGTAAACCGCATGCCTTGTTTGGCCAACCGGTCAATATTGGGCGTAGCCACTTTTGCTTCGGCGTTGTATATACCCACATCGCCAAAGCCCATATCGTCGGCCAAAATGTAAACGATGTTGGGCAGCGATTTTTGCTTTTGTGCCTGCAAACTATTGGCGCAGATCACGACAAAGCAAAGACTATAAACTGCCAAAATTTGAAACCTGGTACGATAATTTTTCATTCTTTTGATTTAGCTGATTTTTGTTCACTGCCCGAATAGAGCTTTAAAAAATTGCTGTGCAGGTCTTTGGGTAATTGCAACCGGTCGCCTGTTGTTCGCATATATACTGTAAGCTCGTTCATTAAATCGTTGATAGTGGTATTAAAGTTTTTGTCGAAGGCGAGGTTTTCTTTTTCCTGCGGATCTTTTATAACGTTGTATAGTTCAACAAAGGTTTCATCTTTAAACATATCGATTATTAGTTTGTAGTTGCCCTTTACCACACAACGCTGCGAGCTGCCTAATGAACCATTTCCATCGAACTGAATAAAAACGGATGTACGGTTCGATGGTTTGCCTTGCAACAACGGCAACAGCGATCGGCCATCCAGGTTTTTAGGAACCGGCACATCATTGTACTCCAGCAAGGTGGGCAATACATCCACCTGGCTTACCAGGGCGTTTGATTCTTTTATACCAGTATTAAAACCTTTGGGCATTTTTATGATGAGCGGAACTTTAGAAGACTCCTCGTACATCACCATTTTTTGCCAAAGCATGTGGCTGCCCAGCATCTCCCCATGATCGGCGGTAAATAGTATGATGGCTTTGTCGTATAAGCCTTCATCTTTCAACGCCTTTATTATCCGGCCTACTTCATCATCCAGCAATTTAACCAGTCCAAGATATTTTGCCCAGATAGCGCGCCAATGTTCCCGGTCATATCTCGAGCCAATAAAGCCCGGCAGATTGTACACCTGTAATGGCGATTGACCTGGATAGTATTGGCCCACATTTTCAGGCAACGTAAAATCTTTTTCTTTTACCAGCAAATAGTAAGGCTCGGGAATGCTAAAAGGCGGATGCGGCGCCAGGAACATGGCATTCAATAACAGGGGCTTATTCTTATCGCGGTTTTTTATGGCGGCAATGCTTTCGCTGGCAATATAATGATCCAGAAAATAATCAACACCTTCTTTGTACACGCCAAATTCGGGAGTTGAGTAAGACCGCAATTGTGTACGCGATCCTGAAACAATTTCGGGTGCCAGGTCTTTATACTTTTTGCCGCCGGGCTTCGATTTGTTTTGTTCCTTCATCCACGAACTATAGGTTGCCTGTGTAATCCATTTTGTTTTACTGTTGGGGGCTTCATCGATTTTCTCTGTTGTAAAAAGATGTTGTTTGCCTATGTGGCGGCTGTCCCAATCGTTTTCCATCAACCCGTATAAATTGGGGATGCCCGCTTTAACGGTGCCATAAATTTCATCTTCTTCGGCCCAGGGATTAATTAGGCTTCCGGTACGGTTAGCATACAAACCGGTAAAAAAAGATGCACGGCTTGGGGCGCAAAGCGGAACGGCACAATAAGCCCGGCTAAAATTGACACCATCATTTTTCAGGGCATTGATGTTTGGAGTCCATTCACCCAAAGCATCGGTTCGCAACTGGTCGGCCATGATAATGATGACAGGTACCTTTGCTTTTTTTTGGGCAGCCGCCCACACCGGAAAGAGTAAACAAACAGCAATCGTTTTCCAACTTTTCATTTGCAGGTTTTAATATTGTTTGGCCAAAGCAGGGTTTACTTTTTGAATGTATTGCAATAATTTTTCTTCCAGTTGTTTGGCTTTAGCCGGTTCCTGTTTAAAAATATCATTGGTTTCGCCTATGTCTTTTCCAATATTATACAACTCCAGTTTATTGGTCTTCCAGAATTTGATGAGCTTATAGTTGCCCGAAATAATGGCCGTATGCGGAAGATAACCGTTGTTATAGCGATGAAAATAGAAATGATCGGATAGGAAGTTAATTTTTCCGGTACCGCCATTTTTTAGTACAGAAACCATACTGCCGCCATCTATATTTTCCGCGGGCTTTTTGGTATCGCCGGCAAGTTCATTAAAGGTGGGCAGCAGGTCCCAGCCGGCCACCGGAACATCTGTTTGGCTGCCGGCTTTTACGCCGGGCCCTCTCACTATAAAGGGAACCCTGATGCCTCCTTCGTAGCAGGTCCACTTGCCCCCGCGCAACGGGAAATTGCGCATTGGTTTATCGAATGCCGACTGCGGGTCGAGCCGGTTTTTTACAGGTGGAATAAATTCAACCGCGCCATTATCTGCCATTAAAAAGATGAAGGTATTATCAGCAATGCCCAGTGCATCTACTTGCTGCAACAGCCTGCCTATGCTGGCATCCAGGTCGTTGATCATACCGGCCCACGCGGGATTGGTATGCTTTTGACCGCGGGGTTTTGCATCAAATTTATCGTAACTGGCCTGCTGCGATTCGAAATTTACATGCGTGGCATAATGCGATACCTGCAGGTAAAAAGGGTTCTTTTCTTTCACTTCTTTTTGCATAAAGCGAATGGACCGATTGGTAATGCTGTCGATTTGTTTGGGATTACCTGTAATGTAATGCTTGTCCCATTTTTCTTCCCGGTCCTGGCTAATGTCGCCGTTTTTATTGCCTGTATCGCCATCGCTGTCGTCGTAACCCAATTGTGCAGGAGTAATTTTTGCCCTTAGGTCCCACTTACCAAAATGGGCGGCTTTGTAGCGGCTGTCTGCGGCTTTTAAAATCTGTGGTATGGATTGGTAAACGCTCTGACCAGGTTCGTAATTTGCAATAAATTCATCATCGCCCTGGCGAACAGATGTTTGCCCGAACTGTATGCTTCGGCGGCTGGGCGTGCATATAGGGTCGGGTGCATATCCCCTGGTGAAGCGCATGCTTTGTTTGGCAAACCGGTCTATGTTGGGCGTTTCAAAATAATCACTTTGTGATGTGGGGTAGCGGTCATCCATTGGCGAAGAGAAGCAACTCCAGCCAAGATCGTCCGTAAGTATTAAAATGATATTAGGCCGTTTTTCGGGTTGGGCAAAGGAATGAAAGGCCACCATCAGCAGTAGAAAAGTGTAGCTTATTATTTTATATTTCATTGGGTGGATAGTTTGAATTTTTGTCATTTGGGTGCAGCGCACCTAAAAATTGTAGAACAGCATAAGGGTGCATTGTCGCTGTTTAATTGCCGGGATTGTGGTTTCCATCTTCATGTCATTGTGAGTGATTAATTGGTGGGTCCCCATAAATTGAACTTTTACCAGCCCGTAAACCAGCCTGCAAAAATTTCCCCTCCTTTTCAAGGATGGGGACAGAATGTTTTTATAACTTGTTATAAAAACATTCAGGGGTGGTTAAACGCAGCACGTGAAAAATGTCGTCTTTAACAACATACCCGAATTAAATACTCTCGCCAAACAACTTCGTAACCACAGCACTTTCGCAGAGGCCACCCTCGGCACAAATCTTTAAAAGAGCCAACTGTAAAACCGTAAATTTCGTTACCAACAAAGCCTCGCAAATTTTATTGCAGTCATCTACTGCATATCTTAAAAGTTAGTGATTGAACTGTAAGATGAAGATCATTTTTGGCAACCGGGCATTGAGAAAGATCGTATTGAAGAAAACTTTTTAATAAGTATAGCAATACAACTACTGCGCTTCGAAAACCAGTGGGCGTTTGAAGGTATAGCCTGGGTGTTAGAAAAAATTAAAGCGGCATTTAACCACCCCTGATTTTATGCTGCGCATGAAATCGGTACCCTCCTTGAAAAGGACGGGAAACTTTACAAATTGTTTACAAATGTGTCATTGGCAGGCCCTGCTTCTTATGGCGGGGGGACAATCCCTCGTAATTTTCAACTTGATTGTGCAGGGGATTGCTTCGTGCCTTTTCCGCCTTCGGACCTATCGTGTGGACACATCTTTTGAATGTGCTTTTAATTCGAAATCTAGCAATGTGATTCTATAATAATGGTCTTAAAATAGCCCCATAGGGCCCATAGGGATTACTTGTTTATAGAGTATAATATCAATCGGGCAGCCAGGCTCTGTAGGAGCCGCCTAAATTCATCATAACAGGAAGCACCTACGGAGCTTTAAAGCGACTCTACCAGGTATTTTTCTATAAACAGGATGCTCCTATGGAGCAAAAAAGCCTTTACATATGTGTCCACACTATAGGCCTTCGGACGGGGCACGGCGCAGTGACGAGCTATGTAACTTAGGTGCAGCGCACCCAAATATTTGTAGAACATTATTAGCACAGGGCTCATGAGGTGCAGCGCACCGCGATATTTGAATTAAATCATAACCGGCAATTTTATTGGCTACAAATAACTATCCTTTATTTCTTTGGGATTGAAAACGCCGGATTATATTTCTCTCTTTCTTTAAATCCATCAAATGGCCGCATCAAACCAAAACGCGGATAGCTGTCAAACACATCGCCGGTGCCAGTCATGCGGGGGTCGCCCTGGGCAAGCAGGTTATTTTCCAGTTCTTTCTTCAATTTATTAAGCACTGCTTTCATGTCTGTCCTGCCCGAAAGGTCGTGCAGGCACCAGGGATCATTTTTTATATCGTACAATTCAAATGAACTTCTCCTGGAGAACCCTAATTTAAACTGGTCGGGCCACGAGGTTTGGTTTTTTATCATAAAGGATTTGGTGGGCGAACCATCTATGTCTTCATAACCCTCCACTATCGGCTTCATATTTTTATCGCCCTCAATTGAGGCTTGTACAGCTGGTGGTGGATCTCCGGCGGGCCAGCGTTCGGGTTTGAAATTTTCAATAAAAAGATAGTCCTGTGTGCGGATAGACCTGGCCGGATAACCAGTATTATCGGGGCGGGCATGTGTGTGTCTTTCCCGCCCGGTCAAAACATATTTTCTATCGGCATCAATCAGTCCCGACTTGTTGCTGGTAAGTATCGGCATTAATGTTTTTCCTGTTATACCCGCAATGTGCTTAACATTTGCCAGATCAAGAAAAGTGGGCGCAAGATCTACCAGGCTCACCAGGTCATCTGCTTTGCGATGATTGCCTTTTATACCAGGGCCGCACATAGCCAGCGGCACGTGTACGCCAAACTCCTGCAGGTTGGCTTTGGCATAAGGAAAAGGCATGCCGTTATCGGCTGTAACCACCACAATAGTATTTTCAAGTTCACCCACGGCAGCCAGCATCTGGAGCATCTTCCCCAACTGTTTATCGAACCATTCAATTTCCAATGCATAGTCGAGCAGATCGTTTTGTACGCGGTTGCTATTTGGCAGGAAACCGGGAATAGTTAAGCCTTTTCCATTCAGCCCGGCTGCTGCTCCCGAACCTTCTTCATAATCGCGGTGGGGCTCCTGTCCGCCATACCAAAAAAAGAAAGGTTTATCTGCAGGCTTTTCGGAAAGAAAGGTTTTGAAGTTGCCTGCATAATCTGTTTTGCTAATACCACTTGTGGGAGGTGATAATTTTTTTGAATTGTACTCTGGCCCAACGGGATTGCGTTGCCAGCCTGCGTCTTTAAAATTTCCCGGCCCCCAGGGTTTGCCGGTAAATCCTATAAAGTATCCGGCACCTTCTAATGCATTTGTAAACACTGGAAATTTTTTTGGAAAATAGCTGGAATGGGTACCCGCTTCTTCCAATTGCCAGATGTTGCGGCCGGTAAGTATGGCGGCCCGGCTGGGACTGCATTGGGGCGCGGCAACAAAGGCATTATTGAATAAGATTCCCATTGCCGCAATGCTGTCGAAAACGGGCGTTTGAAAAGTGACTTGCCCATAGGCGGATGCATGCGGGTAAGACTGATCGTCGGCAATAGCGAATAAGATGTTGGGGGGGCGTTTGGTTTTTGTTTGTGCCGAGAGGGTTGGCGGATGTATTGTAAGCGCCAACAGTGAGCCCAGGACAAATATTGTAATTGTTTTTTTCATTGTAGTTTTTCAGGCCTTCCTTTTTAGACCCCTTATTAGAATGGATATTTAAGTTAGCGGGTTTTCGCGCAAAGACGCAAAGAGCTTCACGCAAAGATGTATAAGTGTATTTATTTGTATGATTTAAAGATTTTTCTTTGCGTCCTTTTCATGGGTTTTACTTTGCGTCTTTGCGTGAAAACCCGCCTGTACATATAATTGAGGTGAAACAAAAATCAATCAGACTAAAATGTGTCATTGACAATGCGATTAACTTAAGATTAATTTGTATTATCCTCATCAAGGTTTGGAAGCTCTTTATCCGCCGCAAACAAACGTAAGAACCCGCATTCAAAATTCTACCTGATCGGCCGCACCGCTTCATCGGCCACTTCGGAGAACTTCATTTTACCATCCACCCATTCTACCAGCATTGAGTTGCCTTGGTTTGCAGGTTTGAAGGCCTTGCCTTTCAGTTCTATTTCAGCGCCATAAGCAGCAAAAGCGGTATTTCTTTTTGTTGAATTGATTATTAGCTGCGGCGCCGCGTCATACGATAGAGAGGCTTCAATTTGCCAGTCGCCAATGGTTAGTTTGGTTACGCCGGATGATGCCGCCATCTCTTTAACCGGCAACAATTTTCCATCGGCCGATACCTGTATAACCGATAAGAAACGCACATTGGATGATTTGATTTTATTGGTGGCTTTCAGGTGCCATTGGTCGTCATACTTCTTTGACTTCATGCCTTTATAATTTCTGAAACTAACGGCGGGCACATCAAATTGATCGGTTAGTTGCCAGGTAAAAGGCTGGCTGCTCCAGAGGTTACCAACGCCTTTGGCATTATCAATGGTGCTGGTGAAGGTGTTGCTGGACGCATCGAGTTTCATGTCTTTTAAACTGT
>JBBRCW010000288.1:0-8986 GCA_038204535.1 Chitinophagales bacterium | reverse complement strand
ACAGGAATGATATTGGGCCTGCAGCGTGGCAAGTATCCCTCTATTGAAATGGGAGGCGAAGCGCATTGGAGAAAGATCAGTTTGTTAAAGCCGCACATTACGGGAGCTACCGTAAACCTTGAATACAATTTTGAAGAAAATGTGCTGGGCTATAAGGCCGGTATGTGGATGAAAAGCGGCCACATTAATCTCACCTATGGCGCTAATGTTAGCTACTATACCAATTTTAAAGAAGGCCACCGTTTTGGTGTGGGTCCTGCTGTGGGCTTTAGGCTGGCGGGCTTTCACCTGATTAATGGATTTAATATTCTTACAAACGATAAACGCCTCGAAGGCGGAACACCCGTTGAAGTCAACACGCTGTATATGTCGTTGCGGTACTATTTTCCCGTTCAAAACAAGTTTACCTGGGACAGAAAGACAATGAAGAAAAAGAAGGAAAAAAGAAAGGCACGTGAAGCCAGAAAAAAAGAACGGCTAAAGAAAAGAGCCCATGGTGAAGGCGGGATATTGAATATATTTAAGAAGAAGGATAGTAGGCAGTAAGATTCGAATGGCTTCGGGTTGATGAAGTTTATCTAAACCCGGATTACAGGCTTTAATGTTTGATGCCCCAAAATAAACCTTCTAATAACACAGCTAATTTTTTTGTTCGGGACTTTCAACATTAAAAATATTATTGTCTTCCTTCTTTCTGAAACCAAAATTGTATCGAAGATTTAAGCCAAACCGCCGGGTATCGGATTCTCTGTATCCTGAGGCATGTACCGTGCCCTGGTTAATAATAAATTTGTTGTTGTTGGTAAACAACATATCTGTCACGCTGAGAGAGACTCTTAGCTTCTTTTTTAAAAATTGCTGGTTCAAACTCAGGTTCATTGAGCCAAAGGAGCTTAATTCGTAAAATTGTAACTGGCCGTTAAACCGGGCAAATCCGTTAAGGCTTAATTGCGTGCCGGAAGTAATCCTGACTGTTTGGTATGTGAAAACCGACCAGCTTCCTCTTTTAAAACTGAGCGTTTTGTTTTGGTAAAGTCCCTGGTAAAAGTTGTGGTTGTATTGGGCGCCAATTACAAAAAAATATTTTTTGCCAGGTGGAATGGCTCCCATAATTCTAAAGTACTTTTCTTTATTGGTACCCAGGTTATCGTAAGTGCGGTAGGCAAGGCTCTTGCTGCTATCGGCCTGGTATATAACATTGGTAAAAATGTCTTTAATGTCGTTTACACCAACGGCAAAAATGGGACGTTCATTTACCGAAATATTGGCCTCGTAGTTTTGAGTAAACTGCGGCCGCAATGCCGGATTGCCTGTCTCAAACATATATTGGTCTATGTAGCGTGGAAAGGGATTTAGCAGCTCATACGATGGGCGACTGATGGTACGGCGATACACCAGGTATGCCCGCAATTCGTAACTCATAATACTCATAAGTTTACGGCTAACAAAAATGTAAGGAAACAGGTCGGTGCGGTGAATATTGAAAGAAGTGTCTTTTGGAACCAGTTGATTGCCCTTCATATTGGTATTTTCGAGCCTGGTGCCAAATTTCACCAATACACCACCAATGTTTTTAGATGCCTGTAAATAAGCGGCATTTATATTTTCATTGTATTTAAATCCGGCTGTCCTAAAAGCATCCTTTGTTCGGATGCCATTATTCATTCTGAAATATTCGGTTGAATTATTAAAGGTAGCATACGTTGATTTTATACCGGTTTCGACGGTGATTTTACGGGGAAGTTTTAATAAAAGGTTACTGGCGCCGCTTACAAAGTAAAACCGGGTAGTTATGTCGCCATCACCTTCGTTGGGCCCAAGAGTGGGTATAGTATAGCGGGTGATAAAATCCTGCTGCGATGTTCCCGGATTGCTATTATACGAAAAGTCGTTTGTCCACTCCGAGCCTGAACTGTCAATTTTAAATTTAGATGAAATGCTTTGTGAAATACCGGTATTTTTTGAACGGTTATTTACAAAGCTTGTATTACTGGTTACCTGTTTGCCGGTGCTTATTTTTGTGATATCCGATGAGTTTACTGAACTGTTATCCGATTGGTGGCTGCTTATTCTGCCGTCGTAGCTGATCTCCCATTTTTCATTAAACTGGTACCCAAAGCCACCACCAATATAATAACTGCTGCCTGGCTGTAGTGTTAGCGCGTTTTGCGAAAGCAGGGTGTCAGTTGCAAATAACCTGTCTGTTTGTAAATTGTCGTAAGCGTTACGCGTGCTATATTGCATATTAATGTAAGTACTAAGCTTGCCGCTGCTGTTGTTTATATTAAGTCCCATAAACCTGTTGCCATACCGCCCCTGGTTAAAGCCGGTATGAAGGCTGCCTGTCAGTCCAATACGGACACCCTTTTTTAGTACAACGTTCACAATTCCACCACCGCCGCTGGCATCGTATTTTGCTGAAGGCGTTCTTAATATTTCAAGTGCTTCAATTGAATTTGGCGGCAGGCTTTTGAGCATGGTGGCAATGTCGGCAGCGCTCATTCGTTGTTCGCGGCCATTTATGTATATACGTGCAGGTGTGGTACTGCTCAGGTAAACATTTCCATCCTGGTCAACAAACAAACCAGGTGTTTTTTCCAGAATCTCGTATGCATTGGTACTGCTGCTTGCCAGGTTTTCGGGATCAACAATGGTTTTGTCATCCTCCTGTCGCATAATGGGGCGGGTGGCCGTAACCACTACCGGGCCTAACATATTATCGGCCTTATCTATAGTGATTGTAAAGTTGTTGTTGTCGGTAACCAATATATTTTTGATTTCAGGCGCATGGTTTACAGACGATGCCTTTAGTGTGTATCTCAATCCCTCTGTTAAGTTGAAAGTTACTTCGCCTTTGCTATCGGTTACCTTATTCATCTTTTTTAGCGTATCTGCGGCCGATGTAACTACAATGGTTGCATAAGGAATTGGTTGCTGGCTGCTGTTTACTACAAAAACAGTAACGACCTTTTGCTGGGCAAAAGCTGGCAATGATAATAATAAACAACTAAAAAATATAAGGACGAAATTTAGAGATCGGGAGAAAAATTTTAAACTCATAAACTGTTATATGATCGGCAAAAATACGGTCAGCTATAAAAAACGTTTTTATAAATTACTAACGTTGAAGTTATAGGTAGAATTGCTTTAACAACAAAGGTCGCTTCAACAAACCGTACTTTGACAGTATGGCTCCATGATTAAAAATTTTAATCGGGGAGTAATGATTTGTAAAGGGAGTTTCACTGCAGGCCATTCCCCATCGCTCCGTAATCGCAGACTACGGAGCGCCAGGAGCCTGATTATTGCGGGCTCAGCCGTTGCTTATTATTTACAGCAAAAGTATCGCTGGTTCGTTTTGCGTTTACTTCAGGATAACTGGTTACAAGCGATAATTCATAATCATCCTTAAGTTTAATACCCTGCAAAAACTTTCGAAGCTGTACTGAGTCGTCTGGCTTTTTATATACCTGGTCATGTGCCAGCAAAACCAGGTGGTCGCTCTGCATGGTTTTCTTTTTTGCAAAAGCGCTGTCTATCTGGTCTAACATTTCGTTCGCGGTACTCAATACGCTGAATGTTTTGGGATCGTAGTGCCATTCCAAATCCCACCCCATTACTACAAACCCGGCCATCTGCAGCGAGTCTGCCGCTGCGGCACTGCTTTTCAAATCTGTGAATTGCATATTCGCTATCCTCCAGATGTTTCGTCCCGGAGTTCGTACGATATTATTAGTTAAATGAAGACTATCCCGGGCCCGCTGAAAATCGGCTACAACAGAATCTGGCGCCTGGTAAAATTTATTATATCGATTGTGCGCATGTGTATAACTATGATTACAAAGCGCCATATTTTCGGCAGAGCAAAGGCTATCCCATAATAAACTTTGACCAGTGCTGGCAAATACATGTTCGCCTACTATAAAAAAACTGATGGGTATTTGCTCATCCTTTGCAATCTACAGCACATTGCTGGTTCCTTTGTTAGGGCCGTCATCAAAAGTGAGGTACAGTTTCTTCCTTTTCTTTTTAATTATTTTCTTTTCGGGTGTAGGTGGTGAAACCTTTACAACTGTTACGGTTGTGTCTTTTTCAATCTTGTGCATGGGTGCCAAAGGTTTGTGACAGGAAAATAAAATTTCTATAGCAAACATAAAAATGCCTGCGGAGGTTACGGCTGAACAATAGCCGCCATCATCTGAACTTTCCATAAATGTGTGGGGAATTATTGCATGAATCTACAATGCGAAAACACCGTTTTCAAAATATGGACGGTTAAAGATTTTGTAAAGGTTATACCATTGGCTTTGTCGTTAATGTTTACTCCATTCATGCCTTAATTAACGGTAAAAGAAGAGAAGTAAATTTTTTCATGGATAACTAACGCGTACCCATTTAATGGCTATTTTCATTAAAGATCCGTACAACCTTTATAAATCGCCCCATATAATATTTCTTCAACGGAGTAATGGTAACGCCATATTTTTTACCCGAAGTGGAATGGATAAATTTTATATCTCCATTTTTATTTTCGGTTATGATGCCCATATGACCCACAATTTTTATGGTGCTGTCGGTACCGGTAAAAAGTATCAGATCGCCGGGTTTTGCTTCCTGCAGTAGCACTTTATGCTGCACGTCGGTAAAATCAACTGACGACCTTGGAACAGCTATTTTAAATTGATTGAAAACATAGGTAATAAATCCGGAACAGTCGAAACCTTTCCCGGGATCGGCAGATGCATATAAATAGGGCGTGCCTATCAATGATTTCGCGAATTGAACCAATTGCCCGGGTGAGGTATTACCAGTATTTATTCTACCTGTTCCATTGTAGGCGGGTATAATAATTTCCAGACTTTTTATTAACACCTTTACACTATCTGTTTGTGGCTGCATTTGCTCTATCGGTATACCGGCCACTGCTACTTCAGCTTTATTATTGGGCCATATACATGCAGATTGTAAAAAAAGGAGAAATAAGAATAGAAGCTTCATTTATATTGTTAGGCAAAAACCTCTCCAGTATATTTTTTTGCTGCAACCAGCGTAGTTACTATATAATCGCTGAGAACAGCCAGAGGAAGCCACACAGAGAAAAAGGGAGTGATTTCTTTGTGTCCTCTCTGAAAGACTCCTGTATTTCTATGTGGTTGCTACGCCGTTTGGCGTGGGGTAAAAATGGAGATCAGGCAGAACACAGCACAGTTAATCAAACACCTCACTACCTGTAATTTAAAACCGGGATGAATGACGCCGGAGAAATGCACTCTTCTTCAAAAATCCGATTTTATATTTGCCTCCGTAGTCACAGACTATGGAGAACGTGTTTCTCTGTGAAAGACTCTTGTATTTCTCAGAGCCGCCCCCGCCATTGGGCGGGGGATAAAAAAAAGTTAGGTTCCCTTTTCTAAACATTTTTTTTATTAAATGGTTATTTTCAAATAATCTCAAATAACTATTATATGGCACAAATAAAACCAGGTAACAAAGCACCTTCATTTTCAGGTATAGATCAAAATGGAAACAAGGTTTCGCTAAAGGATTTCACGGGTAAAAAAGTGGTCTTGTATTTTTATCCTAAAGATGATACACCCGGCTGCACAGCCCAGGCATGTAATTTACGGGATAACTATAGCGACCTGATTGATAAAGGCTTCCAGGTTATAGGGGTTAGTATGGACAGTGTTTCCAAACACAAAAAATTTGAAACAAAATATGAGTTGCCGTTTCCTTTAATAGCAGATGAAGACAAAAAAGTCGTAAATCTATACGGGGTTTTTGGGGAAAAACAGTATATGGGTAAAAGCTATATGGGCATTATCCGCACTACTTTCTTAATTGATGAAAAAGGAATCATTAACAATATCATTCATAAACCGGACACTAAAAATCAAACAGCACAGGTTCTGGAATCATGGTTACCGGAAAAAGAATAGATTTCACCGAATGATCAATCCATATCTGGCAGATTTACGTAATAGTCTCTAATCGTTTGATAGAGTGTGAAGAAATAATCTGCTTAAATTGAAATGCAGTCACCGTCTGGCTGCATGAGTTTTATAGCGGTATGTAATTGAACTTGCAACTGTCAGAAGCGTCTGGCAGTCTATAAAATGTTTCCGTGTAACCCTACCAAAACACAAACATTTTCAACTCAACGCCTACTAAGAAAAATGATCAATGTGACCATTAGGGAACACTCGTGGATGGCAAAAATTGCTGCCCGAAAATTAAAACAACCAAAAGTTGCTATGGTACTGGGTAACACCATTCATTTGTACAATGCAACCAAATCCGAATTCCTTTTTAATAAAAAATGGCTCCGTCATGAGATCGCTCATGTAAAACAATTCCAGCATTACGGCTTCTTCTCATTTCTTTTTATGTATTTAATGGAGAGTTTCAATAATGGGTATCAAAACAACCGGTTTGAGGTGGAGGCCCGGCAAAAAGAACGGGACCTTTCAATTTTAAATGGTATTGAGATCCATTAACTTCCCTGCCATTCAGCTTGCCCAAAGCCAATAACTAATTCCTTGTTAGTATGAACTACCAATTCGCCCAGAGCATTTACACCAGTTATCCGGCACGATAAAATTGCCTCCTTTATTTTCAAATTGACTTTCTCATTCAATTTATATAAATGCAGATTGTATTCGGCCAGGATATCTGCAATCGCGTCTTCCTTATAGTCATCCCATTTTTTATCCAATATGTCGCAAAGTTCCTTTGCCAGCAAAAGAATATCGAATTTTTTGCCAGTGATCTGCGCCAGCGATACCGGATTAAACCCCTGTGAAAATTGAGTTTGGTTGATATTTAAACCGATTCCGGCAATAGAGAATTTCCAATGACCGCCCCTTATGATATTCTCCATTAAAATCCCTCCTGCCTTTCTGTCCTTCCAATAAATATCGTTAGGCCATTTAATTTTAACATCTCCACGGGTGTATTTTTCAAAAAATTCGCGGCAGGCCAGCGCGGTAATTGCGCTTAAAATAAATTTTTGCCCAATAAAAAGCTTGCTGGGGTTGATTACAGCGCTTAGCAGGATATTTTGTCCTGGCTCAGATAACCACGATTTGCCCCGCTGGCCTTTTCCCGAAGTTTGACTGTGTGCAATGTAAACCGACCCATGGCCTGCCAAATGTGCCTGCACTTGTGCCATGGCATAGTTGTTGGTGCTATCCACCTCAAACAATTGTATAAGCGGTTCACCTATTGGCATAAGAAGCTCGTAAAGAATTAGTATTTTTGGCGAATATAGGAATTGATAATTAACTAAGAATGAAGCAAAAATTGATGAAAATTTCAACTGTCACTGGCTGTTTTTTTATCAATACAAGTATTTTGACGGAGCAATAGTAATAGTAATGAAGTGAAAACAGACAGTTCGGCAAAATAGAGCTTATAGTAGAATTTATATAGCTGCACTTCTGAATAGCAATCATTTAAAACAAAATTTCATCATCAATAAGGCTCAAGCCTTTTATACATACCACCCCTTAGGGTAACCATTTAAAAATTTATTCATTAAAAGATTTTATTATTGGAACCACTTACCATACTTTCTACCCGAAAAAAAAGCGGCGTCGTAAGAACAACAAGAAACTCCAGGCTTTTTAAGACAATCATCCACTCAATTCAGGAAAAAAAAGGTGAAAATATTGTATCGCTCGACCTTCGTAAAATTCACGAGGCCGTGGCAGATTTTTTTGTTATATGTGAAGCAAGCAACCCGCAACAAATACGGGCAATCGGCGAGTTTATTCAGGAAGAAGTGAAAAAAGAATGTAACGAACTTGCCTATAAGCACGAAGGTTACCAGGCCCTTCAATGGGTCTTAATTGATTATGTAAACATTGTGGTACACGTAATGTTACCCGAAACCAGAAAATTTTATAACCTTGATGAAATGTGGAGCGACGCGGAAGTGGTTGAACACAAAGGTTAAATAAATCCATATTTCGAACATTTTATAACGGATTTTATTAAATAGAGAAGACAAGAAGGTTATGGCACAAGATGATAAAAAAAACAAAACCGAATTTCGTAATATACCGGGAATGCCAAATGGAGAAGACAAAACTCCGCGAAAAGGCCCTAAATTCAGTATCTACTGGATCTATGCAATTATCGCAGTGGTTTTAATAGGAGCAAACTTTTTCAATATGTCGCCAGATGCCTCTAAAACTACCGAGCTGGAGTTTAGGCAAAAAATGCTGGCGAGCGGCGATGTCGAAAAATTAGACCTGGTGAAGAATAAAGAAATGGTGAGGGTGTATATTAAAAAAGACAGCCTCGAAAAGTCATTTTACGATTCAAAGGTTAAGAAGACTTCTACCGGTTATGCGAGAGGCCCGCAATTTGAATTTAGTGTAACAGATTGGGAAAGCTTTAATGCTGCACAAAGCGCTTTCTTTAGAGATTCTACCCAAAATAGGGCTGGTGTGGATAAAGTACCCGAAACAGTGGTTAACGAAGGAGAATGGTTTGGCCCGATAGCTAATACTGTTGTTACCATTTTGCTGTTTGTTGGTTTGTGGGTATTGCTTATGCGCAAAATGGGTGGTCCTGCTGGTGGTGGAGGCCCTGGAGGCATCTTCAATATCGGAAAATCAAAAGCTACCCTTTTTGAAAAAGGCACCAGGGTAAACATCAATTTTGGCGACGTAGCCGGTTTAGATGAAGCGAAAGTTGAAGTAATGGAAATTGTTGACTTTCTAAAAAATCCCAAGAAATACACCGCTTTAGGAGGTAAAATACCTAAAGGTGCTTTGCTGGTGGGCCCTCCCGGTACTGGTAAAACACTACTTGCAAAAGCCATGGCGGGCGAAGCCCAGGTACCATTCTTTAGCCTGAGCGGAAGCGACTTTGTAGAAATGTTTGTAGGTGTAGGTGCAAGCCGTGTACGGGATTTGTTTAAGCAAGCCAGGGAAAAAGCTCCTTGTATCATATTTATAGATGAGATAGATGCAATTGG
>JBBRCW010000287.1:0-9003 GCA_038204535.1 Chitinophagales bacterium | reverse complement strand
GCTCTGGTTGGCGGTTTTGATTGACGAAAAAGGAGTTAGCGTCATTCCGGGCCTGACCCGGAATCCCCTGAAAAATTATATCATGGCGTTATCCAGGGGATGCTGAAATAAATTCAGCATGACGGCTCTGGATTGACGGCTTTGGTTGACGGCTCTGGTTGTTATGTCATCCCGATCCCGATTTTGATCGGGAAGGGATCCCCTCCATGTATCGTTGTGCCGCTTTTTTATGTGTTTAAAATTCAAGTTCTACTTAAATGTTCTTCTAAAGGATTCCTTCCCGATCTATATCGGGATCGGAATGACAGCAGCATATCTCTATGTTTTTCACTTTTAACTTTTCACTTTTAACTATTCACTGTTAACTATTCATTATTCATTATTCACTTTTCACTAGACCCTCAGCTCCCTGGCTTAATGCTTATTAAATAATCGAACAGGCTGGTTTCGGAGGGTAGCTGCAGTTTTTTGCGGAGACGATAGCGGCTGATCTCTACACCCCTGACAGAAATATTCATTAATTGGGCGATCTCTTTGGTTGATAAATTCATGCGGAGGTAGGCAGATAATTTTAATTCGTTGGGTGTAATGCCAGGATGCTTCTCTTTCAGCTCTACTACAAAGTCGCCGTGAACTTTATCAAAATGTTTGGCAAACTGGTCCCATTCCTGGTCCATGTTATCATCCTCGCTTACGGCTTTTATCAGTTTCTTTATGTCGGCAGCCTGCCTGGCGTTATCAAAAGTTTTCATTACCTGGGTTAGTTCTGCTTTTACTTTTGACAGCATTTCGCCTTTTTTAACCAGGTGCATAGCCGACGATGCCAGTTCCGAATTTTTAGAATTGATCTCTGATTCCAGCTTCTCATTTTTAAGTTTCACCATTTCGCCAGCTGCCTTATTTAATTCGAGTTCGTGTATATACGAAAGCCTTTTTTGTTCTTCTTCGTGTTTTTGCTGCTGCTTTTTAAACTTTCGTAACAGCCACCGAAAGAAGATGAAATTGCCCGCAATAAAAATTAAGAAGAAAATAATTTTTGCCAGTAAGGTCAGGTACCACGGTGGCAATAACTCAAACCGAAACAACGAAATACCGGAGGCTAAACCAAGATTGTTGCGCACCTTCACCTCAAAAGAAAAATGACCAGGTGGAAGGTTGGTGTATTCCTTATCGGTTCTTTTGCTCCAATCCGACCAGTTATCATCCAGTCCTTTTAAACGATAACTATATTCAAGGTTTGACTGGTAACCGAAAAGCGCTGACGAAAATTCGAACCGCAGCGTTTTTAAGCCATTGGGTATTTCAGGTGTATGTTTATCGTTTTGAACCTGACGTTCATTTACAGTATTAAAATAGCCGCCAAAAAATATGCTATCCGATTTACTGGTAGCGATCACCTTTCGTATCTGCAATTCAGGCTTTATATCCTGTTGTTTATATTTTTGATAATTCAAATGAAAAAAGCCAGTTTCGCCCCCTATAAAAATATTGCTTTCATTAACAGGATAAATAAATTCAAAGCCGCTTAACAGTTTATTTGTCATTTCGGGAAAAAAAATCAACAAGGGTTCTTTGCCTGACAGGTCTATGACGCCCAGGGTTTTTCCGTGAATAAACCAAACGTTGCCAACCGGGTCTTCTTTTAAATAACGAATACTCTGGTTACCCAGTAAACGGGCAAAATAAGGAGAGGGATTGAAAGCATCGGTTGAAGGATTGTATTGATAAACACCTTTTTCAGTTGCTATCACCACTTCGTTCTTAATTTTATAAACGTGGTTATTAAGGTCGGATGGCAAGCCCTTGTTTTTTTTATAAGTTGCTATTGAATACCCCTGGCCTGCAATCTTTGTTAATTTAAAAACACCATGGTAAGGGTGCGACACCCATATATTCTCTTGCTGGTCTATGGCTAAAAACCTGGATGATTCCAGAAAGTCAGGAAGGTCTGCAGCCGATTGAAATTTATTTTGCGCATAGTCAAAAAGCGTGAGCCCATTATAATTGCCGGCAATAATTTTTAGTGATGGAAAAGTTGTAGACAAAGGCAAAAAGTTCCAATAACCAGTTTTAGTAGAAAGAGGTATCGCCGTATTTTCAGCTATTTCAAATGCTCCTTCATGGTGGCCCATCAATAAATGGTTGTTTATATCAGTAAGGCCCCAGGTTTGCCCCTGCGAGTTTTTGACTTGTTCAAATTTTCCCCGCGTATAACTCAGGTCTTTAATATCGGATATAGGCACACTATATAAACCAGTGGTGGTGCCAGTGTATAATTTTTTATTAAACAAAATAGCCGTATAGCCCGAACCGTCCTGCTGCGTGGGTTTAATTTGCTTGATGGCGCTGTTATAAGCGATCATATCAATTCCATTGTCGAGGCCCAGCCAAAGGTTTTGCTGGTTGTCGGAAAAAATACTGAGCACATTATTTTTCTGCAAGCCCTCGCTTGTGGTAAAACGCTGAATAATGTTGCCGCCTATATCTGTTATAATAACACCGTTGTTGTTTGTCGCCAGCGCTATCCAATCTGCGCTAACTTTTGTCGCAGCATAAATTCGGGCGTTCTCAAAAAGAAGGTCGTTGGTGGTGGTTATTTTTGAAACGCCCTCTTTCGTCAGCAAAAAAAATCCGTTTTTTAGCGTAGTGATCAATGTGCTGTCATCTGCAATACTGATCATTGATGTCATGGGATCGTTGGCAGGGAATATATTTTTAGATCGAAACGGTTTTAATACATCATTCTCGAAAAGAAATAATCCGTTGGTATAATTGTGGGCGTACAACACGCCATTGCTCATCCCTAAATACGTCCATTCCGAAAGGGATGAAAAAGTTGCGAACGCCTGGTTAGAGAATTTAAAGATTTTATACGACGACCGAAAGTAGATATTTCGGTTAAGTGAAACGATATCCCAGACATCCCCGAAATTTTTATCGGCCGCCGGTAACAGCGGTGTTAACGAATGATATGCAAGCTGCCCGTTTTTGGCAGGTGAAAAATAACCGAGCTCATCCTGACCCCCTACATAAATTTTTCCATCGAAACCGATCGTTACCGAACGTACAATGGTTTTATTAGGCAGTGGATAAAGATTCCAGTTTGTGCCATCAAAAGACAAAAGGCCTTCATTGTTGGCAAAATAGATGATGCCGTTAGCATCCTGCTTTATATCCCAATTTTGAAGACCTGCATTAAAAGATTGCTTTGAATAATTAATAATGTCAGGCAGGCCGATGGTGTTTTGACCCAATAAGGATAAAGGGATAAAGACAAGCAGTAACAATCTTTTCATGATCTCCAGGCAAAAAGTATTTAGTGAAAGTATCTGTTTTTTGGTAATTTTTTGTGGTTGATGGGGTAAAGAAGTAATTAAACACTGCAAATTTTTGTATGATGTAGCGTTGTAGTATCCCTAAAACGCAATGCTGTAGATGGTTAGCCTACATTTACTCTGCTACTATAGTTATATACTTTATTGATGAAAAGTTGCTGCACTGGCGACATTTAGCAGGACGTCCTTATTTGAATTTAACATTAATCACTATTCATTTAAACATTGCCCCATCATGATTATTACAACTCTTCAATTATTACGATCGCGTTCAAAAAGACTATTTAATAAGATAGCATTGTATCTGGTTATTAGTTTGCCATTTTCCGTTTTTTCGCAAACCCTTGTTTGGCAGGAAGATTTTAATTCGGTTAATGTTAATTCAAATACCTGGACGTACGACTTTGGAAACGGTAGCGGCCGGGCAGCCGGATTTGGATGGGGCAACTCTGAACTTCAATATTACACCAGCCGGTCAGAAAACGTGCGGATAGAAAATGGCAGCCTTGTTATTGAGGCTAAAAGAGAAAACTTTGATGGCAGTGCCTTTACATCGGGCCGCATAAAAACCGAAGGCAGGGTGCATTTTAAATATGGCACCGTTGAAGCTCGTATAAAACTGCCCAACATGGCCAATGGTATATGGCCGGCATTCTGGACACTGGGTACAGTTGGCGGCTCGTGGCCTTCTATTGGCGAAATTGATATGATGGAAGCAGGTTCTGCATCAGCGATTGCGGCAAACCTTGCCAATAAGCGGGTAAGCTCGGCCGCCCATTGGAGCAATGCAGGCGGTGCTCATGAGTTCAACACCTCTACTACTGACGCAGCGGTTGATCTTTCGCTCGATTATCACCTGTACAAAATGGTCTGGACCAGCCAGTTTATTAAAATGTATGTGGACAATGTGGAGTTCTATTCCTTTGATATCAGCACCGATCCCAACCTGTCCGAATTTCATACCCCTCATTATTTATTATTGAATGTAGCAGTAGGAGGTGCCTATACAGGTATTTATGATGGCAATGGCATAACCGCCCCCTTGCCTGGTAAAATGTATGTGGATTATATAAAGTTGTATCAAAACCCAGGCGATCAACTTATTCTGGGCAATGATGTTGCTGTTACAGGAAATTTTGGCGTGCTGACAGAGACCACCGGTGTTTCAGCATCTTTGAACTTTGGCACCAATGCCATCCTGAACTATTGGAACAATCTAACCACCATCACAAGCCCTGCGCCGGTACCCTTTGAAGGATCAAATCTTTGGGCAGTTCATGCCAATGCAGGCGATTGGTTTGGTATGGGGGTGGTAAATAATTATGTAAACCTGCAGAATTTCTCTTCAGGGTTTTTAAAATTTCAATATAAATCGACTTATGCCGGCCAGTTTAAATTCGGACTGATGACCGGGCATGGCGAAACCTGGATTAATTTTGGTGCCGGTGAGCAAAAATATGGTTTGATCCGGGATGGCAATTGGCACCAGGTAAGCATACCTATGGCCGATTTCAATAATCCCAATGCCGGTATGAATATTGACCTGCTGACCTTGAAGTCTGCCTTTATGTTTGCCGGCGATCCTGCTGCATCGGCAGCCGACTTTTATTTTGACGATATGTATTTTCAAAGCATTGCAACGTCGGCGGGTAGCGCACCAATGTCGCCGGCGCCCAATCCGCCAGCCCGCGTTGCAACCGATGTAATTTCTTTGTTTAGCGGAGCATATGCGGAGGTAACTGGTACAGACTGGTTTCCAGGCTGGGGTCAAAACACGGTGGTATCAGATACATCTATAGAAAGCAATGCCACAAAAAAATATGTAAATTTAAACTACCAGGGTGTTCAATTCTCCCCCAATGTAAATGCAACGGGTATGCAGAAATTGCATATAGACCTCTGGACGTCTAATGTTACTTCTTTTGACGTTTATTTAATTAATGAAGGCCCGGTTGAAAAGAAGATAACCATAACACCCACTTTATCCGGCTGGAATTCTTTTGATATTGACCTGAACAATACAAATTTCCCGGGTATTGATTTCAGTAAAATTTTTCAATTCAAGTTCGTGGGTATGCCCGACGGCGGCAAAATATACCTGGATAACATTTATTTCTGGAAGGCGCCTTATGTAGCGCCCGTTAGCCCGGTTGGCCCGGCACCCACACCGCCGGCCCGAAATTCTTCTGATGTAATATCGCTGTTCAGCGGAGCTTATTCAGATATTACCGGTACCGATTGGTTCCCTAACTGGGGCCAGAATACGGTGGTGTCAGATACATCCATCGAGGGCAATGCCACCAAAATGTATGTCAATTTCAATTACCAGGGTGTCAATTTCGTGCCGAACATTAATGCGGGCACCATGGAAAAATTACATATTGACGTTTGGACATCCAATGTAACAGCCGTTGATTTATATATCATTAATCCCGGTCCGGTAGAAAAGAAATTTACTCTTACCCCAACATTATTAGGATGGAGCAGTTTTGATATTGATTTAAATGCCACCAATTTTCCCGGCATTGATTTCAGTAATGTTTACCAGTTTAAATTGGTGGGTGCACCCGATGGTGGCAAAGTGTACCTCGACAATATTTATTTCTGGAAGGCTCCCGCAGCCGTTATCGGCATGCCGCCAACAGTAAGCATAACCAGTCCGGCCAATAACGCCCAGTTTACCGCACCAGCCAGTATTACAATAAATGCCGATGCCGCAGATGATGGAACTGTTACGAAAGTGGAGTTTTTTAATGGCAATAATTTGCTGGGAAGTGACCTGACAGCGCCTTATTCTTTTAACTGGACCAATGTAACTTCAGGCAACTATACAATTACCGCCAGGGTTACAGATAACGATGGCAATATGGTTTCATCAGCCGGAGTAAATGTTGTTGTGAAACCTGCCGCCTGCACGGGCACGGCGGTTAGCGGCGATTACAGTTACGAAGTTTATACCCAGGACGGAACGGTTTATTTTATCTTTCATCCTTTAGCGCCTATAGCAGGCAGTAACCTGGCTATACTATATTTAAAAGAAGGGGCCGGTGGTTTTGGCGGATATGGAATGACCAAAACGGGCGCTGATTTTACTTTCAACAGACCCATTGGAAACGGTGTTGTCACTACTTTTTATTTTACTTACAATACACCCCCGGCAGGCGAACGAAATTCAAGTGCCAATCCACACACGTACACGGTGGGTGCAGTTTGTATAACCGGCGCGCCAACGGTAACTATTACCTCGCCGCTAAATGGGGCTAATTTTACTGCTCCGGCATATATTGTCATAACCGCCGAAGCTGCCGATACAAACGGCGGAACAATCACCAAAGTGGAATTTTATAACGGCGCAACCTTTTTAGGTATGGATGATACCAGCCCTTATAGTTTCAACTGGAATAATGTGCCGGCAGGGCCATACAGTATAACTGCCAAAGCAACCGACAACGATAATCTCACCACAACATCTTCGGCCGTAAATATTGCGGTGAATGCTCCTAACTTAAACGGTTACTGCGGTACCGCTGTCAGCGGCGATTATGAATACAAGGCCGAAACGCACAATGGCATGGTAACCTTCAGGCTGCATCCGCTTACACCCATACAAGGATCATTGTATGCCATCATTAATATTGCGTCCCCTTCGGTCATTAATGCCGGTATGACGCAATCGGGTACCGATTTTGTTTATACCACGCCTTTTGCAGATGGCGCTGTTATCAGTTACTCGTTTACTTACCAAACGCCACCGGGTGGCGAAAACAATTCGGGTGCCAACAAGCATTCTTATACAGTGGGTACCAATTGCATGAGTATTACAGGTAGCACACCAACCATAGAGGTAACCACCCCCGTTAATAATGCCAGCTTTACCGAGCCAGCCACAGTAACTTTTAACGCAACTGCTGCCGATGCAGATGGCACGATTTCTAACGTTAAGTTTTATAGTGGCAAAAATTACCTTGGTATGGATGATACCGCACCTTTTAGTTTCGACTGGACAAATGTGCCCGCAGGAAATTATACGGTCAGCGCCTGGGCAACGGATAATAACGGCTACACCACTATTTCGAATACAGTAAACATTGTGGTCAATATCAATAATTCCGGTGGCTTTTGCGGAACACTGGCAAACGGCGATTACAGTTATAGAGTGGAAACCGTCGGCGACCAGGTAACCTTTACCTTTCATCCGCTGGCGCCCATAGCAGGCAGTAACCTGGCCATCATATATATAAGAGAAGGCCTGGCTGGCGGATACCCGGGGTATGGAATGAACGCTTTAGGGGCTGACTTCCGGTTTGCCAAAACCATTGCCAATAACACCCCTATTAGTTTTTATTTTACGTACAATACGCCACCAGCGGGGGAAAGAAACAGCAGTGCCTCTCCGCACAGCTATACAACAGGCACTACTTGTGCGGGTTTGTTACCTGTTACGCTGCAGAATTATACGGCAGTGTTGCAGTCCAATGGCTCAGTAACCATTCAATGGGCAACTTCTAACGAGGTAAATAATGATCACTTTGTGGTTGAAAAGAGTACGGATGGCGTAAGGTTTACTACGTTAGTTAAGGTAAAAGCATCCTCTCTGCTGACGGCTCAAAACAAATATGGCGCTACAGATAACCTTCCGGTAAAGGGCATCAATTATTATCGCCTGAGCCAGGTGGATAAAGATGGCCGCATGGTAGTTTATAGTGTTAAGACAGTAACGGTTAACGATGTTAAAGCATTTATTAAGGTTTACCCCAATCCGCTAAACAGTTCTAAGATCTATGTAAGCGGAACAAGTCTTCAGCCAGCATCAACCAGTATCAGGCTGTTTGATATGACGGGCAAAATAATTTTTAGCGGCATAAGCACAGCCTCTCAGGGCATGATGCAAATTGACTTAAAAACGAAACCAGCAGCCGGATTGTATATGCTTTCAATCGGCAGCAACCCGCCGGTTAAATTAGTGGTAGAATAGGCAGGTCTTATATTAAAGGGAGAAGGTTTGTAAAAAACCTTCTCCCTTTTTTTTGATTTTAAAATTTTTTAGTGAACCGGTTCCAGGTGCAGCGCACCAAAATATTTGTAGAACCCAAAATGGACAAGCTTTTTGCGAGGTGCAGCGCACCGGAATATTTGTACAACCCAAAATGGAAAAGTTTTTTGCACCGGAAAATCCAAAAAATATTATGCGATGAAACATTGGCGGCTGCTCACAGGATTTAATATTTCGGTGCGCTGCACCTTCTGAATTTCCTTTTATTATTTTATTCTACAAATATTAGCGGTGCGCTGCACCTCAAAATTTCCTTATGCCAAAAAGCAGGATAATTGGCGACAACAATTTTTTGAAGTAAAGAAGGTTTCTTCATTTACCTGACGCTGCCCACCCGAATATCCGACCAAAATTGATTAAGCCGTCGGTTATTCGAAATTTTTTAGTGAACCGGTTCCAGGTGCAGCGCACCAAAATATTTGTAGAATCCGAAATGGACAACCTTTTTGCGAGGTGCAGCGCACCGGAATATTTGTAGAACCCAAAATGGACAAGTTTTTTGCACCGGAATATCCGAAAAATAACTTGCGATATAGTCGTTGGCTGCTCACAGGATTTAATATTTCGGTGCGCTGCACCTTCTGAATTTCCCTTTATTATTTTATTCTACAAATA
>JBBRCW010000286.1:0-9007 GCA_038204535.1 Chitinophagales bacterium | reverse complement strand
TTTTTATGGGGTCAATTTTGTTGGTCATCCCAATTTGAAGCGAATTTTAAATGTGGATGAGATGGATTATTTTCCAATGAGAAAGGAATATCCATTAGAAGACCAGACCCGGACTGATAAAGATGATGAAATGTTTGGCCGCGGTGGTTTTGGAAGCATAAATTAAATCGAAAAAATAATTGACCTTATAAATTTTACCAGATGTCTTTTGCTGAATTGCATGTAAAATTACCCGAAGGAAGTATCGAAAAACAAACGACCACGCTAAACCTTGGCCCTACGCACCCGGCTACCCATGGCGTTTTTCAAAATATACTGGAACTGGATGGTGAAAGAATAGTGAGCGCCGAACAAACGGTGGGTTATATTCATCGTGCATTCGAAAAAATTGCCGAACACCGTCCTTTATACCAAATTACTCCACTTACTGATCGCTTAAATTATTGCAGCAGCCCTATCAATAATATGGGCTGGCACACCACGTGCGAAAAATTATTAGGAGTTAAAATACCCAAGAGGGTTGATTACCTGCGGGTAATTATCATGGAGCTTGCAAGAATTTCGGACCATTTGATATGTAATTCGGTGGTGGGTGTTGATGCGGGTGCATTTACCGGCTTTTTATATGTAATGCAGTATCGCGAGCTGATCTATGAAATTTATGAAGAGGTTTGCGGCAGCAGGTTAACAACCAACATAGGCCGCATTGGTGGCTTTGAGAGAAATTTTAATGACATCGCTTTTAGAAAATTAGAGAAGTTTTTAAAAGAATATCCTGCCGTTTTAAAAGAATTTGAAAATCTGTTTGAGCGCAACCGCATATTCATGGATCGTACACAGGGTGTTGGGGGAATTAGTGCCGAAAGGGCTTTAAATTATGGCTTCACCGGGCCAAACCTGCGGGCAGCCGGTGTTGATTACGATGTCAGGGTTCATTCTCCGTACAGCAGTTACGAAGATTTCAACTTTTCGATTCCTGTGGGTAAGACCGGCGATTGTTACGACCGGTTTTTGGTGCGTAACCAGGAAATGTATCAAAGTCTCAACATCATCGAACAAGCCTACCGAAAAGTTCAGGAGTTCAAAGGAGCAGACGCGGATGTTTTTCATGCGGACGCCCCTGAATACTTTTTACCTGAAAAGAAAGATGTATATACAAAAATGGAAGCGCTGATCTTTCATTTTAAGATTATTATGGGCGAGACTGATATACCCGCCGGAGAAGTGTATCATTCTGTTGAAGGCGGAAATGGTGAGGTTGGTTTCTACCTGATCAGCGATGGGGGCCGTTCGCCATACAGGCTTCATTTTCGCAGGCCATGTTTTATTTATTACCAGGCCTATTCAGAGTTAACGAAAGGAAGTATGTTAAGTGATGCAATTATAACCATGAGCTCACTTAATTTGATTGCGGGCGAAATGGATGGATAATACAAGTCGGTTTTATTGGTGATTTTTTCAAAAATAAAGAAAAAGAGTTTCGGTAATGGCATTACAATTTTCAGAAAAAAAGCGGGAAGAGGTTGCTTCAATCATTAAGAGATACCCCGATGGAAAGCAGAAAAGCGCTTTGTTGCCGGTGCTTCACCTGGCCCAGGAAGAATTTGGTGGATGGCTGGATGTGCCGGTAATGGATTATGTGGCGGAGATTCTCAATATAACGCCTATTGAGGTGTATGAAGTGGCCACCTTTTATAGTATGTACAATATGAAACCCGTTGGTAAATATCTATTTGAAGTATGCCAAACAGGTCCATGTATGTTAAATGGCAGTGATGACATCATTGAATATATAAAAACCAAATTGGGAATAAAAATTGGTGAAACTACGTCAGATGGAATGTTTACGCTGAAAGCAGTAGAATGCCTGGGAGCATGTGGTTATGCCCCCATGATGCAATTAGGCAAAACTTATCGCGAACATCTAAACCCTGAAAAGGTTGATGGCATTATTGAACAATGCAGAACGATATCGGCTACCAATAATTGATAACGGAAATCGATAACACTCATAACGATCATTAAATGCATTTAATGTGGTTTGCGAAAAGTGAAAGTTTGCGTACAGATTTGGTTAAGAGATGGTTGTTCAACCACTGGCAAAAATGAACATTCACTAAATACACTATCTTTTATTTCGAAATAATAAAATGGGAAAGAAACTATTATTAGCAAACGATCAGGTAGAGGGGATTCGGTTTTTTGAGGCCTATAGAAAAAACGGAGGCTATGCTTCGGTTGAAAAGGCTTTTAAAATGACCCAGGCGGATATTGTGGATGAGGTGAAGAAAAGCGGCCTGCGTGGAAGAGGGGGCGCTGGTTTTCCCACAGGATTAAAATGGAGTTTTTTGGCGAAGCCTGAAGGGGTGCCACGTTACCTGGTTTGTAATGCTGATGAAAGTGAACCGGGGACTTTTAAAGACAGGTACCTGATGGAATACATTCCTCACCTGTTGATTGAAGGTTTGATTGTTTCGTCGTTTGCCTTGGGCAGTAATCGCACCTATATTTATATACGCGGCGAATATGCCTGGATAGTGGATATTTTAGAACATGCCATTACTGAAGCAGAGCAAAACGGTTTTCTGGGAGACAATATTCTGGGCACCGGATTTAATTGCCGCATTTATGTTCAAAGAGGCGGAGGCGCTTATATTTGCGGCGAGGAAACCGCCTTATTAGAAAGCCTGGAAGGTAAACGGGGAAACCCGCGCATTAAACCTCCTTTTCCTGCTGTAAAAGGTTTGTGGGATTGCCCAACGGTGGTCAATAATGTAGAAACACTGGCAGCGATTGTACCCATTATAAATATGGGTGGGGATGAATACGCAAAAATAGGCGTTGGAAAATCTACCGGTACAAAATTGATCAGTGCCTGTGGAAACATCAATAAACCGGGTATCTACGAGATAGATATGACCATAAGTGTAGAGGAATTTCTTTATAGTGATGAATATTGTGGTGGCATTGCGAATGGCAAAAGGCTAAAAGCTTGTATTCCGGGTGGATCTTCGGTTCCCATATTACCGGCAAACTTATTATTGACGACTGCAAAGGGGGAGCCAAGGATGATGAACTATGAAAGCCTGGCGGATGGCGGTTTTGCTTCGGGCAGTATGATGGGGTCAGGTGGTTTTATTGTTTTGGATGAGGATCAGTGCATAGTCAGACATACGATGTCGCTGGCCAGGTTTTACCACCACGAAAGTTGCGGGCAATGCAGCCCCTGCCGCGAGGGAACCGGTTGGATGAAAAGGATCTTGCATAATATTGAATATGGCAAAGGCAAAATGAGCGATATAGATCTGTTGTGGGATGTCCAAAGAAAAATTGAAGGCAATACGATCTGCCCGTTAGGAGATGCCGCAGCATGGCCTGTTGCCGCAGCCATCCGGCATTTTAGAGATGAATTTGAATGGCATGTTTCAAATCCTGAAGAGGCGCAGCAAAGAAATTATGGCCTGGCGGGGTATGCTGAACCACGGGCGGTTCTGGTTTAGGAACGATTAAAATAGTGTACAAACAGCTTCGTTAAATTTGATATTGCTGAATTTAAAATCTTAAAATAGACTTTTGAACGTTTTATAAAATGTCTGAACAAAAACAATTATATACAGTCACCATCGACAATATTACAATTGAGGTGGAGCCAGGTACATCTATTTTGTTGGCAGCAAGAAGAATAGGAGGCGATGTTACACCGCCGGCCATGTGCTTTTATAGCAAACTAAAAGGCAGCGGCGGTAAATGCAGAACCTGCCTGGTGGAAGTTGCGGCGGGCTCATCGGCCGATCCGCGGCCGATGCCAAAATTACTGGCAAGTTGCCGCACCAATGTAATGGACGGAATGATAGTTAAAAACATTACCAGCGAAAAGGTACAGGAAGCAAGAAAAGGGGTAGTTGAATTTTTATTGCTGAACCATCCACTGGATTGCCCGATCTGCGATCAGGTCGGCGAATGTCATTTACAGGACTTAAGTTATGAGCATGGCAGCGAGGGAACACGCTACGAATTTGAAAGAAGGCTTTTTGAACGTGAAGATATAGGCCCCTATATTCAACTGCATATGACAAGATGCATTCTATGCTATCGTTGCACGTATGTGGCCGATCAGTTAACCGACAGCCGGGTTCATGGTATTTTGGACAGGGGCGAACATGCTGAAATATCCACCTATATTTCTAAGGCAATTGATAATGACTTCAGCGGCAACATGATTGATGTTTGTCCCGTAGGAGCGCTGACAGATAAAACATTCAGGTTTAAAAACCGGGTATGGTTTCTGAAACCACTGAACGCACATCGCGATTGCGACAAATGCTGCGGCCAGGTAACTTTATGGAACAGGGGCGATGAAGTATTTAGAGTGACCGCCCGTAAAGACCAATGGGGCGAAGTGGAAAGCTTGCCTGACGGCACTGCTGCCTGGATTTGTAATACGTGCAGGTTCGATAAAAAACATATTGGTGATTGGGTATTGGAAGGCCCGCGCAAAATAGATCGTCATTCGGTTATTTCGGCCAACCATTATGTGGATATGAAAACGCCGGAAGAAACCTTTAAGGCCATCCATAATGGCCGTAATCCAAAACTGCTGTTCAATATTCACACAGTGAGTGGTGTAAATAAACCAACGGTGCATTTAAGCGAAATTGAAGGCCCCGCAACGGGAGAGGCATTTGAATAGCACTGGCGGTCATTTAAATTAAAAGATCAAAAAAAAGGATTAAGAAGATAATTTAACTGTATGACTTTACTAGCTTTAGACTGGGCGCTTTTGATAGAAAAACTTGTGCTGATAGGAGGCATTATTACCGCGTCGTTGATAATTGCCATGTACAGTACCTACGCCGAACGTAAAGTGGCGGCGGTTTTACAAGATAGGGTTGGCCCCGACCGTGCCGGCCCGTGGGGAATTTTACAGCCTGCCGCCGATGGTGGTAAATTGTTTTTTAAGGAAGAGATCATCCCGGATTCTGCTAGTAAGTTGTTGTTTATACTGGGGCCATGCCTGGCAATGTTAACCGCCATGATGACTAGCGCGGTGATACCGTGGGGCAAGGAATTGCATTTTACACTTTTTGGCGCCGACAGAATGGTTGCGCTGCAGATAGCGGATATCAACATTGGTATCCTGTTTGTTTTTGGCGTAGTGAGCATGGGCGTTTATGGTATTATGATCGGTGGCTGGGCTAGTAACAATAAGTTTTCGTTGATGGCCGCCATGCGGGGCGCAAGCCAGGTGATTAGTTACGAACTGGCAATGGGTATTTCGCTTATTGCCCTGCTGATGTTAACAGGTTCGCTCAGTATGAAAACAATTGTTGAGCAGCAGGTGCAGGGCAGCTGGTGGAATGTGGTTTATCAGCCGTTGGGATTTATGATATTTTTGATCTGTTCGTTTGCCGAATGCAATCGCACGCCGTTCGATCTTCCTGAAGCTGAAAATGAATTAAACTTTGGTTATCACCAGGAATACTCGTCAATGAAACTGGGATTTTATCTTTTTGCCGAGTACATTAATATGTTTATCAGCAGCGTAATAATGGCTACGCTTTATTTTGGCGGGTACGATATTCCGTTTGTAAATGATGCCAATCTGCCGGTAAACCTGGCTGCTATTTTGGGATTTTTATGTTTGATGATAAAGGTGGTCATTTTCATATTCGTTTTTATGTGGGTAAGATGGACCATCCCCCGGTTTAGGTACGACCAGTTAATGCATTTGGGCTGGAAAATCTTAATTCCGTTATCGCTTATTAATATGTTTGTAACCGGTGCTTTGATTTTGTGGAGGCAGGGATAAGCGCTGTCAAAGTGATTTCGCTTGCCCATTATTAGTGTTGTAAGCATGTTGTGAATGGGTGTAGGTGTAATGAGAAGAAAAGAGTGGGATCAGAATTTGGGCAGGGAAAAGGCTAATAATTCAACATGGTTTTTGCCAATAGGCAGGCTTAAATAAAAGTTGGATTGATAGCACTATAAAAATATTTTTGCAAACCTTTTTAAAGGCCGGATTAATTTCCAAAAAACCGGCAATTGTTTAATATGCAGTCATTAACAAACAGATCCGAAGTAGTTGAGCGCAAACCAATGAATTGGTTAGAGAAGATATATCTTCCGGCCATTTTCAAGGGGATGATGATCACTTTCAGGCATATGTTTAAAAAGGTGCCTACCATACGTTATCCTGAACAAACCAGGCCCTTTAGTAAAGTTTTTAGGGGATTACAGGTTTTAAACAGGGATGAACAGGGCAGGGAAAATTGTACCGCCTGCGGATTGTGTGCAGTTGCCTGTCCGGCCGAAGCAATTACAATGGAGGCGGCGGAGAGAAAAAAAGGAGAGGAGCATTTGTACCGCGAAGAAAAATACGCGGCAAAATACGAGATCAACATGCTGCGTTGCATTTTTTGCGGACTATGCGAGGAGGCTTGTCCAAAAGACGCGATTTATTTAAGCGAAACTTTTGCGCCGCCAAATTTTCAACGCAAAGGATTTATATATGGAAAGGACGATTTGTTAATTCCCAACCCGTTAACGCAACCCGAGGAATTTGCAAAGGCAAAGGGAAAAGATGCACCAACTACAAATTAATTCCAGCTATAATTAAACCTGCTAATGAGTATCATTCAAATTCTGTTCTGGTTTCTATCGGCCCTGGCGTTACTGGGTGCACTAATGGTAGTGATCAGTAAAAATCCTGTACATAGTGTTTTGTGGCTTATAGTTGTCTTCTTTGCCATATCCGGTCATTATATTTTGTTGAATGCCCAGTTTCTGGCTATCGTAAACCTGATTGTTTACGCCGGCGCCATCATGGTGTTGTTTCTGTTTGTCATCATGTTAATGAATCTAAACAGCGATACCGAGCCGCAAAAAAATACAATGCTTAAAATTGCAGGTGGTGTGTCCGGTGGAAGCCTAATGCTCATAATGATCGATATTGTTTCCAGCTCCGCGGATATGTCGGGTAAAACCGCCGTAATAAAAGACGGAAATATTGGTTTGATAAAAAACTTAGGCAAGGCATTATTTAATGAATATGTTATTCCTTTCGAAATAAGCAGTGTATTGTTTTTAAGTGCAATGGTTGGTGCGGTTGTTATTGGTAAAAAGGGAGATACGAAGGCGGTTTAGAATGCGCGGGGTAACTTTTGGTTACCTTTTTTAGTTATGAAGCCTGCCGGTTTTTTGAATAACAGGTTTGAAGTTTTATTTGAAATATTAATTTTTTCACCGCTTCAACACATTTAGTTGAAGACTTAAATACCCGGTAGGGGATTGGGTTTTATGCCTATTCAATATTACATAACACTGGCAATTATACTTTTTTGTATCGGGGTGGTGGGCGTATTAACCCGCCGCAATGCCATTATTATATTTATGTGCATAGAATTAATGCTAAATGCGGTAAACCTGCTATTGATTGCATTTTCTAAAATGATAAATGGGGCCGCGGTAGCTGTTAACCCAGCGTCTCTGTCTGGCATGGATGGACAAATATTTGTATTTTTCATTATGGTGGTGGCTGCTGCCGAAGTAAGTGTCGGTTTGGCTATTATTGTGATGATGTATAGAAATACACACTCGGTTGATGTCAATTTTTTGAACCGGTTAAAAAATTAATTGCTTAAAGTTGTGGGCTCAGGCCCAACGCCTTTTTCAATTTTAACTATATATGAATTTTACGCTAACTGAATTTACCATTTAGCGTTCAGCATACAGCTAATTAATATGAATCCATTTAGTCATCTTGTTTATTTAATTCCATTGTTTCCCCTGATAGGGTTTTTGATCAATGGATTGGCCCGTAATTCGCTGTCAAAATCAATGACAGGCATTGTGGGCAGCGGAACAATACTGGCATCTTTTATCATGAGTGTGTTGATTTTTCTGGAAGTGAAAGCCCCCGGTTTTCAGCCAGTGATTGTAAACCTGTTCACTTTTATAAACGTTTCTGAACTAAATATATCATTTGCCTTTAGGGTTGACCAATTATCTACGCTGTGGCTTTTAATTGTTACAGGTATAGGTTTTCTGATACATGTTTACTCTGCATCGTACATGCATAGCGAAGAACCGCCGCATTTTGCACGTTTTTTCGCTTATATGAATCTTTTTGTTTTTTCAATGCTGTTGCTTGTTTTGGGCGCTAACTATGTCATCATGTTTATTGGCTGGGAAGGCGTAGGATTATGTTCATACCTGCTGATCGGTTACTGGTTTAAAAACAACAATTTCAATTACGCGGCCCGCAAGGCCTTTGTAATGAACCGTATTGGTGACCTTGGTTTTTTACTGGCTGTTTTTTGGCTGATCGCCAAATTGGGTACAGTTGATTATACCGAAGTGTTTGCCATGGCTGCATCGTTATCAACTTTTGACGTTACTGCAATCACCCTGCTGCTTTTTGTAGGTGCAGCCGGCAAAAGCGCTCAGATACCTTTATACACCTGGTTGCCCGATGCTATGGCGGGTCCCACCCCGGTATCGGCATTGATACATGCAGCAACCATGGTAACAGCGGGCATTTACATGATCGTACGCAGTAACGTATTGTATTCTATGGCGCCAGTTACTTTATCTGTTGTTGCCATTGTTGGCCTGGCAACGGCATTGCTGGCCGCTACGATCGCTATCAAACAAAACGACATAAAGAAAGTATTGGCTTATTCAACCGTCAGCCAATTGGGTTATATGTTTCTTGGTCTGGGTGTAGGTGCTTACACCGGCGCCGTCTTTCATGTAATGACACATGCGTTCTTTAAAGCCCTGTTGTTTTTAGGTGCCGGCAGCGTGATACATGCCATACACGATGAGCAGGATATTACAAAAATGGGCGGACTAAAAAAATACATGCCTATAACGCACATTACATTTTTATTGGCTTGCCTGGCAATTTCGGGTATTCCGCCGTTTAGCGGTTTCTTTTCTAAAGACGAAATATTGGCAGCTGCTTACGCTCATAACCCGGTTTTTTGGGTGATAGGCGTATTAACTG
>JBBRCW010000285.1:0-9118 GCA_038204535.1 Chitinophagales bacterium | reverse complement strand
GATTAATTCAACAGGATATTCATTAGCTATGAATGGCTCACCTGTTGAAAAAACATTCTTAAGAATATCTATTAAACCCTGTTGCTCTAGTTCAGGAAAAAGCTCTTGAACGGTTTTGCCGATGATTATTTTTCTTTCAGTAAATCTTTCGTATTCATCATTTGCAAATTCATAAATATGCGTATCGCCTTTTAAAATGGCAATGGCAGCTGGAGCATTCATAAACGAATTGTAAAGCACCATGCGCTCATCGCTCAAGCGTTGTTCGCTTGCTTCAATTATTTTGCGGGCATTCACAGATTCTGTCACTTCCATCGCTAATAATATGATGCCGGAAATTTTATTATCCAAATCACGCAATGGCTGAAAAACAAAATTGAAATAAGCCGTATCTGGTTTTCCTGTGCGTTTAAATTGAACCGGTATTTCATTGATGAGAAAAGGTTCTCCAGTAGTAAATACTTCGTTGTATATTGTTTTTAACCCGTCTTCCAATTCTGGCCATATGTCAAACATCGGTTTGTTGATTACCTGGTCATAAGGTTTCCCTCCAATTTCGAGGGCTGCATTATTAACGGTTTCTACAATAAAAGAAGGACCCAGATATGTGGAAATAGCCACCGGTGCCTGCAATATGAGGTTGCGGAATTTAGCTTCACTTGCTTCAATTTTTTTGCGGGTCTCTGCTTCTACTTCAACTAACTTTTCTGTTGACACACGTACGCTTGTTTCTTTTTGCAAACGGAAAAAGAAAAGTGTAAGCGCAACAATTGAAAATAAAAAAAGTAACAATAAAAAAATGGGTGTGACTGTGGCTGAACGGTCTTTAACCTGTAAGCGCTGCTCCAATAATGTATTTTCTGTTTGCAACATGAACGCAATTTGTATACGCACTCCGTCCATTTTATTTTTGCTATTAAGCAAAAGGCTATCTATAGGTAAATTTGTGGATTGGTAATTTTTGAAAGATTTCAGCGTCTTATTCAGCAAAAGATATCGTTCATCAAAAAGTGTTTTAAGCTTTTTCAAATTTTCTTGTTGTTCGGTATTGTCGCTAAAGAGAGAATCAAGCTTAGCAAATACAAGGTTGCTGGTTTGTTCTGCACCGATGTTGGGCAGCAGAAAAACAGAATCGTTCGTAATCAGATAACCACGCTGCCCGCTTTCTGCATCTTTTATAATGGAACGCAATTCAACAATATTATCCTTTACCACGTTAGTGTGCATCACCCAATCAACGGATTTATTAAACTGCCTGATCTTGTTATAAGAAATAAATGCAATCACAAGCAGCACTCCTGTAAGCAGTATAAATAGTAAAGTGGAATTTTTTTTGGAGAGTTCCCTCATATTGTTGTTCATAGAGTTGGCAAATATAAAATTCAATTTATTCCGTTTGATTGTTAAATTGTCTTTTTCGGCTGGTTTTTTTAATCAATTTGAAGTCGCTGTGTTGCCAAAGTATTACACACAACTTCAAAATAGACAAATCTGTCACATATTAGAGTGTTCGGTTTAAAAAAAAATTTTGTTATTGCCATACAAAGCGTTGTATGGTTTAGCGAAATACAAGTTAAAACTTTTTTAGATTTGCAAAAACATCTACAGGAAAGTAAGCTGGGCATGTTTGAAATATAAAATAGTAAAACTCTTTTTTACAAAACAAGTCAGCCGAAATTCTGAGGCAGTTGCAGAAAGCATTTGAACGAAACATTGAACCAATAAGGCCGGGAAGGTATAATCCGGGAATAAAAAAGGCAAAGCGGCTCAAGGGCAAGAACCAAACTTTCACCAACTACAAAAGGGCTTTTTAACCGTTGATTTATAAGCACTGTGCGTGGTGTAAGATGTATCGGTTATGCCGGTAATTCCCGCGGTGGACTGGGCTTTAAGATTGATCCCAAAAAAAATGGAAAAAAATAGCAGTGCCGCATTCACCCTGCTTAGTTTCTTTAAGCACATGGCAGGTGATTGTATAAATATATCATCGTTCATAAGGCAACCATTCGTCATTTTTTATGGCTCTAAAGATATTTCGAAATACCCTTTGCATAAAGCTTATTTACGGGAACGATTGCATAAAATGAGGCGGAGGTCGTAAGGTTAGGGTTTAAGAAAGGCTTAAGGTCTAAGGTGTAAGGCGGAGGGTGTTTAGGGCAAAAGGAGAAACCAGAAGGGAATTATGAAAATGGCAGGTTAAGTTGCAATTTTAAAGCATTTTTAAACCTTCAAGTAAATAAAAAAACAATCTGCCAAACAGAGCTGGGAATTCAATAAAATCAATCAAAGAAAAAGCTCCCTATTTTTGGTCTATGGAAAGGGATTTTAAAACACTACAGGCTGGCTTTGATGGAGACCTTTATTACGATGATCAGCCATTGCACCAGGGACAACTGCGGGCCTACTCTACCGATGCATCTGTATATGAGGAGAAGCCTTTGGCTGTTGCCATTCCAAAAACAGAAGCCGATATTTTATCCATTATTCAATTTGCCCAACAGCATCATGTATCGCTCATACCGAGGGCAGCGGGCACTTCACTGGCAGGACAAGTGGTAGGCAATGGAATCGTACTGGATATTTCGCGGCATTTTAACCAGGTGCTGGAGTTAAATAAAAATGAAAAATGGGTTCGGGTGCAGCCCGGCGTTATACGCGACGACCTAAACAAATACCTACTCCCCTTTGGTTTGATGTTCGGGCCCGAAACATCCACCGCCAGCAGGGCTATGATCGGCGGAATGCTGGGCAATAATTCGTGCGGTTTACACAGCATTGTCTGGGGAAGTGTCCGCGACCATGTTTTAGAGGCAAAGGTTTTTCTGAGCGATGGCAGCATGGTCAATATAAGTAAGGAGACATCCGACCCGGCATCAGCCACCGATAATACGCTGTTCAATCATATTAAAGCCAGACTTTTCAGTTTATTGAATGATAACGACAACCGGGAGGCTATCCAGTCATCGTTTCCAAAAAAGGGAGTAGTACGACGAAACACGGGCTATGCGTTAGATGCCTTACTCGATCAACAGCCTTTTAACAGTAATGGAGAAGCATTCAATCTTTGTAAACTGCTGGCTGGTTCCGAAGGCACACTTGCCATAACCACCGAAATAAAGCTGCAGTTGCTCCCCCTTCCGCCAAAAAGCATTGCGTTGGTTTGCGTGCATTGCAGTTCCATCGGCGAGGCATTGCTGGCAAATTCGCTGGCTTTACATTTCAACCCAATGGCTTCTGAACTGGTTGATAAATGTATTATGGATTATACCATCGGTCATGCCGCTTATAACAAAAACAGGTTTTTTATAACCGGCGACCCTGAAGCTATTTTGATGGTGGAGTTTATGATGGAAACCAAAGAAGCAGCCAATGACAAGGCGATTGAACTGGTTGCCGGCTTACAGCAGCACGGTTACGGTTATGCCTTTCCGGTTTTGTATGATGAAGTCACCCAGGCCGCCTGGGACATAAGAAAGGCCGGGCTGGGCCTGTTACGAAATGCAGCGGGCAATTTGCAGCCGGTTAACCTGATTGAAGATTGTGCGGTAGCCCCCGAAGACCTGCCTGCCTACATAGAAGACCTGCAAATAATACTACACCGGTACCAGGTAACGGCATCGTACTATGCCCATGCAGGCGCCGGAGAATTGCATGTGGAACCCATGCTGAACCTTAAAACAAAGGAAGGCGTTTTTATTTTCAGGAGCATTTTAAAAGAAACCGCAGCCCTGGTTAAGAAATATAATGGCTCACTGTCTGGCGAACATGGCGACGGCAGGCTGAGGGGTGAATTTATTGCGGAAGTAATGGGCGAAAAAGTGATGGAGCTGTTTAAAGAAGTCAAGAAAGTTTTCGACCCCGGTAACATTTTTAATGCAGGTAAGATTGTTGACACGCCGCCGATGGATACCCAGCTAAGAATGCGGCAAAATGAACCTGAGCCGCAAATTGAGACCTATTATAATTATGATGAAACCGGCGGCATTCTTAAACTGGCCGAAAAATGTTCGGGGTCGGGTGACTGCAGGCGGAGCGCCGTTTCATCGGGCATGATGTGCCCCAGCTATATGGCCACCCGAAATGAGTTTGATACCACCAGGGCAAGGGCAAATATTTTACGGCAGTTTTTGGGCGATCCTGCCAGCGCCGATCCATTTGATCACCAGGAAATAAAAGAGGTGATGGATCTATGCCTTAGTTGTAAAGGATGTAAAGTAGAATGCCCCTCGGGCGTTGACATCACCAAAATGAAAGCGGAATTTTTACAGCATTATTACGATAAACACGGCATCCCTGTAAGAGCTAAACTCATAGGTAATTTTGTTAAGCAGATGAAACTGGCTTCCCTGGCTCCTTCGATATACAATCTTTTGCTCGGTACTACATTTTTCCGTAGGATGATGAATAAATGGATCGGCTTCCATCCGGACAGATCAATGCCGTTATTAGACAAACAAACACTCAGGCAATGGCTTAAAAATAGAAAGCAGCAACCAACAGCCGGCAAGAAGCTGGTGTACTTTTTTTGCGATGAATTTACCAATTACCTGGATGTGCCGATTGGCATAAAAGCCGTACAGCTACTGGAGAAATTGGGTTATACAGTACAGGTTCCTGCGCATAAAGAAAGCGGACGAACTTATTTATCGAAAGGCTTGGTGAAACAAGCCATGGCCATTGCAAAACATAATATCAAAACGTTGTCTCCGGTAGTTTCTGTAGAACGTCCATTGGTCGGTATTGAACCATCAGCTGTATTAACGCTTCGCGATGAATATAAAGACCTGGCCGGAAAAGACCTTCAGATAGAGGCCAGGCATTTGGCAGGATGCACCTTTACAATTGAAGAATTTTTATACAACGAAATGAACAGCGGAAACATTACAAAAGAGCAGTTCACAAAAGAAGCAAAAAAAATTGTTCTGCATGCGCATTGTTATCAAAAAGTATTATCCTCATCACAATACAGCCTCTTTATTTTAGGCTTTCCGGCAAACTACCAGGTTACGGAAATCCCTTCGGGCTGTTGCGGTATGGCAGGCTCGTTTGGATACGAGGAAGAACATTTTGACGTTTCGCAAAAAGTGGGAGAATTGGTATTATTTCCCTTTCTGCGTAAAATTGAAAAAGATGTTTTGGTGGCTGCGGCCGGAACATCGTGCCGCCATCAGATAAAGGACGGTGTGCATAAAAAAGCGCAACACCCGGTAGAGATATTATGGGATGCATTGAACGACTGATCGTGTATTTGCATTTTTCATTTGTTCGCCGAATGGACGTGTTATACATTTTTCCATGGCTTTTATACAATCATTCAGGCGTAAGACAAAAATAACCGACCATTTTTTGGCCACATCACCTGCATACGCATGGTAGCCATTGAGAAATACTGGTTACAGACTTGCAGTAACGGGGCAGACCTATAAAGAGATCGTTGTCCATCCAATCGTAAAATTTTGTACTGTCCAAAATTGAATTTTTTCAAAGCCTCCTCCCCTCGTCGCATTGGCGTCAACCAATTTGTTTTTTTAGATCGAATATCAGGTTCTTATTCTGCTCCGGTTGCCCGCCTGCCTGCCCGATCTGATCATTCAGGCGGGGATGAACATATATTTGGACGGGTATTAATTTAGTTCCGATTTTCTGGATCTCACCTATTGTGCTTATTTCTATGCAGCGAATGGTTCCATAGCACCATTCGTTCCTATGGAACGACAATACATAATTTCCAATTTTTTCTACCAACCATATGTTCCGATGGAACATGAAGAACCATGACAATTTTCACCTTTTATCTTTGATTGCCACTGCTCAACTACAGTTTAATTTCGTTTTTTAAAGTGGGAAGGGAAGTGCCGAACCGTCCCATAGGGACGACTGGTGGGTAGAAAATATCACCTGCGAATTTTCTTTAGCGTTCCAGCGGAACGCATCGTGCTTAAACAAGAACGCCTATCTTTTTTTGCTCCGATGGTTCGTGTAGAAAATAAAGAACTAATACAAAGATTGCAGGTAATCTTTCACGAGCAAAGTTTAAATGCGACAACGGGATGATAGAAATTGAGGTGAAGGATTCGGTCATAGAGAGATGCGGAAGGAGGGTGTTCCGGAAAATGGGAATTGATTTAACAAAACGATGGTCAAGGGAAACCCTATTGTTTGTATCTAAAAATATTCGCTAAGTTGACGCCTATGTCCCCTCTTCAGGATAATCATGCGGTTTAATTTTTCAAAAGTTTGCCACTTTTTATAAGCTTTCCGTTTTTGTCGATTACCTGAACCATTAATAGTCCATTGGAGAAAGTTGACAACGGTATTTGTAATGTGGCGCCAGCAGACTTTTGGGCAAATATCAATTTGCCCGATGCGTTTACAAGCTGCACCCGCATGCCAGCCTGCAATCCAGATACGGTTGCAAAATCTTTTGCAGGATTAGGATAAATATTCACAGACGGCGCACAGGCAGAACTGAATTGCTGAACACCCGAATAAGAAAAACGTCCATCTTTATCGATCATCTTAAGTCTGAATAAAGCTGGCTGCGAAAAGCCATTTATGGCATAGGAATAATCTTTGCCGTCAGCAGAATTCTCGCTTGTTACCGTGGCAATTTTAGAAAAACGCACACCATCTGCCGACACTTCAATCTCATAATAACTGCTTTGTAGTTCGGCGACAGTCTTCCAATGCAAAACGGCATTGCAATTTTCGCTCTTAACTAAAAACGAAGTAAGTGTTACCGGTAAAGGCACAAGCCCATTACAAATTATGGATTCAAAAAAGGACGAACCATTGTTAATATTCTGCCTGATATATGGATCGATCAGCGGGCTTGCATGATCGCCTCCCGAAATGGGTAATACTTCGTTTTTAAGGCCTATATTTTTTGTCCGCGCCGCAATAAGGTTGCTTCCATAAAATTTAGTAGCTGTTGAAAGTCCCGGCAATTGGATGATGCCATAATTATAAGGCACCACTTCGTCGGCGGCACCCTGGCTGCTATAAATGGGTGGATCGTTAGAGTCGATAAGTGCGGTATCTATTATTGCGCCGGCAAGGTTAAAAAATCCCGCAATCCCCTTTGAATTATAAGCTGGAAGCAGGTTATTGGGTGATGGAAGATCCGTATTGCCTTCAAATCCGCCGTTGTCGTTGTATACAGAGGTGAATTCGGAACATTCATAGATATCATCAATATAGGCGGCATTAAATGCGGCAATCGATCCGGCGGATATACCACCGACTATAATTTTAGAAGTATCAATCTTAAATGTATTGCTGGTAGCAGCATTATGTTTAAAAAAACGAATGGCAGCCTTTAGATCTGATGACGCCTTAATCATTTCATCGGCCAGTAGGTTTTTAGAAGAATAAACCAAAGAAAAATTAGCGCTATTATTACTGATAAGCCTGTAATCTATTGTGGCAGTTGTGTAGCCTTTTCTGGCGAGCGCTAAACAAATTCCGTTTAGATTGGATCGTTGCCCGCCTATAAAGCCGCCGCCAAACATTAATATGATTAATGGGCGTTTAACCGCCAGATCCCCCGTTGGCTCATAGAAATCAAACTTAAGCTCCTGGTTAACAATAGCAGATGTACTATAATCTGTGATGGAATTAAATCCATAGGTAATTCCCGTGGTCTTGGTGTAATTAACGAAAACATCATCATAATATCTTCCGCTTCCGCAACTAATGGTACTGCTTTGGCTATAGGAAAATTGAGACAGGCAAACAGCTATAACAATAAATAATAATTTATTCAAAATCGTTTATTTGGGTGCTAATCTACTTAAAATGTATCACGAAGATTTGTTCTACGGGGGAAAAGTTTAACAATTGTTTGTTTTTAGGTCGATTTTTTCAATTTGGGAACTGAATAATGCTCATGTCATGTCGGCAAAGGAGACATCCTAAACGCTCATTTCTGGCCCAATGACTACCAGTTCTTTCCCTACACCTAATGCTCTTGTTATGTCGATGAAGGAGACATCCTAGCCGTTCATTCTTTGCCAAACGAATATTGGCTGTTTCCTTACGCCTAATGCTCTTGTCATGTCGACGAAGGAGACATCCTTATCGAGGATTTCTTCTTTTTTTTTGCTTCTGAATTACTGAGATGAAAATCAGTTGGACATTGTTAGCGTTGATTGGTTTCAAATGTTCGCCATTGCGCCGTGCCCCGTCCGAAGGCGGAAGAGGAACAGCATGTCCCGATTTTTTTCGGACAAGCAATCCCCATTGCTGGTTGGTAAGGCCGGATCCGTAGTCAGAGACATACGGAGAGCCCGATTTGGCATTTTGACGAAGCTTGGAATGAACAAACATTGAGAAACAGACATCATGCCGGGCCACTGGTGCAGCGCACCAAAATATTTGTAGATATTATGTTCCATTTCTCTTGCAAGGTGCAGCGCACCGAAATATCCCCCTATGAAGACATGAAACTTTATCTACTGGACTGTTTCAGGTATTGGCAATTATCTTATATCACGGTGCGCTGCACCTTGAATATGATCAAAAATTTATTTACTACAAATATTTGGGTACGCTGCACCCTCTGCGGCTCATTGCGTTACTCCGCTTGCGATTTCCATTTGCCTCCATAATCAAAGTCATACGGAGAGCCCGATTTGGCATTTTGACGAGGCTTGGAATGAACAAACATTGAAAAACGGACGTCGTGCCGGGCCACTGGTGCAGCGCACCAAAATATTTGTAGATATTATGTTCCATTTCTCTTGCAAGGTGCAGCGCACCGAAATATCCCCCTATAAAGACATGAAACTTTTTCTACTGGCCTGTTCCAGGTATTGGCAATTATTTTATATCACGGTGCGCTGCACCTTAAAAATGATCAAAAATATATTTACTACAAATATTTGGGTGCGCTGCACCCTCTGCGGCTCATTGCGTTACTCCGCTTGCGATTTCCATTTGCCTCCGTAGTCAGTGACATACGGAGAGCGCGATTTGGGTTTTTGACGAGGCTTGGAATGAACAAACTTTGAAAAACGGACATCATGCCGGGCCAGCGCACCAAAATATTTATAGATATTATGTTCCATTTCTCTTGCAAGGTGCAGCGCACCGAAATATCCCCCTATGAAGACATGAA
>JBBRCW010000284.1:0-9144 GCA_038204535.1 Chitinophagales bacterium | reverse complement strand
GATCGCTCAACTCACTAACCTCACTAACCTCTATATCAGCGGCAACAATATTTCGGAAACAGGTGCCCAGGCGATCGCTCAACTCACTAACCTCACTAACCTCTATATCAGCGGCAACAATATTTCGGAAACAGGTGCCCAGGCGATCGCTCAACTCAATCACCTCACTTACCTCGATATCAGTAACAACAATATTTCGGATAAAGGTGCCCAGGCGATCGCTCAACTCACTCACCTCACTAACCTAAATATCAGTTACAACAATATTTCGGATACAGGTGCCCGGGCGATCGCTCAACTCACTAACCTCACTAACCTCTATATCAGAGACAACAAGATCGCAATGGTAGACACCATAAAACTTCTGGTTCAAAAACTAAAAAAACTTAAATATTTATCGTTCGATACAAAAATATCGAAGGGTTGCCAACCGAAATTGGCAACGACCTTCAGGCATTACGGGCATATTTTTCTTCAGAGAAAAGAATTCCCAATACACTGGTAAAACTCATTCTGATCGGGAATACCACTGCCGGTAAAACTAGTTTGGCAGACTACCTGGTAAACAATAATTACGAAGAGACGAGGGAGAGTACACACGGTATCAAACTCTGGCGCTGGAAAACTTCTGAAAACAACTACGGTTTGCAGGTAAACACCTGGGATTTTGGCGGGCAGGATTATTATCATGCCACCCACAACCTTTTTTTGGACGATAAAACGATTTTTTTATTGCTGCACACCAGTAAAGAAATGCATCAACAGCATGCAAATGAAAAGCAATGGCTGCCGCAGAATTACTGGCTGGGCAATATCAGGAGTATCACCGACACCGACTCCACCATTTGGTATATCCAGTCAAAATCAGAAAATACCCCCCTGGATTATCTTAAAACGGAATGGGTGAGGCAATACAACGTAAGCAGGCAATTCAAAATTTCAGTAAAGGCAGCCGCGACAGAAAATTCAGAAGATTACGAGTTTGAATACTTTTTGCAAAATTTAAAGCAAGAACTCGCCCTTTTCGCAAAAGATGAATTACCTGTAAGTTGGGTGCGGATAAGAGATAACTATTTACCTGAGTGGAGACAAAAAGATAATTGCATCAACCGTGAAAGCTTTCGCCGGCTTTGTGAGGAAGCGCTGTCAGCAAATCCAGATCTTTTAACCGATTTGCAGGATAGTTGGGAAGGCCTTTTGCCATATCTGAAAGGTGCAGGTGAAGTGTCTTACTTTAAAAATATTCCTTCTTTACAGGATCTTGTATTTTTGAGCACAGAGTCTTTAACATCGGGCATTTATGCCTTACTCTCACAGGAAGCAATTAAAAACAGGGGTGAATTTTCATTGGAGAACCTCCAAAAAAGTGATCCGACCAATGCAAAAATCTACCTGGATGTACTGTTAGCTTTCAAAATAGTTTTTGAGCATCCCGTTCATAAAGGCGTCTATATAGCGCCACAATATTTACCTGAAAATCCATATACCCGGCACTTTCAGCAACTTATAAAAGTTGCCTATGTCATTCGTTTTCCTGATTATATGTCAAGATCGGTCATCACTAAGTTTTTGGTGAAGTATGCGGGAAACGAGGCAGAAAATTATTATTGGCGTTATGGTGCTTTTTTTAAGTTAGCCGGGTTGAATGTGTTTGTAAGAATTGATGCAGACCAGCAAAAAGTATATGTGCATGTAGAGGACGGGGAAAGCAAATACAAGTTTGCTGTAATAAAGGAACTGTTCCTGTTTTTTACAGTACCATTTAACAGGCAAAACATTGCTGATACGCCTGATTATGATATGCTGAGGTTGCAGGAGAAAAAAGAAAACAGGGAGCAAATAAAAATGCTGTCTTCAGAAGATGTTCCCGAAGAAATTGAATTATCGCTTGATGACATTGATTTTGCACCCGTAAAGGAACTGAAAGAAGCAATCGGGTTTAAAGCCTATAAAGTGAGAAGCAGACAGGGCGGTTATATTGAGTTCAATGCGGTGTTGCACCAATTACTAAATAATAGCACTATGATACCCAAGAAAATTTTCCTTTCCTATTCTCACAAAGATGATAACTACAAAAAGGAACTGGATACCCATTTTGCTGCTTTAAAAAGAAGCGGGAAAATTGAAACCTGGCAGGACCGCAAAATATTACCGGGCGAAGAATGGGATAAAACGATAGAAGAAGCTCTGCTAAGTGCCGATATTGCCCTGTTATTGCTAAGTCCGGATTTCATGGCTTCGGATTATATTTGGAATATTGAAATCCCGAAGGCAATTAAAAAGGGTGTGACAATCGTCCCGATTTTTCTTCGGCCTTGCGACTTTAATGAGAGCGTATTTGAAATTTATAAGAAGCAAGGTTTGCCAGGAGATACTGACTGGATCGTAAGCAACAAGTACCTGTTCAGAGATGAAGCCTATTTGAAAGTTATTGAAGGGATTAAAAATTTACTTTAAATTATTGTTCTTCCTAAAGTTTGGTCATGCTTGGGCATGAGGCATCCTCCATCAATAATAGGCTTTAGGCTCCTGACCCGGGGCTATCCATTACGCCTCCTGGCCAATCCACACCGCGCCATTGATGCTGTCCCTTTTTGCACCGGTTACTGAACTAATAACATTGTATTCTTCGCGCCAGCGCAACAGGCCAATTAAAGCCATTATCAAGGCCTCTTTATTGTTAATCAATTCGTTGGGGGGAATCTCCAAATTAATCTGCAAAGCCTGCAGGTGTTCTTTTAAACGATTAATTAAAAAAGTGTTGTGGGTACCTCCCCCGGTCACCATCATTTTCAAACTTTCATTTCCCTTTACAAATTGCTGACAGGCATAACCGATTTGCATCACTACATGTTCAACAAAAGTCCGCATAGCATTGGGTACGGATAAATCGACAGACTCAATGATCGGAAAAATATAATCGTCACTAAAACTGTTGTCAAGCGATTTTGGATACGGAAGTTTAAAATAAGGCAGACTGTTCAGGCGGGTTAATAACGCGGTATCCACCTTTCCCTCAGCGGCAATGTTTCCGCCCTCATCGTATTCTTTGCCTGTTTTGCCCGCCAGCATATTTAAAACTCTATTGTTAGCACAAACATCGAAAGCCCGGTAATTATCCGTATTGGCAAACGAGATATTGGCTATTCCTCCAAGGTTTAGAAAAATTGAATAGTCTATAAACAGCAGCTTTTCGCCGATGGGTACAATGGGAGCGCCCTGCCCACCGAAAGCCACATCTAACGCCCTAAGATCGCTTACTACATTAATGCCGGTAACCGCCGCAATGGTAGCGCCATCTCCTAATTGAGCGGTCATACCCAGGCCGGGTTTGTGAAAAACAGTGTGTCCATGAGAAACAATCAATTGAACCTGGTGATCAAGGTTATTTCTGTCAATAAAACTGTTTACCAAATCGCCGGTAAACCTGCCGTATTCGCTATGTAACAAAAGATAATCATATGCAGATAATTGCGGAGCATTCTTTAGTTTACTGACCCAGTCGCCAGAATACGCTATACTTTCAGCCGCTTTTATTTCGTATCCCCATTTTCCGCCGCTTTCGTCAAATTCTACAAAGGCAATGTCTAGTCCGTCTAAAGATGAGCCGCTCATTAAACCAATCACTCTGTAAATCATACCGGTAATTTAAAATTTTCGTTTATCAGATGGGAGAATTACTGTAATTTGAAGCTGCAATCTACAAACTGAAACCGCATTTTTGTTATGATAGTTAATTTGAGCGAGAACCATTTTATAGTCAGTAATTGGGTTAGCGAATTAAGAAATGTAGACGTTCAGGCCGACCGCATGCGTTTTAGAAGAAACCTTGAAAGAATTGCCGAGGTTGCTGCATTGGAAATAAGCCACCAATTGGAGTGGGAAGACATTGAGACACCAACCCCTTTAGGAACCGCAATTTGCAAATCTTTGGTACATCAGCCGGTATTGGCTACCATTTTGAGAGCAGGTTTACCCATGCACAATGGCATGCTTAATTATTTTGATAAAGCAGATAATGCTTTTATATCAGCCTATCGCAAACACCACCGCGACGGAACATTTGAAATAAGCCTGGAATATATGAGTTGCCCGGAACTGGCTAACCGGGTAGTGATTATTACCGATCCCATGCTGGCGACAGGTTCTTCGCTGGTAAAGACCATTCAATTTATTAAATCTGATGGTTTGCCCAGTCAAATTCATTTTGTTGCCGCTATTGCCAGCAGCGAGGGTATCGACTATGTTTTAAGAGAAGAACCTGATATTACAATCTGGTGCGGCGAGATTGATGATGAACTTACTGCAAAGGGCTACATTGTACCAGGTTTGGGCGATGCCGGCGACCTTGCATACGGATCAAAAACGCAAATGTAAAATGCTTGTTTACAAATTTTGCTGCAACATTTATTATGGCTACATTGTCTTTTAAAATTACACCAACGGTATAATAATGCAATCTTATTTTTTAATTTTAATTTTTGTGGCAGGGTGTTATAGCAAGGCATTTTCGCAGGATCCCCATTTCTCCCAATTTTTTGCTTCTCCTTTAACGCTAAATCCCGCATTTACAGGCAAATTTGACGGTAATCTGCGTGTGACCGGCAATCACCGAAATCAATGGCCATCTATAAACCGGGCATTTGTTACCACAACTGTTTCGGTTGACATGCCCATTATGCAAAAAAGAATAGCCGCAAACGATACCTGGGGTGTGGGCGTTATGGGTTATTCTGACCAGAGCGCTAATAGTGCGGTCAAATTTAATTACCTGACATTATCCACCGCCTTTCATAAAGGATTGGACGAAGAGGGTTATCACCAGATAGGGGCGGCCTTTCAGGGTACCTACTCCAATATGATGGTAAATGTTTCAAGCCTTAAATTTGAAGACCAGCTAACATCGTCGGGTTTTACCGGGGTTACAAATGAAGTGTTTAATAATGCAACATTAAAAAGCAGTTATTTCGACCTGAATGCAGGCGTATTGTATAGCGGCAGCAGTGCCGACAACAATAATTTCTATGCCGGTATTTCCATGTACCATATCAACCGGCCAAAACAGCAGTTTACAGGCGCATTCTTTTTGTTAAATCCCCGTACAACATTTCATGCAGGGGGATATTTTCCGGTGGGATATAATACCAATCTGCATTTAAGCGGCTTATATAGTACGCAGGCATCTGCCAGCGAAACTGTTTTAGGCGGCGCAATTGAATTTGTAGTGGCAGACGCATCATCGGCGGCCAGCCCGGTTAGTTTATATGCAGGCAGCTGGTATAGAGTAAAAGATGCATTTATCCCATATATAGGGCTCGAATTTTCTGATATAAGGCTGGGGTTTACCTACGATGCTAATGTATCATCATTAAAAAGCGCCACCCAGGGCAGGGGCGGAATGGAATTATCACTTATATATATTAATAAGTCTCCGGATAGCCGCGGCCTTCCTTGTCCTAAGTTCTAAAAAGCGTTGAATAAATTTTTTCTTAAATGAAAAAAGAATAGAGATTTCAAAGTCTTTACGATCGGAATAGAGGTAAAATGACATGCCGGACCAGTATAATTACAACGGCAATCAAAAATATAATCAGTGAAATACGGTTCATGCCATGCATGTATTTCATCCAGGGCGTGACCGGTTCATTCGGATCACGCTTTTTTATATACAAATATTCTGCTATCTGCCTGAATATGCCCATAAAAACTATTTAAGATTAGTAACGTTTAATTTAACAGATGGTTTTGCAAAAGTACTCAATGTTTAAAAACCATCGAAAATAAGGCAACGTACATTTAACCAAAAATACTATAAATGAAAAGTTTACTATTATTTCTTATACTGGGCGCTACCACCCTTTCGTGCTCGCAGGCGCAGAAAAAAACTTATCCGGTTAATCATACAGAAACAGAATGGAAAAGTATGCTGACTGCCGAACAATACCGCGTTGCCAGGCAGCAAGGAACTGAAAGGCCATACTCAAACGCGTATTGGGATAATCATGAAAAAGGAATTTATGTTTGTGTAGCGTGCGGACAGGAGCTATATAACAGCAGCACAAAATTCGAGAGCGGTACGGGATGGCCAAGTTTTTATCAGCCCATTAGCAAAAAAAATATTGTAGTAGCGGCAGACAATACGCTTGGCATGTCAAGAGACGAAGTGGTGTGCAGCCGTTGCGGATCGCATTTGGGCCATGTTTTTAACGACGGCCCCAAACCAACCGGCCTTAGATATTGTATGAATTCCGCATCAATGAAGTTTGTGAAAAATTAAAATTTTTAAAATATCCCCCCGAAAACAAAAGAGGCGCAAAAAATTGCGCCTCTTTTGTTTTATAAATTTTGTTCGTATTAATTCCTAACCAATACCGTGCGTGTATTTATGCTTCTCTCAATAATGCTATATACACCGAATAAAAGGGCAGAGAAAAACAAATCGCCCATTATGCCATTCAATAAAAAGCTGCCGGTCAATTGCCCCTGGTAAAATGGAATAGCCGCCCAGTAACAAGCACCTAAACCAGCCAAAGTCTTTGGATAAAGGGTAGCGCTAAATAACCAAACGCTAAAGTTGGAAACCAGGAAGAAGATCAGCCCGCTCCAAACCGCCGCAAAGGCTACATTGGCGGCATTTCTCTTACGCATAAAAGAGGCCAACCAGGTAATCAGCAGAAAACCACTGTATACAAAAAACTGGCCTTTGCCATAAAAACCCTGGGTTTTGGTAAAAAGCTGAAGACAAACATCTGATAAAAATAAAGCCGCTAACGGCAACAGGAACGCCCACTTTTTATCTTTAATGACAGCACCGCCAAAAACAGCAATGGCGCCAATGGCCGTAAAATTTGGGTAGTGCGGAAATAAGCGCGTCATTGCGGCAAATAAGATCATACCTGCTGCTGAGTAAAAGAGTGTTTTATTTTGTTTATCCATTGTAATTTTTCTTAAAAAAGCAAATTTAGCTGAAAAAATGGCTTAGCCCAAACATAAAAAGGCTGCCACAGAAAGTGCTCCCCATTAAGGTACAAAGGCTTTATACAATAAACAATCTGCCAATGCCGATATTGTATATTGAACATTAGCAAATACCACAAACGATTCCCCTAAGCCAGCCTCGAGCTCCGTTTCGTTAACAGCCACTTTGCCGTCAATTACAATAAATATCTCAGCAGAACTACTTGTAGCTGTATAGCTGCCACCCATTTGCAAGCGAATGGCACTAATGCCAAAATCCTCCACAGGGCAGTTATATGTTTCTTCACCGGTTTCTGTCTTTACGCCTTTCAAAATGGCAGGTTCCACACCTTTGAAAAGCGTGTGCTTTAAAAGTTCAGGCACATCTATATGTTTGGGTGTAAGTCCGCCGCGCAGCACATTATCGCTGTTGGCCATCAATTCCACATTTTGTCCCTGCAAATAAGCATGCGGAATACCGGCCCCCTGAAAAACCGCTTCGCCAGGTGCCAATTCCATTATATTAAAAAAGTAAATAGAAAATATTCCACGGTCAATAGGCGAAACGGATTTTTGGCCCGAATACAATTTAGATACCCAATACCCGGGCTCTTTTGGGGAGAAGGTATTTTGGGCCGCTAAAACCCGCTTAACTAAAGGCTTCAATATGTCGTCCACCTGTTGCTGCGGTAATTCCATCACCGTTTTATATAATCCATAATAACCTTCTTTTTCAAAAACCGGGGATAAAAAATTAAACTCCGGCACTTCTTTTAAAACCGCCAATAACCCCGCCTGCACCTTAAATCCATGCAACAGCCAAAAATCGCTGAGGGCCACCATTACTTCGGGCTTATGGTTTTTGTCTTTATAATTTCTGTGGGGGGCATTCAAAGGCACCCCTTCAGCATCTTCCCTTAAAAAACCTTTTTCGGCTTCCTCTTTTGTGGGATGCACCTGTATGCTCAGCATATCGTTTACATCCAGAATTTTAAATAAATAGGGCAACTCTTTAAACTGATCGCTTACTTTTTTGCCCAAAGCAGCTTCCATATCGGCGGCTATTTCTTCATTTAATAAAACCTCCTTACCCCCTTTCACTACCACGCCAGCAGCGCTGGGGTGAGCCCCCATCCAATATTCCGCATATGGCTTACGTGTTTCGTTGGGTATGCCCAGCAACCCCGGAATATATTTTTTTCCGCCCCAGGCATATTGCTGAACTTTTCCTTTTAACTTAAAAATTCCTTTTCTCGGTTCCATGTTGTACTTTAATTGATCAGGTGAAAATATTAAAAAATGGCACAACACAACGAAACCGGCCAGGCCGGTGAAAAACTGGCAGCCAACTGGCTGATAAAAAACGGTTTTACTATAAAGGAAATCAATTGGCGTTTCGTGCATTGGGAAGTTGATATTATTGCCGTAAAAGGCGACACGCTGCATTTTATTGAAGTAAAAACACGCAGCAGTACCAAATTTGGCAATCCCGAAGAAAGCATCACCAAAAAGAAAATGCAAAACCTGAAAGATGCCGCCGAACGTTACCAAATGCTACATAAGGGCTGGAAGTGGATACAGTTTGATGTGCTGGCCGTATTGTTTAAGCCTGGCGAAATTGAATATTGGTTTAACCAGGATGTGTATTTGTAAGGAGGGCTGACGGGTTTAGCGTTTAGGGCTTAAGGTCTCTCCGCCTATTATTCCGCCCTTTAATGGTTATAATCAATTACCAACTTCCATTTTTTATGCGTGCCAATAAATATTAAAGCTTTTCTATTGCCTCCTGCATTTTACCTGCTGCCTTTTCGCATTTTTATTTTCGTTATTATTACGCCCTTCCAGGGCTTCTAATCAATTACTAATTACCTTTTTCCGTGGGCTTCACCCACGGCTGTAGGTATTACAGCCTTTCAGGCTTTTAAAGCCGTATTTTAGAATATTGTTTGAACTTTTGTAAGACCATTTTCACTGCCGCTACCTGGCTAATTTTTTCTTCCACATTCCACTTTCTGCCTCCTGCCTTCCATCTTAAACTTTCCGCCTTTTGCCTTCCCCTTCTGACTTATAACTTCCGCCTTACACCCTATTTTCCAATATTATTACGCCCTTCCAGGGCTTATAATCAATTACTAATTACCTTTTTCCGTGGGCTTCACCCGCGGCTGTAGGTATTACAGCCTTTCA
>JBBRCW010000283.1:0-9272 GCA_038204535.1 Chitinophagales bacterium | reverse complement strand
ACAATTTAGTGTCAGAGGGGAAAATAGGAAGTTTTAATTGCATCGAAATTATTTGACTTGAAAGCAATCTCGGTCATTTTCTCTTTGCGAACAACTCAACCTAAATCATTGATACTGTGGCACGGGATCAGGAGGTCTGATATTGATAATAGAAATGATTTTCCATGCCTTTTGCTTTTTCCTTTATTTAAGCACTAATCGTTCCTGCCGAAACGGGGGATACTTTACTGTCTAAATGCTACCGACCAATTTATCCGATTGAACTTGGAGAAGAAATGCATTATTGTTCCGTAGGAACAACTGGTGGGTAGCACATTTTGAGACAGGCATTTTCTTCGTTCCATAGGAACGTCTGGTGCTATAGATTACAGATAACCGGAAAACATACAATGATCTATATTGATAATAGAAATGATTTTCCATGCCTTTTGCTTTTTCCTTTATTTAAGCACTAATCGTTCCTGCCGAACTAGGGATACTTTACTGTCTGAATGCTACCGACCAATTGTTCCGATTGAACTTGGAGAAGAAATGCATTATTGTTCCGTAGGAACAACTGGTGGGTAGCACATTTTGAGACGGGCATTTTCTTCGTTCCATAGGAACGTCTGGTGCTATAGATTACAGATAGCCGGACAACATTCAATGATCTATATTGATAATAGAAATGATTTTCCATGCCTTTTGCTTTTTCCTTTATTTAAGTACTAATCGTTCCTGCCGAACGAGGGATACTTTACTGTCTGAATGCTACCCACCTTATGTTCCGATGGTACATGAAGAAGAAATGCATTATTTGTTCCATAGGAACAACTGGTAGGTAGCACATTTTGAGATGGGCATTTTCTTCGTTCCGTAGGAACGTCTGGTGCTTTGAATAACGGGTAGCCGGGCAACTGATGAACCCTTTATCAGAAATGGCAATACAAAATAATTGCTTTTGTTCGGCAAGAACAAAAAACATAATCCTTAAACCAATTCTTTGAAAATATACTTTTCATCCCAATCAACTTCGAATTTATTTAAAAAATGTCGGTATTCATCTAAAAAGGTTTGTTTTTTATGATGGGTTTCCTGGTTTTGTATATAACGAATAACATTCGGAACCTGGCTTTTTGAATACGAAAATGCCCCAAAACTATCTTGCCACGCAAATGGTTTATTGCAAAATTTATTTGCCTTAATCCATTTATTGCTTTCGGTTTTTACATTTTGCGCTAGTGCCGATATTGATTGGTGGGGCCTTAATCCAATAAAAATGTGTATGTGATCGGGCATGCTATTTATTTGAAGCATTTTATGATCGTTCTGCTGAAAAATACCTGTAATGTATTGATGTAATCTTTCTTTCCAGCTCTTGTCAATTAAGGCTTGCCGGTATTTCACAGCAAAAATTAATTGCAAATGAATTTGGGTATAGGTGTTTGGCATTGCGAATGGAGATTTGGTTTTGGATTATGTAAAATATAAAAAAGCACCAATCGTTCCTAGGGAACGAGGTATTTTTTTTTGTCTTATTTCTACCGACCAAATGTTCCGATGGAACATGGAGAAGAATTGCATTATTGTTTCGATGGCGAATCTGGCTACACCAATCGTTCCTACGGAACGGGAGTTACTTTACTGTCTAAATGTTGCCCACCAAATGTTCCGATGGAACATGGAGAACAATTACACTATTATTTCGATGGCACATCTGGCTGCACCAATCGTTCCTAAGAAACGGGGATACTTTACTGTCTCAAGGCTACCAACCAAATGTTCCGATGGAACATGGAGAAAAATTACAATATTATTTCGATGGTGCATTTGGTGGCACCAATCGTTCCTATGGAACGACAAATATTCCGATTTCCTAATTGCTACCCACCAAATGTTCCGATGGAACATGCAGGAGAACCGAAATTTTATTTCGCGGAAAATTCTATCGCACCAATCGTTCCTACGGAACGGGGGACAATTATTTGACTCAAGACTACCGACCAAATGTTCCAATGGAACATGGTGCTGCAATATTTTTTCGAAGGCAAAATTTTTTGGCAGATCAAGAATGGAGTATGCATTTTTGTTCCATAGGAACAACTGGTGGGTAGCAAATAATTAGTAGTGTCTTGTCTTCGTTCCATAGGAACGTCTGGTGCTTTGGGTTAGAGGATACCAGCCAACTTGCAGTAACTATTTAAAAGTGGAAATGCATTTTTGTTCCATAGGAACAACTGGTGGGTAGAAAATAACAAGAATGTATTTTTTCGTTTCCGAAAATAACAAACGTTCAAACTGCCTTTGATCCAAAATATCCTCTAAGTACTAATGCATATCGCTCATGGTGCAAATTTAAATACCCGAACCTGATTAACAAATACTCTGTCGGTTCCCCTGGCCTACCATTAATGCGATGCAAGGATAAACCACAAAGACAAAGCACCAATCGTTCCTACGGAACGGGGGATACTTTTTTGTCTCAAAGCTACCCACCAAATGTTCCGATGGAACATGGAGCAGAATTGCAATATTGTTTCGATGGTGAATCTGATTGCACCAAACGTTTCTACGGAACGGAGGATTTATTATTGTCCCAATGCTACCGACCAATTGTTCCGATGGAACATGGAGCAGAATTGCATTATTGTTCCGTAGGAACAACTGGTGGGTAGAAAATATTAATCGAAATTTTTTCTTCGTTCCCTAGGAACGATTGGTGCTCATATACAATATGTTCCCTTTCATTTGTGTTAAATAATATCTTCCTGATGCTATATAAATCACAGGCCCCGACTGCCATATCAACCTTACCATCAAAATCCTGGCCGATATAGGGGGAATGCCTTTAAAAATACAAACTCCAACCAACCAAAAAAGATCCCCGGGACAAATAGTAATTCTGAAATTAAAAAACATCGAAATGTGCAAAAGTTGATAAATTGATTGAATAACTTTTTATCTTAACAAAGTTAGATTTTAGAACTTGGATGCCTAATTTGCATCCAATAAAAAAGAAGGGATAATTATCCCTTCTTAAAAAAATAAAGTTCTGTTGATTATTTAATTCTCACACAGAACCTAAAAACCCTGGCTTTTTTGGGGTAAATTCTCTTGCCGTTTCTTACAATATACGGGCAGATTATCTCCTTAAAGCCTTCCTCACAAATACATTTTTTCATGTAAAAATGTTGAAGTGTTAACAATGCAAGTACCTAGTTCACTGCTTGCTCAGATTAAAAGTCGCCTCTAGAACAGGTGACTTTTAATTTTATTTAAAAAAAGAGTCACTTTAACAGGTGACTCTTTTTTACATTTCATTCCTTTTAGCTGCAACCCATGCTGTTACCGCAGTTCAAACATTTGTAACAGGTGCCGCTGCGCAGGGTAATGTGTCCGCAAACATTACAGGCAGGTGCATCGCTTTGCATATTTTTTGCCGCTGCGTTTACTGCATCTAGGCTATTGTCGGCATTTACAGCCAGCGCCTTTTGCGCTTTTTGCGCCTGGGCTAACGGTGCTGCACTGGCTTGCTGCCTGGCCGGCGTAATACGAACGCTGCTCAGTTCTGGCAATACATCTTCATCGCCCAGGTTGCTTACTTCTGGCTTATCCAATACATGCACTAAATCGGTGCGATGACTGTATTCGTAGGCAAGACAACGGAAAACAAAGTCAACAAGCGATGTAGTGGTTTTTATATTCGGATGATCGACCATACCAGCCGGCTCAAACTTGGTAAATACAAACTTTTCGGTAAACTCTTCCAACGGCACTCCATACTGCAGGCCTACTGAAATAGCAATGGCAAAACAGTTCATCAAGCTGCGAAGTGTTGATCCCTCTTTTGCCAGGTCTATAAATATTTCTCCAAGTGTGCCATCGTTAAATTCGCCTGTTCTTAAGAAAATAACCTGTCCGCCCACTTTGGCTTTCTGAGTAAAGCCCCTGCGTTTGGCCGGTAATTTTTTACGCTCTACAATTTTTGACAACTGGCGCTTTAGCTGTGTATCGGGACTGTCGTGCATCCGCTTGGTCACTTCTTCCAGCAATTCTTCTACCGTTAACTTGCTCATGTCAACAATATTCGAATCTGCCGCAGATGTATCAGCCGATGCTTCTGCTGTCTCTTCTTTCTTCTTTTTGTCGCTTTTGTTGCTAAGCGGCTGGCTTAATTTACTGCCATCGCGATATAACGCGTTTGCCTTTAGGCCCAATTGCCAGCTTAGCAGGTAACAATCGGCAATTTCTTCTACCACCGCCTCGTTGGGCAGGTTAATGGTTTTTGAAATTGCACCGCTTATAAAAGGCTGCGTGGCGCCCATCATACGAATATGGCCATGTGCATGTATATAGCGCTCCCCTTTCTTACCGCATTTATTGGCACAATCAAATACGCTTAAATGTTCTTTTTTAAGATAAGGCGCACCTTCTACCGTCATGGTGCCGCAGATATAATCGTTGGCAGCGTCAATTTGGTCTTCGGTAAATCCTAAGGCTTCCAGCAGGTTAAAGCTAAAGTCGTTGTATTGGTCTGCGGTAAACCCAAGCCTTTGCAGGCAAGCCTCACCCAATGCAAAACGGTTAAAAACAAATCCTATTTCGAAGGCAGATTTTACTGCTTTGCTCAATTTTACTATCTCTTCGGCTATAAAACCCTTCTCACTCAGCGTTTGCGGGTTGATGAAAGGAGCTCCGTCAAAAGTTCCGGTTCCCACTGCATAGTTGATAATGGTCTCTACCTGCGCTTCGCTATAACCAAGGTTGGTTAATGCCAGTGGCACTGATTGGTTAATGATCTTAAAATATCCGCCACCGCTCAACTTTTTAAACTTCACCAAAGCAAAGTCTGGCTCAACACCTGTGGTATCGCAATCCATCACCAAACCAATGGTGCCGGTTGGTGCGATCACGGTTGTTTGAGCATTTCTGTAGCCGTATTTTTCTCCCATTTCCACTGCTTCGTCCCATGCTTTGCAGGCCGCTGTCAGTAAATAATCAGGACAATAATTTGCTTTAATACCCTGTGGTTTCAGGCTTAGCTGTTCGTAAGTATCTGCATCGTAGGCAGCCAGGCGATGATTGCGCATAACCCGCAGCATATCGTCTTTGTTTTCTTCAAACTTTGTAAAGGCACCCAAATGGCGGGCCAGCTCGGCACTGGTACGGTAACTAACGCCGGTCATAATGGCCGAAATTGCACCCGCGATGCCCCGTGCTTCTTCGCTGTCGTAAGCAATACCGCTTACCATTAACATACTGCCCAGGTTGGCAAAACCCAAACCAAGTGTTCTGTAGTCATACGAAAGCTGTGCAACCTCTTTTGATGGAAACTGTGCCATTAACACCGAAACTTCCAAAACAACCGTCCACAGGCGGCAGGTATATTCAAATCCTTCTACATCAAATACATTATTATCGTCGTTATGAAACTTTCTCAGGTTTACCGAAGCCAGGTTACAGGCGGTATTGTCAAGAAACATATACTCCGAGCAAGGGTTGGAGGCCCTGATCTCGCCACCCTGTGGACAGGTATGCCACTCGTTAATGGTGGTGTTGTATTGTAAACCAGGATCGGCACATCTCCAGGCGGCATAGGCAATTTTATTCCACAACTCGCGGCTGCCAATCTTTTTCATTACGCGGCCATCGGTACGGGCAGTCAATTCCCAATCTTCGCCTTTCTCCAGTTTTTCAAAAAATGAATTGGGCACACGCACCGAGTTATTAGAATTCTGTCCCGAAACAGTACGATACGCTTCGCCTTCGTAATCGCTGGCATAACCCGCATTTATTAAGGCACCTACTTTCTTTTCTTCTTCAACCTTCCAGTCAATAAATTTTACAATTTCGGGATGATCCAGATCAAGGCAAACCATTTTGGCAGCCCTGCGGGTAGTACCGCCCGATTTTATTGCGCCGGCTGCGCGATCACCTATCTTTAAAAAGCTCATTAAACCGCTACTGGTTCCGCCACCGCTCAGTTTTTCTCCTTCACCCCTTATATTCGAAAAATTGGTTCCTACTCCCGATCCGTATTTGAATATCCTCGCTTCGCGTACCCACAGATCCATAATACCACCATCGTTCACCAAATCATCATCTACACTCAAAATAAAGCAGGCATGTGGTTGTGGACGTTCGTAAGCCGAAGAAGATTTTTTTAACTGGCCGTCCAATGCATCAACATAAAAATGGCCCTGTGGCTTACCTGTAATACCATAACTCTCGTGTAAACCCGTGTTAAACCACTGGGGGCTATTTGGCACACAAGCCTGGTTTAAAATGCTGTACACCAGCTCTTCGTAGAAAACACGGGCATCGCTGGCCGAAGCAAAGTAATGATACCGCTCACCCCAAACACGCCAGCAATTGGCCATACGGTGGGCTACCTGTTTGGCCGATGTTTCGCGGCCGGTGGTACCATCAGCTTGCGGAATACCCGCTTTACGAAAATATTTTTGGGCGATAATGTCGGTTGCAATCTGGCTCCATTGCCTGGGAACTTCCACATTATTCATTTCAAATACCACTTCGCCCGATGGGTTTCGGATGACACTGGTACGATAATCGTATTTAAACTGATCGAAGGGGGAAGTGCCCTCTTTGGTAAAACGTCGCTGAAATTGCAAGCCGTTTGCTGATGGTGCGGTCATGAGCGGATGATTTATAAAAATTAAGAAATAAGTAATACTCGTCCCTGGAAAAATAAAGCGGGTTGACGAAAATAGATTTGATAATCGAAAATTAATTGATTCAATTTTCAACATGATGTGGACAAATCATCTTAAAATTTTGAACATCAATAGGACATTGCGTTTCAAGGCGATTTTGAAGAAATAAATACCAGGGATGAAAAAAATGGCACGGCAATCCTGAAAAAACCAATCATTTGATAATTAGGCCAGATTCTAACCAAAAGCCCTATAAAAACAAAATATTAGAATAATATTGCCCGTTTAAGGGCTTTTCAGATACATTCAAATAATCTGAAAATCATATTTAAATGAGTGGCAAGATGATTATTATGTAAATTGAAAATTATAAGTTAACCGGAATATTTGTATAATGCGGTTCAATTGCCTGTTGAGATTTGTTGATATTAAATATTTTAAACAAAAATTTTTTAGCATTTTTGCAAGACCACCGATAACCAATTGAATGAAGAATAAGCTTTATCAGCATTTTTTACGGAATAAACAGCATGGCCATAAGTCATTTGCGGTGTTAATCGATCCAGACAAAGTTGACAATGCTAAAATTGAACAATTGGTTCGGTTAGCATTGGAGGCCAGGGTAGACTACCTGTTAGTAGGCGGAAGCTTGCTGGTGTCTAACCATTTAGATGATTGTGTCAGCCAGATAAAAGCTATTTGCGATATTCCTGTTATCCTTTTTCCCGGCAGTCCCAGCCAGGTAAGTAAATATGCCGATGCGTTATTATATCTATCTCTTATTTCGGGCAGAAATGCAGAACTGTTGATTGGCCAGCACGTAGTTAGTGCCCCTTTTGTGCGCAACAGCGGCCTGGAAATTATGCCTACCGGCTATATGGTTATAGATGGCGGAGCGCCAACCACCGTTTCATATATATCGAACGCCACCCCCATACCCAGCGATAAAAACGAGATTGCCCTTTGCACGGCCATGGCCGGCGAAATGCTGGGTATGAAATTAATTTATATGGATTCGGGAAGCGGCGCCAAACGCCCGATTACCGAAAGCATGATTGAAATGGTAGCCCGTCATATTGAAATTCCCCTGATTATTGGCGGAGGAATTAATACACCCGAAAAAGCTTACCTGAACTGCAAAGCCGGCGCCGATGTAATTGTAGTAGGCAATGCGATTGAAAAAGATGCCAGCCTGATAAAGGAAATGGCGGCAGCGGTACATGGTACTCCGGTAACCATTGTAAATGCCTGAGGCGGCACTTAAAACCAAATAATTTTCGATCGTTTACCAATAACTACCTGTTTTTCATAAATGCTGGTGTTCTTCACCAACAGCTTCTTCGCCCATCTATTTGCAGGTGAAAAACACCCTGCAAAGGCAAATATTTTTGTTGTGTGAAGTACTACTTCTTCACAAGTTTTGTCCAATCTTCTATAAATATGTTGTCAAGTCTGCTTAGATGGTTAACATTATTTGTTACCATGATCATTTCATTTGTAATAGCAGTAGTTCCAATTAAAATATCAAAGTCGTCTATCATCAAACCTTGTTTTCTTAGTCTCGCTTTTTCTTTTGCGTAATTATCCAAAGAGTTGTAAATAGGAATAACAAAAAATTTTGGAATGAAAGCTTCTACAATTGTTCTCAAATCTTCGGGTTTCTTACTGTTTTCAATTCCATACTTCAATTCGGTCCCGCAAAATGCGGGATTATTTCAGAAATAAAGCAATTCTGTTCACCAACTTCCTTAATTTTTTTATCTAATTCAAACTGTCCTTTTATGAAGAAAATGCAAATATTCGTGTCAAGCAGATATGTTTTCAAAGCGGTTCGATGTTACGGTTAAATACTCTTGAATTACTAATTTCTGCAATCATTTCATCAGCAGTTTCTTCTGATTTATAGGCTCCAAAAAGTGATTGTAATGACCTATCAGTAACATCATCGTCTTTTTTTAAAGACTGTGAAAGCTTTGAAATAAGGTCAAGCTTATTATTTTGATTGAGATTTTTTAAAAATCCAAAATAATAATCTGCTATGTTTATATTTTGAGATGATGAGTTCATTGAAATTTCGTTTTGCCAAAGTTAACATTACCGAAAAAAGAAAAAACTACGAATCTAATTCGGTTTTACGTATAACGGTGAGGCATTTGTTGCAGGCGTGGCTTACCGGTTAGCTAAGAACCTTGCTGCCCTTTCGCCCCCTAAGAACCGGACATGATAGTTTCCCATAATCCGGCTGAAGCCCGTTTAAAGCCACCGTTTATATTGGTGGCCGGTTTCACATATGCATGTGTTGTCTTCGCAATTCTTAACTGAAACTTTTTGACGATCGTGCCATGATGATCCCATTGAATAGAATTCCATTTGAGCGCAGACCTGAGGGCCGCATTCACAAGCTTTCTATTTCCGTTTCTGGCTTTTTGTGCGTTGTAATCATTTGCTTATTAAGGCTGCTTTTTACTTCTTTTTCTTCTTAGATGACTTAGCTTTTGGATTATAATCCAGCGCAAGATTTATCCAATAGTCAAAATCTTTCTTAGACTGCATACCGGTCTCGTCAATCAGCACATATCCTTTCATTGGCCGATTGGTAAAATCCATGGTTCTGCAGCC
>JBBRCW010000282.1:0-9298 GCA_038204535.1 Chitinophagales bacterium | reverse complement strand
TTCAGGTTTGGTGTATCCCCTGTCAATATATTTTTGGATAAATCTTTTATCCGCATTGTATGGAAGATGAACGGCATAATGAGACATGTAAAGAAAAAATGGTTTCTTTTTTATTTGTGCTGTATCCATTGCCAGCATCGCTTCCCGGGTTAAATCTTCTGTAAGAAATGTAGGGGTGCCCCAATACTGTTTCATATTAGGAATGTCCGCCTGCAATTTGAAATGATCAGGATCATAACCGAAATCATCCTCGGCGAGAAAGGAAGCCGGATTGCCAGCAGCACTTCCGCCAATATTTTTTACAAACCCTAAATTCAACGGATCAGCGCCAATCGTTTGATAAGCGCCAAAATGTGCTTTACCGCATTGAATGGTATAATAACCATAGTCTTTCAGAATTTCAGGTAATGGTGTAGCATATACGCTTTTTGGTTGATTGGGTATTGGAGATAATCCGTTTATATTCCAATCGGGTGGTTTTAAAACGGTGTCCTTTCCATCAACCGGTTTGTCCTTAAATAAAGTCCAGTTGGTAACCCTGTGGCGTGCGGCGTTCATCCCCGACATCAAACTTATCCTTGACGGCGTGCAGACAGAATTGGCATAAGCATTGGTAAATTTCATGGATTGCTTTGCCAGCCTCTCCATGTTTGGTGTATGAAATTTTTTATTGGCATTGGTAATGCTGTCCCAGAAAGGAACGGAAGTATCCTGCCAACCCATATCATCCACAAGAAAAAAAATGATATTGGGACGTGGCACAACTGAATTTTGCGATTTCAGGATTGGTGTGTATAATAGAATAAAGATAATTCCAACAAGCCTTTTATTAAATGATTTAATATATACATGCATATTCATCTTCCTTTTTTATATAATTATCTCGAATTCAATTTAAACCTTGTCAGATAACATTCTTCGCCATTCATCACCATAGATATACCCCATTTAAGGCCTTCTCCCCAAACCGCCGCATCAGTTAAATCAGGTCGGTAAGCACCGGGAGCTTTGGGAAGGTTTTTTACTTTAACGGCTAATTTATTAGTGGTAAAATTAATTCCATCAGGAGCATACTCCAAAGTATTACTTAACGATGAAAGTGCAGCTACACCAGTACCATTTTGCCAGATCATAACCTCGTGGCTTTGAGGTAAAATGGGTTTACCATCTTTAATAAACGGCCCGTGCGGGCTCATGGAAAAGGCAACCCCCATTTGGGTGTGGGCGGGGCCTTCTGCTTCATTCACCCGACTTCTGCCTTTATGATATAGCCAGTATAATCCATTTCTGTAAAGCAGTGCTGCATCATCCACCCGGTAGCTGTCAAACTTCCCGGGTTCAACGCTAACCTTAAGAATTGGTTCCTCATTAACCCTCGTAAAAGGACCGTCCGGAGAATCGGACATTGCAACTCCAATGGCTGTTATATCGGTAGTGGAATTGTTTTCAAATTCACCTTTCGCATTGCCGGGAGTGGGTTTTACACCAGTATAATACAAGTAATACTTTCCGTTTGAAAAAAAGATATTTGGTGTAAAAGTCGCCTGTGCGTCAAACATATCTTTTTTACCCAACCCCAATATTTCGCCCTGCTCTGTCCAGGTGTAGCCTTCATCCTTTGAAGTTGCGTACCAGATAGTGCCCCAATATCCAGGTGAGCGACCATAAATTTTGGTGTAATAAACATAGTAGGTGTCACCTACCTTAATCACATCGCTCGGATCGCGGCGGGTACAGCCTTTCTCATAACCAATACCAGGCACCTTGTCGTACAAGAATTCAATTTTGGAAAATTTTCCTCGTATTGATTCTATTTCCTGGACCCGTGCACTAAACGAACGGGACAGGCTAAGAAACACAACAAAAAAAACAACCAAATTTTTCATAATTTTTACTAGTTAATTATTTGATACAATAAGCTAAATTCCAGATTAAATATGTTCAGCCCTTATTCAGCACTTCACGTTAGCTAAAGAAAGTTGACGACGTGGATCTATCCTTAAAAACAGCAATAATGGTGTAATATCTATTTTAATAATAATGATTTTATTTATTGAAAAGCATTTTGAATTTCTGCTAGTGAAACATTTAAGATTTTTATTGAAATGTCATTAATAACTTCTTTTGCGCCTTTAAAATGATATATTTTTTGAACGTGACTGTAACTTTTATCAGGTGCTAAAGCCAACGCTGGTGATGAACTTTCTAATTCATAAAATGGTCCCATTTGCGAGCCATCTTCTAAAGGACCATCATTGTAAGAATTTAATACATCGCCTTTATACGGATGTTTTTGTAACTCCCAGGCAGCGTTTACATAACCATCTGAAACATTTGGCAATGCAATTTCTAAAATGGTTAAGACTTCATTTTTAGCGTCAAAGCTTCCCATAAATTTGGTTGCTCTTTTTGCTGAAATACCAATTTTCCCTCTACTTTTTCCATCGGCTTTAAAAAAGATGGTTTTGCTAGTAGTTTTTAACCGATCGGAAGACACTTTACCAAAATAATCGTCTTTAACAACAGCTCCTAATATGTCTGTTTCACCTGAAATTACTGGCACTACTACTACAGTTTCCGGGGATGGGTTAAACATGCTTAACAACCATATAGATACCAAACCTGTTTCTTGTTTCCAGGCGAAATCTCCTATATTTTTAACCGTATTTACTGTTTCATAAGCTACCGCCTGATAATCTTTTGATGCTAATTCTAAAGCTTTTGTAATAGCATCTTTACTTAACAAATTCACCTTTCGCCTTACATCCAAATGGAACCTGGTACCAGAATGATTCGTTAAATGAATTTCTTTCTGAAACACAGCACTAGCTTTGTTGTGTTCAACAAGATTAAAAGGTTCGGTATCTATGGCAAAAGGCACTTGCCAATTTTTAAAATCGAAACTTGAATTTGGTGTAAAATAAAATGAGAACTGCCCGCCTTCTGGTCCTAACCAAAAGCGTTCTTCGCCACCAGTGGGGTTAATTTGTTTCTTTATTTCTTTAGATGCAATTAAATCATAATTCAACCAACCAAAACTCTCACCTTTATCACCGTTAAGTGTACTTGTCATAACACGACCTTGTAATTCCGGAGAAAGTACAACCATCGCTTGTTTGTCATCACTTTCTAAAACCAAAGTATTTTTATAGTTTTCCTGCAGGAAAACTTTGTCGTAGCCAAAATTTCCCTTTTTAAATTGGAGATCTTTTTTATCAGTTGACCTATCCACTTCGCTTTGTTTCTTTTGCTTACACGACACTGCGACTAATAAGACGAAAAACATTACACTAACTTTCATCTACTTAAAATTTTTACTTTTATACTTTCAAAATCACTAACATTCCGGAGTTTCCTCCACTCAAAAAAAACAACCAAATTTTTCATGACTTTTATTTAACATTCGACAGGTTCACCTGTTCCTCGCTCATTATTTATATCTATTCTCCTGGAAGGAATACAGCTGTTCCTCTGTAAGCATATATTGTTCCCATTCAGCGGCAGTGTTTGCGGCTTTTCAAATATGTTAGCGATGGGCTTGCAAAAATTTGCCAGATCAAGTGGCAACGTGGCTTCATCGTTTTTCATTTTTATACATTTAAATATTTAATTTAAAAACGGCTTTTTCCTTCTTATTAATAATTGCGTTGAACCACTGCTGTGCATAAGCAGTCATTCCAAAATCGGAAAAGTGCACGCTGTCATGGCGATGTATTGTATGGATGATTGTATCCGTGTCCGGCCCCAGCAGCACACCCTTGTTTTCACTAATAAATTCCTTCTGTGCATTTCTTATCACACTATCCACCCCCAATGGCTTTGCAATTGCACCTGGATGATAGGATGCTTTGGATACATAAAAATCTGCTGACTGATATTTTCGAAGTGTTTGTAAAATAGCGCCCAACTGTTCTTTATACTTTGCCGTAGAAGTGTTTAGGAGATTATCCATTTCTCCCTGGTGCCAAAAGATATGCGTAAGGCGTATGTGCTGGCTATTCAAAGTCTTCAACGTTTGCTGTAGCTTTTCAAAGCAATCGCCGTCACTCACCCAACATTCAATGGCTGATCCGCCAACAGCTATCGGAATAAAAATTACTTTCTTATAAAGGCCACTGTCAATCAACCTGTCACCTAATCGCGTCCACACACTTCCTCCTTTCCCTGTATTACCCATCAAAGGGTCTTTGGCTGTATACAATTTTCTTCCATAATAATTGAATACAGAAGCATTATGTGTTGTGTAAAGTTTCTGTCCGTTGTTGGCAGCATTCGACTGGCCGAACGCTAAAGCAATCATGGTTTTGCCATCGCTTTTTAGATTGGACAGACTGACCTGCCGAAGGGTATCCGCATCGGTGGGCACAATCACCTGGGCAGAACTTATCTTTACACATGATGAAAAAGTGATCACCAGGATCGCTGTGACAATTTTGAAATGCATTTATTCCTGTTGTATTAAGACAATAAATATGATTAAACTATTTCCCGCTATTAATTAACTAATGCAGGATCCTGCTGGCTTTTCCTTTACTTTTAGGGTTGCTTTTTGAACCCACAGGTAAATCCCATTCGAATAACTGTTTTTATCTTAGGGTATTTTATGTGCGCCTGGTGAAGGATGAAGATCTTTAAAATCATCTCTCCGGTTAAACTCACCGGCATCAATTCGATCGGTAACCTCTTTCGCCAGGTTAATAACGCTTATATTTTAATGAGCGGCGACTTTGTTGTGGTTTTCAATATATGTTTGAAATATTAAAAGCACCAAATTCCAATATCAGTGGCTCTCCTTTTGATTCCAGAATGTTTAGCCGGACTGCTGAAACGTCGATATCAGCGAATCTGTGAATAAATTTATGCCCAATACAAGATCCTTCAAAAATGGTTTGCCATCCTTTTATTGTTCTCCCTTCCAAAGTAAATTTTCTTGTGCGTTCTCCTTTAGAAATATCTTCCATCAAAACAATCTGGTTCACATTTTGTCTTTTCTGAAATTTCAGGCTTATCTTTTTTCCCGTTCCCGCAGTTGAGGCAATTGGTTTTGAAAATCTTCGGTTTATTTCATCGCCAAATTCCTTAAGCCTTTCTACATCGGGTTTGGGCATTAGTCCATCAGGGCCAGGGGTAACACCCAAAATCAGGCTGGTGTTGTGCCCCACCGAGTTATAATACATATTCACCAGTTTACCGAGGGGATAAATAATGTGTTCGCGGTCGGGTTCCCAAAACCAATCGTGGCCGCCATTGCCACGAAGAGGAGCATCGCTCATGGCAGGTATATAGTATTTGCCGCCGGGTACTCCGGTTTTAAGTAAGGCATAATCATTCGCGGCTATCTCCTTCTTTGCCGATTCACCTGCGCCTGTTGAAGCGTAAGGGAAAGTTCCCCAGCATGGGTAGGGTACAGTTCCCGACTCACTTCCTCCCCAGCGCATATCCGCACGTTGCAGATTATGGTAAAAAAGGCAGTTGGGCTGATATTTTTCAAACACCGAAAGCACATCAGGACCCCCTTGTTCGGGACCATGTGCTCCACCATCGAACCACACCATAGCCCAGTCACCATAATTTGTAAAAATTTCTTTCACAATGCGCTCAATCATCCTGTTGTATTGCTTTTGCCGGTTTTCGGCGAACGCCCCCTCTCCATTGACTTTGAAATCGTAAACTCCATAGAAAGAGTTCCACCGGGTACCAATATAAACACCCGGCAATATCCCGTACTTTTCACATGCAGTTTTGAAATCTCTCAGTACGTCACCCCTGCCATCGCGCCATTTCAAGGCTTTCATGCAGTAGGGGGTGGCATCGCTCTGATGAAAGAAGAATCCTGTTTCATGACTAACAGTAAGGATAGCGATTTTAAATCCGGCATCTTTTAACGATTTTACCCATTGATCGGGATCATAGTTTTGAGGATTAAAAATATTGTAATCTTCAACTGGCGTTATCCTGGCTTTTGATTGTACATAAAATTTGCCGTCAAAGGCGTGCAGATCCCAACAAACCAAGGCCGCTAACTCAGCATTCTGCCAGTTAAGTTGCGGATCAGTTGGTAATGGAATCTGGTTCTGGGCAATGACGGAATTTGCAATAAGGAGGAACAATAAAGCATCAAAAATCGCACTTATTTTTTTCATTTTTACCGTAGTCAATTTAAAGTTCAAACTAAATCAAATGGGCGCTCTGTTCCCTTCCATCGGCATACACCAACAAGGCCCTTAACCGGGTTTCAGGGGACTGAAGATCTATTCTGAAAAAGGCACTTACTTCACCGGGTTCAAATTTTGAAATAAAGAAATTAAAAACTTTTTAATTAGTAATAATTATCGTCCAGTCATGCGTTGTACCATCCGCAGAAAATAATTTGTACACAAATTGTTTGGCAGAGAAATCTTTGATTATTCCGGCAATAGGAGCATTATTGACCGGTTCAATTTTCACTGCTTTATGAAAAAACTCAATCCCTGCTTTTGTGAGGTCTACGGTTGAAGGCACTTTAACCGTGGCCTTAAAATTAACCAGGTCTATTACAGCATTTCCAACTGAAACATAGACCCGCTTGCTTGCCGGTGTAAGCACACCGCTGGTATAGAATTCCTGTAGTTGCTGATCCTGCTGCTGGATATTAAATATCTGAACATTGTCGATCAGCGCATGATCACCCCATTGGGCTTTATCCAGTTCTATCCTTGGCGTGCATGAGAAAAACAGGCTCCCCCATAGGACGACAATAAAAGTATTAATAAATGTATTTTTCATGATTTCTATTATTAATTAAGCATTAAAACCATCCGGGATTTTGAGTTAGTGTAACACCACCTTTTTGTTGCAGGTATAAGTCAATCTCAGCCTTTGGAACTGGTGAGAGATAGCTTCTGCCTGGTTCGATGTAATAACCTTCTCCGCCATTCTTAAATTCAGGAACTCTGAAGTACGGATTAATATATCCTTCAGTATCAATGTCAAAATTTCCTCCTGGGGTCAATTTGCTTTTTGTAGCATCACTTGCGCTAAAGCCATCAGCGATAAGCTGTGTAGCGTTGTTGAAATAATCAAAAAATTCCTGGTAATGGGCGCCCTGCGGTTTAAATCCGTTTATAACATCTTCGTATACAGCCCACCGTTTCAGGTCATTTACACGATGTCCTTCAAAAGCAAGTTCAACCAATCGTTCACGACGGATTTCGTTGACTATTTTTGATTCCGTAGGATCAAAACCTCTGTTTCCTGCATAGGTAACTGACCAACCGTTAATAGTAGAAAGTTGCATACTGGCCATTCCCACGCGACTGCGAATCACGTTTACGGTTTTATCTAAATCACCCTGAGTAATAGTTCCCAGTATTGCCTTCGCCTCCGCCAGGGCCAACAAGGCCTCTTCGTACCGGATAAGGATATCATCCGTGGAGCCGTTTCTCCATTCATTCGCATCTAGAATTGCCCCTTTCCAGAGACGCAGGCCCCCTGCAGCATAATTACTTGAGAAAGTATTGTTGATCATTGCATATCGTGAAGGCAATGCTTGCTTTTCCAAACCAATAATCTTATTCTGGGGTCCACGGTCAGGTGTCCAGATTGTTTGCCTGAAGCGGGGATCGAGATTGGCTGCCAGATTAATAAGGCTTTTCTGGTCCAATGGCAGTACGGAAATTGATTGAGGATTTCCTTGTTTGTCAAGATATGCTTCCAGCATACGCCTTGACGCTGTATAGCCGGCATCCACCACGTTGTCAAAGAAATTATGACCAACAATTTGGGTTGCATCATACACGCGATACAAGAAAACCCCTGCGGTTTTGGACGCATCTCTTTGTGAGAACAACTGATTATATGCCTCATTAAAAGGACCACCGGCAGTAAACAAAGCTGTTCCCTGGCGCGCTATCACTTCCAAAACAGTAGGTTCCACCAAATTAAGAAATTCATCTCCAGATTTACCTGCAACCTTAAATGCGGTACCTTTTCTGGAATGATAACGCTCCCATGTCCCTTCAAACAAAGCCACACGTGCTTTCATTACGATAGCTGACTCTTTATTAACCCGTCCAACTCCGGCGTAATTAGAATTTTTCCATCCAAGATTAGTAATGGCTGAATCAAGATCCTGAATAATAAACTTTGCAACATTGTAACGTGAGTCGCGGGGTTTGTAAAGCTCCGGGCTTTCTGTATTCAAAACTTCTGTAATAATTGGGGCATCGCCAAACTGTACCAACATATTATAATAAACCCAAGCCCTAAAAAAATATCCTTCCCCGGTATATTGCCTGGTTTCTGTACTTTTTGGGGTAACCCTTGGATAGTTTTTTATAAAGTAATTAGCCTTTCGGATCCATGTAAAATTAGAAGTCCATGTACCATTGGTCAGAGGGGCTTGTCCGTTGCTTCCACGCTGCAACAATGCTCCGCTGGTGCCGGTGGCAATCAAAATATCTGAGTTGGCATCAACGGCAATATTTGTTGCTCCATCGAACTGACCTTGAAAATGATAACGCGGAAATAACGGATAAAAGCCGTTGACGTACACCTTTAAATCGTTAGGCGATGAAAAAAATGTAGCATCACTCATATTATCAAGAGGATACCTCTCTAAATAGTCTTTATGGCAACTGACGAGGGAAAAAGCCAGCATGAGCAGGAAAATCTCTGAATATTTTATTATTGTTTTCATTCTTTTTAAATTAATATGTTAAATACGTATGTTAATGCCCAATGAAAACTGTCTCTGTGGAGGATATCCCGATCCCCCATAATTTTGAAGGATTTCAGGCTCGTATTTGACAAAGGATTTATAATAAATATATCCCAGATTTTCAATGCTGGTATACACGTAAACCCGATCGGTCTTAATCTTTGATAAGATTTTTGAAGGAAGCTGATAACCAAGTCGAAGGTTCTTGACTCTAAGATGAGCAAGATTTATAAGATACTGATCGTTAGAAGCATATGTTCTGAAAGAATACCTTGGATAAAATGCATTGGGTGTTTCATGCGACCAGGTTCCAAGTTCCCTTTGGGCAACAAACCACTTGGAATTAAATTGATCGCCTGCAACTGGCATCACATAGAAATTACCGGAATAAATCTTCCAATATGGAACGCCGGTCAACTGAACGGAAAGATCAAACCCATTCCAGTTTGCCTGAAGGTTTAACCCATAGCTGTAACGAGGATAGGTATAACCCACATTATTACGGTCACCTTCTGCATACCAGTAACCTCCGTCACCTGTTGTTATCCTTCCGTCTCCATTGATATCTTTTAGCATCAGGTCACCAGGAACATTCCATCC